>DATMNB010000001.1:0-19957 GCA_035569435.1 Gemmatimonadaceae bacterium
AGCACGCCCATGGTGTGGCGGCGACGAGCCGTTGGAGCGAGCCGATGGAGGCGACGCCCAATATCACGGTCGAACCAGGGACGGCGGCGGTCACGGTCGAGGACTTGATCAAAGACGTGAAACATGGGATCTACTTTCCGGGTGGCGGAGGCGCGTCGGCCGATTTCGCGCTGCTAAACGCCTACGGGACTGGTGTTGGCGCGCAGGAGATCCGGAACGGGAAGTTGGTCGGGCACCTCAAGGACGTGGCGATCCAGTTCCAAACGCAGGCGTTCTGGAAAGGACTGCTGGCGATCGGAGGGGCAAGCTCGGTCGAGTCGTTCCCCGAAGGGTTTCCGGCGCTCTTCCAGTGTCGAACGGTCCGGTCGGTAGCGGCGCGATTCCGCGAGGTGAACGTCGTGAACACGGGGAGAACGCAATGAGTCCGCATAGTCTGACGCGCCGCGCGCCGCGGTCGTTGTTCTCGAGCGCCGACGAATCGCCCGCGCTCTTCACGCGCGAGCAGTCATTGGCCCTCGCGCAGAAGGTCCAAGGTTACATAACGGCGCTCGATGAGACCGTTGCTGTCTCGTCGTCGCTCGCGGGCACGACGGAGTTCGCGCTCAACGACGTGCAGCACGGGGAGGACTCGTCGCACCATGGTGTGCGATTTGCCGCGCAGTTCGACAAGCGTCGCGCCGGCATGGACACGGATCGGCTGGACGATGAGTCGTTGCGCGCGGTGGTGGCCAAAGCAGAGGCGCTCGCCCAGGCATTAGCGGTACTGGCGCCGGTAGAGGAGCCGGAGGATTCCCTTCGGCCCGTTCCGTCGGTCAACCCCGTGTTGTGGTCGGACAACTCACTGGCATTGCTCGCTCCGGAGGGACGACTCACGGCGATCGACACGTCGGTCTCGGCCGCGCGGAAGGCCGGACTGGTGGGCGCCGGGAGTATCGCGTCGTACCCGAGCACGTCTGCTGTGCTGACCAAGGCCGGACACTTTGAGTACGGGCGTACATCGACTTGTCAGTACGCGCTGACGGCTCGTACGACCGACGGTACAGGCTCGGGGTGGGCGGCATGGGAGGGCGAGGACTGGTCGAAACTCAACGTGAACGCCCTCACGGAACGCGCGATCAATCTGGCCCAGCGCAGCAAGAATTCTGTGGCAATCGAGCCAGGGCGATATACGGTGGTGATGACGCCGGACGCGGTCGGCGAGCTCGTCCAGATGATCGCCCGTGTGCTCAGTGGTCGGGAGGCTGACCGGGGGCTTACGCCCTTTTCCAAGCCAGGCGGGGGGAACAAGATCGGGATGAAAGTGCTGGACGATCGTGTGTCGTTGTCGGCGGATCCGATGGATCCCGACGGCGGCTTTTTGCCCTTTCAGTTTGTAGCCGGACAAATTGTGCAGTTCGTGCCGGTGACGTGGATCGACCACGGCGTGCTCAAGGTATTGTCATATCCAACGAGAGCAATGGCGGCGGTCCACGATCTGGATCAGGTCAACAACCCTTCTGTGCTCCGCATGTCAGGCGGCCCGACGTCGATCGACGACATGATCGCGTCAACTACACGTGGGATCTACATCACGCGCTTCTCGGATGTGTCACTGGTCTCACGGAAGACTTTGTATATGACAGGGGTCACGCGGGACGGGACGTTCCTGATCGAGCATGGCAAGATCACTAAGCCGATCAAGAACCTGCGGTTCGAGGATTCGCCATTCTTCTTTCTGAACAATCTGGAAGCTTTGGGTCCGGCACGGCGCGTCCAGCGCGGAAACGTCATGCCGCCGGTCATGGCGCGGGACTTTGCGTTCACGAGCTTGACCGATGCGGTCTAGTGGCGTCGCTGCCCGCGCGCGGTTCGCGCATGTGGTGTTGGCGGCGCTGTCGCTCGTCAGTGCATCGCG
Source organism: Gemmatimonadaceae bacterium (assembly GCA_035569435.1). Taxonomy (GTDB): domain Bacteria; phylum Gemmatimonadota; class Gemmatimonadetes; order Gemmatimonadales; family Gemmatimonadaceae; genus DASRDS01. The sequence goes on from DATMNB010000001.1 coordinate 1,895, forward strand.
ATCGATGAGAGGGCAAGCTGCATCCAGCGCGAACGTCATCGAGACGCCGAATGGCCGAGTGGAAGTGTTGGGGCTCAAACGCTGGACGGTGGACGGGTTGCAAGACTCGCTGCGCGCGCACGCTGGGTACGATCTTCGGACCGCAGGGGCGCACGCATGCGGAGCGGTGCTGCGATACAAGCTCCATTTTGCCGACGCGGCGTCGATCGAGGCGCGCGATAGCGCCGGGGCGCCGTATTGGATCGTGACGGTGACCGAGCCGCAGGATTCGGCGCGGATTCATCATCACTTCTTGCCATTGGACACCGCTGGAGGGCGGCCGGACTGGGCATCGGCGCGGAGCATCGTCCAGGTCCATCCGTCGGCGATGATGGCGTACATCCTGTCGGCCGCGTATGCGAACGGAGCGAAAGCGCCATCGTTGCGACTTCGCACGGCGGGCGATTCGGCGGCGGTCGCCGAGCTGCGGACGTTTACGGCGGAGCGGAGTGGGTTGAGCGACGAGCGCGAGGCGATGGCCGCGCTGCAGACCGATTCGAGTCTCAATGACCGCCTCGTCGCGGTAACCATCCTGGCGTCGTTCCCGCAGGACGATAGCGCGTGGGCGGCGCTCTCGCAGAGCTGGTTGGAATCCGACGGCATTGTCAAGGGTACGGCGATGAGTGCGTTGCGGGGATGGGTTGGCGCCGGTAAACGTCCCCATGATTGGGTCGTCGTGGCGCCGGCGGTGCACGCGGTGTTCGATGGTACGAGCGAATTCATGATGCCGGAGCTGCTGCATCTGTTCGCTCAGGCCAAACCAGATCCAGCGCTGGCCAAGCCCTTTCTGCGGAATGGCGGAACGTTGCTGCTGGCGTACGCCGGCGCGCACTTGCCATCGGTGCGTAACGCGGCGCTCGGGGTGCTGCGCTCGCTGAGCGGCAAGGATTTCGGCACGAACGTCGATCAGTGGCGGGATTGGGTTCGGTCGTTGAGCTGAACGCGGTCCGCGCGCGGGGCAAGCGCTGATTCTTGGCGGCGCATGCGTTGTTGCAGGGGCGGATGACGGTGACGCCGGCCGATGTCGACGCGTGACGCTACCGGTGCTGCGGCATCGCGTGCCGCTGGGCTTCGCGGCGGAGGCGTTGGCATCGGGCGTTTACGCGCACACCACAGGGTCTGGTCAACTGCGCAGCGATCGGCGCAATCGACAGCGCAGCATTGACAGGTCGAGTTCGATGCTGTACGCATTGCCGCGATTGCTCGTGATGGCACGTTCGTGCGGTACGAGGATGGTGCGACGCATTGAGGTGGCGGCATCGGATGACTCTCCCGGTACGCGCGGAACCCGACGACGATCGTGCGCGCGACGCGGATGACGCGGCGCTCGTTGCGCGCGTCTGGGAGGGAGACGCGACGGCGTTCGACGCCATTGTGGCGCGGCATTTTCCGGTGATGGTGCGGTACGCGGCGGCGTTGGTGGGGGCGCCGGACGATGCGGAGGACGTGGCGCAGGGCGTGCTCGCCCGGGTTTGGCGGTACCGGGAGTCGTGGCGGGTGACGACGACGGTGAGGACCTATCTTCTCTCGGCCGTTCGGAACGAGGCGGCGAACCGACGGCGGACGTTGCGGGCCGACGCGCGGCGAGAGGCGACGATGCTGCACGAGGCAGCGATCGGCTCGGCGGTGTGGGGGGGAGAGGGGGCTGATAACCGGGTAGCGGATCGCGCGGAAGTTGCCGCGCTGCTCGCGACGCTGGCGCCCCGGCGGCGGGAGGCGATCGTGCTGCGGTACGGCATGGGACTGACCTATCCGGAGATCGGGCAGGTTATGGGGTTGACGCGGAAGGCGGCCGAGCAACTCGTGCTCCGAGCGCTCCTGACATTGCGCAACCGGGTCGGCGGCCGCTAACGCCACCCGCCCTCCGCGTCGGCCGAGGGCACCGTAGGCAATCGGCTTATCGTCGTGTCTCCTGGGCATGGAGACCAAACCGCCCGGCGGCAGTGGCGACTTGCCGCGACCACTCGACGTTCGTGATCTCGATCCGGCGCTGCTCGACCGGTATCTGACCGGCGCGGCATCGCCGGATGACATCGCCCAGATCGATGCCGTGTGCGCGGCGCATCCGGCGGTGCGGGATGGCCTTGCACGGTTGCAGGCGGCAATGGCGGCGGTGGCCGACGGGCCGACGTTCGACGGGGCCGAGCTGGCGGCGCGGGCGCGGGCGATACGTGGACAGGGTGAGGGGGGACGGCGAGCGACGCGCGTCACGGCGCTGGGAGCCGACGACCAGATGTCGCGGCGACATGGCTTGCGACTGTGGAGTTCGGGGAGCGGTCATGCCGGGGCGATGGGCTCCTGGTGGGCGCGCGCGGCGATCGCGGCAGCCATAGTGGTGGCGATCGGGACAGGCGTTGTCATCGGGTCGGCGCGCCGGTTGGGGCTGAGCGCCGGACCGGTGCGTGAGTACGCCACGGCGGCCGGTGAGCGGCTCAACGTGACGCTGTCCGATGGGACGCAGTTCGCGCTGGCGCCGACGAGTCGGTTGCGTGTGCCGGTGGCGTATGGCCGATCGGCGCGCGAGGTGGTGCTGGAAGGGGAAGCGTTCTTTCGCGTCGTGCGCGACGACGCACGTCCGTTCCGCGTGCGGGCTGGGGGCGCGACCACGACGGACGTCGGGACGGCATTCGACGTCCGCGCCTATGCGTCCGACACGGCGGTGCAGGTCGCGGTCGCCGAGGGCCGTGTGGCGTTTGCCGCCACCGGCGCCGCGGAGTCAGTCCAGCACACGGCTGATTTGCTGGCTGCCGGCGATGTCGCTGTACTGACGGCGAACGGGCACATCGGGCGGTCACACGAGGCAGACCTGGCGGCGTACATCGGCTGGACGCGCGGGGAGCTGATGTTCCGCGACGCGCCGCTCCGCGACGTGGTGCCCGTGTTGGCGCGGTGGTACGGGGTGACCATCACAGTGGCCGACCCGGCGCTGGGGCGGCAGCTGGTCAGGGCGACATTCGACATGCAATCGATGACCGAGGTGTTGACGTCGGTCACCTCCGCTGTTGGCGCGCACTACACGCAGGACGGCCGAGCGATCCGCATCGTGCCGAATCGCCCGTCGCGCTGACCGATGCATCAACGTAAGGGAGACGAGCTCATGGACGGACGCAGTCTCGCGCGGCGACTGCTGATAGCAACGGTGCTGGTGGCATGTGTGCCGGCCCGACCGGTGTTGGCGCAGGCTGGCCACGAGCTCCAAGTGGCCGATCGCGGCCCGCGGTTCTGGGCGGCGCCGGCGCCAAACGATGCCGGCGGTTCGTGGCGTGACGCGCGGGACGCTGCGGTGCTGCGGCGCTCGATCTCGGTGGACTTCCGCCAGACTCCGCTCTGGACGGCGCTGGCCGAGATCGCGCGACAGGCGGGGATGCGACTGGTGGCGAGTCCGACCAAGGTGTCGCTCGATACGCAGGTGGCATTCAGCGCTTCGCAGGTGACGGTGGGCGCGGCGCTGACGGCGGTCCTGTTCGACGCCGGGGTCGACGTGCAGCTCTCGGCCGATGGGCAGACGATCACCATTGTGCCGCGGCACGGCGCGCCACCGCCTCGTGCGGCGCCAGCGCAGCCGAGTGGCGGGACCATCGAGGGAAACATCACGGACTCCATCACCAAGGCGACGATTCCGGGCGTCACGGTCGAGGTGCTCGAGACACGGCAGCGCGTCGTCTCGAACGGACAGGGGCGGTACACGATCACGCTGGTCTCACCGGGAGAATACCACGTCTCGGCGCGGCGGGTGGGATTCATTGCCCGAGTACGAGTTGTCGACGTGCGCGAAGGAGCGACGACGACGCTCAACTTTCCGTTGAACCAGCCGTCGACGAAGCTGAACGAAATCGTGACGACCGCGCTCGGCGACCAGCGCCGCTATTCGGTCGGGAACGTGATCTCGACGATCAACGCCGATTCGATCGTGCCAACGGCGCCGATTACCAGCGTGACCGATCTGCTCACGGGGCGTGCGCCCGGATTGCAGATCATCGAGACCGGCGGGCTGGTCGGCAGTGGCGAGGCAATCCGGATCCGCGGGCAGAGCAGCCTCGTGCTGCAGAGCGATCCGATCATCATCGTTGACGGCATCCGCGAAGACAACACGCCAGGCGGCGCCGGCTCCCCACTGTTTAACGCGGTGGGATCGCCGAACCGGCTCAACGATCTCGATTTCAGCCAGATCGCGACGATCGACGTACTGAAAGGGCCGGCGGCCGCGACCGAATACGGAACGGACGCGGCGAACGGGGTGATCGTCATCACCACCAAGCGCGGTGTGTCGGGGCGGCCGCAGTGGAACATCTCCGCGGAAGAGGGCCAGAGCGACATGCCCGTCAAGTTCCCGGAATACTACTACAGCTGGGGACACCTGACTGACGGCAGCAACGCCGCCACGCAATGCCCGCTCGTTCCAGCGTATGGGAGCCCGTCATCCACGGACGGGACCTGTGCCGTCGACAGCGTGACGCACTTCAACCCGCTCAACCGATCGCAGTACTCGATCTACGGGACCGGCAACCGGCAGAAGTACAACCTCTCGGTCAGCGGCGGACAGGATGCGATTCGGTACTACGTCGCAGGCGGTCTGTCGAACGAGACAGGTATGGCGCGGATGCCGGACGTCTTCCGGTCGGAGGCCGTGAATATCGGCCTTCCCGCGGCGACGATGGGCCCGAGCGGCGAGCAGCAGCGGTCGGCCCGTGCGAATACGGTGGCAAAGTTAGGCTCGACGGCCGATCTCACGGTGACCGCGGCGTTCATGTCGACGTTCCAGACCATTCCGGCCTCGAATCAGTTTGCGAGCGGTCCGATCAACGGCGTTTCATTGCCCGATTCGGCGCATGGGTACGGATACGGCCAGACACAACTCTATACCGTGCAAGTCACGCCGCTGGAGGAGTTCGGGCAGATCCAGACCCAACAGACCGATCGATTCACTGGTGGGATGACGGCAAGCTGGCGGCCCGCATCGTGGCTGACGACGAATGGGACTGTTGGGCTGGACCATGGCACGCAGGTACAGCAGGATATCGTGTATCCGCAGTCACAGTATCCCCTGTACCACCAGTCGAATCGGGGCGCCGTCGCTGTCACGAACTCGACCATCGATATCTACTCGGCCGATTTTCGGGCCTCGGCCACCGCACCGCTGACGAATACCATTCGCGCGGTCAGCTCGATCGGTGTCCAGATGCGTGATACGCGAACGGCAGGCCAGTCTGGGACGGCCCAAGAGTTGACAGCGACGAATTTGACACTCAACGGCTCCGCCAGTCCGTTCCTCTCCCAGCAAGGGAGCCGAGATGCGACACTCGGGGGATACGGAGAGGAGCAATTCTCGTTCGCCGATCGGCTGTTTCTGACGGGCGCGCTTCGCATCGATGCTGGCAGCGGATTTGGCTACTCGTATCACACTGCCGCATACCCGAAGGTGAGCGTGTCGTGGTTGGCGATTCAGAACACGGCGACGAGCGTTCGATGGAGAGCGGCGTTCGGGGAAGCGGGTGTGCAGCCCACCAACGGGGCCTCGCTCCAACTGTACACCCCCGAGGTCGTCTATCTGAATGGCGGCAACGTCACTGCCCTCCAGATCAATGCGCCCGGCAACCCCCGTCTCGAGCCAGAGCGCTCGGAGGAATCCGAGGCTGGTGTCGACATCGGTCTCTTCGACAATCGAATCAATATCGACCTCACGGGATATTCGAAGACAACGCACAACGCGCTCTATAATCAGTCGCTGGGATTTGATCTCGCCGACGCCACATACGAGGAGAATATCGGCGAGGTGAGAAACAACGGGATCGAGGCCACGGTCACGGCGACCGTCATTCAGATGCGCTCGTTCTCCTGGGGTTTCACACTGAACGCGGCGTTCAACAGCAACAAGCTCCTGCAGCTCGCGCCGGGGATCACCGCGCAGGAAATCGGCATCACCGGTAGCAGCCAGCGCAACGCGGTCGGGTATCCACTGTACGGCTACTGGGGATTGCGGGAACACTATGCCGATCTGAATCACGACGGGATCATCGAGCCCAACGAGGTCACCCTCAACGACTCCGCGTCGTACCTGGGTTCCAGCATCCCGAAGCAAACCGGATCGTTGGCGACACACATCACATTGTGGCGCATGCTCACGATCGGCGCCCTGTTCAACTACGCCGGCGACTATGTCGTACAAAATACGACCGCACTCGACGCGGCTCGTCAGTCGACACTCCAGGAACAGAACATCGCGGGCGCGCCGCAGTGGCGCCAGGCGCGTGCCGTCGCGGCGACGCTGCCTGTCGCTCAATACGGCTTATATCCGAGCGGGTTCTTCGAGGACGGGACGTACGTGCGGTTCTCTGAATTGTCGGCGACCTACGAGCTACCGGTGCGCTGGGCTCGCCGACTCCGCGCGCGCAGCTTGAGTCTGACGGGGGCCGTGCGGAATCTGGCGCTGTGGACGAGATACTCTGGGCCGGATCCGGCAACGAGCACGGTGGGCGCGCAGGGATCGACCATCCAATTGGGCACGAACCCGTCCGCTCCCGGCAGCGTCAACAATGACCTGCGGGTCGATGCGAGCTCCGTGCCGCTCGCACGGTACTGGGTTCTTCGTCTGAACATTGGACTGTAATCACTCCGGCCAATCGTATATATGACGACGCAGCACAACGACACGGCCCGCGCTCCTCGTGCGTGGCTACGACAGGGCTTTCTGAGCGGTTCCGTGCTCGCCATCGCGGCGCTGGGAGGCTGCGGTCCGAGCGACATCCTGAGCGTGCCGCCGCCGACCGGGGTGTTGAGCAGTGGTGCGCTCAACAGCCAGTCGGGCGCGGAGGCCGCGCTCGCCGGCGCGACGAGTCAATTGTTTCAAGCGACTTCGCAATCAGGTCAGCTGATCGAGTGGACCACGCTGATCACGGACGAGTTCAGATGGAGCTATTTCAACGGCAATCCATACGAAGCGACCATCGATGCGCGAATCACCGTAGGTTCGACAAACGCCGGCGAGCTCGCCGATGCAGCGCTCACGAACCTTCTGGCCGCCCGGTCATCGTTGCTGTTAGTGGAAGGGCCCCTTCGTACCTATGAGCCGCCAACCGGCCAGTCGAAAGTGGGGACCGTGCTGGCGCTCGCCGGTTACTCGGAAGTACTAATGGCGGAAGACTACTGTGCCGGCGTGCCATTGAGCGCCTTCGTTGCGGGCGGGGGTATTCAGTACGGGATGCCCCTGACCACGGACTCCTTGCTCGCGACGGCGGAAGCGCACTTCGACTCGGCGCTCGCGCACGCCAGTGGCAACGACACCGTCCAATACCTGGCGAGTGTGGGGCTGGGCCGCGCGCTCCTCAATCGGGGGCTGTACGCTCTGGCCGCCGCCGCCGTTGCGAGTGTCCCAACCAGCTTTGTCTACAATAGCGAGCTAGGGCCGACGTACAACAACTCAGGTCCGCCCAACAATTACGCGGCCCAGCTCCCCGGGGGTGGCTACTACAACTGTGGCTATATGAATGTCTCGGACCACGAAGGCGGCGTCGGTCTGGACTTCCTGTCGGCCAAAGATCCGCGACTCGTGTTCGACACCACGATCACGCATACGTGTGATGGTGGGTCCTGGTACTACCCGACCAAGTTCGGGAACCCCTCGACCTATGTGCCGTTAGCGACCGGAGTCGAAGCGCGACTTATCGAGGCGGAGGCCGCACTGCAAGCGGGCCAGATCGGAGCTTGGGCGGGGAAGTTGAACGGGCTGCGCCAAGATGCGTCGGACACGAAGGTGACGTTTCCGGATTCGTTGGCGACGATCGCCACGGATTCGACGACTGGCGCGAGTGCCGGGCTGCAGGTGGACGTCATGTTCCGGGAGCGGGCGTTTTGGCTTTTCGGGACGGGCACGCGGTTGGGTGACATGCGGCGGCTCATCCGGCAGTATGGCCGTGACCAGAGCACCGTCTTTCCAACGGGTGTGTTTCCCAACGGGGAGAGCCCGGGACTGTCGCCGCCGATCCCGAACTATGGGACGGACGTGAGCCTCACACTGCCAACTGCGGTGGGGGGGGCGAGGATCACCAATCCCAACTATCGGGGGTGCATCACCTCGACCAAGACGGCGTAGCGGGGCCGACCGATTGGCGAGTATCGCAGGAAAAGTGGGGGAGAATGCGTGTCCCGTGTGTCTTAAAGACATGACGCGGTGTACCGTCGGCGGCCGGCTGGTGCCGGAGGGCAGCTTGGGATTCGGCCGGGGAGGTCGTTGTGATCGATGAGGGGGGAGCGCACGGGACGGACGCGTGGAGGTCGCATCGCCGCGCAACGCCATCCTGGTGGGATCGGGCCGCATTGGTACCGATCGCATAGGTCGGCGTCCGACGACGGACGCCGGCGCGGGGGACGACGAGGGGGCGATCGCGGAGCGGGCATGGGTCGACGGGATTCGTCGTGGCGATCCATCGGCGCTGGAGGCGGTCGTGCGGGCGTACGGGCCCGGGCTCGCCCAATTCGCGTTCGGATTCGTCGGCGACCGCGCGGAGTCCGAGGACATCGTGCAGGACGTGCTCTGGCGGATCTGGGACGGCCGCGACCACTGGCGGGCGCCGACGTCGCTGCGCGCGTACCTGCTGGCGGCCGTCCGTAATCGCGCGCTCAACGTACTCGGGCGGCGGCGTACGCGCGATCGGCACGCACTGATGGTCCAGCAGTCCGGCGCGACCGATCCCGATCTCGCGATGGCTCCGAATCCAGCCGATGTTCTGGCGGACGCCGAGGCCACTGCCGAGGTCATGGCGACTTTGCGGCGCGCGTTCTTGGGGTTGACGGAGCGACAGCAAACGGCGATCCGGTTGCGATATGAGCAGGGGTTGTCGTTTCTCGAGCTGGCGGGGGCGCTCGGGGTGACGCTGAGTGGCGCGGAACAGCTCGTCGCGCGGGCGATCCGTGCGTTACGGGCGGAGGTGGCGAGGCCGGACATGCCGGCTCCATAACCCTGTGTCGGCGCCGCCCTGTGGCATTCATGAATCTGGCCAAGGAGACGGGTACGTGGCCGGGGCGAGGTCAACGGATCCAGTTGGCCAAGACTCGACGGTGTCGTTGTCGCTTGCGCCTGCGGCGACGCCGCAGGAGATGTCGGCGCAGGCCGAGACCATGGTGGCGACTGTCGCATTCTTCCGCGAGGATGGCGGGGCGACAGAGGAAGTCGCGACTGACGCGGTCGCGCTCAGTCTAAGAGTCGAAAGACCGGGTAGGCGGCGCCCTTGTGTAGGGCGCGGTCGTAAATGTGCCAGGCGGCGAGTCCGTCGTCGCTCTCCGGCTCGAGCAGCTGCATGAGCAGGAGGCCCAGTGGCTGACCCGCGGGGACGATGTAGGAGCCGGGGGCGAGCGTCGTATCGGCGATCACGCGGAGCCAGTGGCCCGTGAAGTGGGTGGGTGGCGCGGTCACCGAGTCGATGATGAATCGCTCGACGATGGTCACCCGCTGCTCGGCCGAGTGATGTTGCACGGTAATGCCGTGCCGGCCCAAGAGGCGTGCCGTGGCGCTGTCGCCAGGTTGGAGCACGTAGGCGAGGGGCGGGCGGCGCGGGCTCGCGGGCTCTTGGTCCTCGACCGACATGAGTTTTGGATGGCGGCGGGCGTCAGACGGTTGCGCCTCGACGAGGATCGGCACCATCGGGCCCCCGCGGGCGCGGTCGGCGCGGAGCGGGACGGGGAGGGCGCGGCCGGGGTCCGCGCCCCAGGCTTCGACTGTGGTGTCGGCGTCCGTGATGTGGGCGAGCGCGTTGGACCGTTGTTCGGCGACAAGGGACAGGGCTTGGCGAAGGAACGCGGAGAGTGCGGCGACCCGTTGGGTTAGCGGGAGGTTGTGGTTTGCGCGCGCCAGGAGGCCCACGCGGTTGCGGAGGCCCGCGTAGTTGGTGAGAACGCGCGCGCGGTGGTCGCAGCCGGCCCAGACGTGGGCGGCGGTGTCGTCGTCGGCGCCACTATATGGTGGGACGACCGTGCCGCACGGGAAGGTGTGGATCCGGTCGCGGGCCTCGAGGCGGCGACGGAGCTCGGGCACGAGTGTGTCGGCTGTGAATGGGCCGGCGAACAGGGCTGCGGGTGTGAGTGGCGGGGCGGTGACCACCGGGTAGGCCGCGCCGCCCAAGTCGCCGGACTGGAGATCGATCACCACGTCTGGGTCCCAGGCGTGGAGGATGGCGAAGGTCGTGCGGGAGTCGAGGGCGGTGCCGAGCACGAGGTCAGTGTCTGGGGCCGTTGGGTTGGTTAGTGTGTCGGCGAGGCGTGCGCGGGGGACCGCGACAAGGACAATCGAGTCGAGGACGTTCCGGGTGATCGTATCGTGGGTCAGGAGATCGCGCAGCGTGGCGAGGAGGGCGTCGGTGCCGTCACCCGTGGTTGACTGTGCGCCGGCCTCGATGAAGACGATCACGCGGCCTTGGGCGTGGGCGTCGCGAGCGGTCGGGATGGCTGGTCGGGCGGCGACGACGAATGGGATCAACGCACCGGTCGAGGTCGTGTCGTAGGCCGCAACTAGGAACGGCGCGGCGCCAAGTGTCGAATCCGAGTTGCCGGCGGCGTCGGTGCGGCCCGTGCGCCGGGCGAGGACGGCCAGGAATGCCGTGACCTCGGAGTCCGTGGATGGGGTACGGCCGGCGGTTCGCTCGGTGCCGGTGGCTACGGACGGAGTCGCATGGGGCGCAGGGGCCGACTCGGGTTCGGGCTTCGGGAGACATGCGGTGATCGAGACGGCAGCGAGCGTGGCGAGCGCCAGACGGCGGCGGAGTGACCGAGGGGGCACCCCTACAATGTCGCGAACGGGCTTGCGTGAGGGGTAACGAGTCATCGCCGATGATGTAGAACGTGACGCCGACGGGGGCCGCGCGCTGTCTCGCACGCCGTAGGCGACGTCCGCAGGGGAGAGGGTGTGAGGGGATTCGCCGGGCTTCCGTGTCATTCTATATAGATGCGCGGGCCCGCGCAGCCGGTGCGGACACCAGCTGAATTCTTGGGGGGGTGCGAAACGGTGCCGTCACCGATAGGCCGCGTCCGGCATCGATTTCACGCGACCAGCGATCGGGCGGCGGCCGTTCGGTGCATCGCCGGGACGTACTCGAATTGCGACCGGCGTGGGTCGTCCGACGCGGGCCCCTGGGACGTCGGGGGGTCATTTGGGAGTTTGGTGTGATCCGGTTTGGGCTGCCGTTTGGATTTGCCCTCGGGGTGGGAGCGTTGGGGCGAGAGCCCGCGATGGTCGCTCCCGCGCATTGGCGTGGGGCAGTGTCGCTGGTCGGTGGAGTTATCGGTGGGATGATCGTCGGGTACGTTGTGGGTTGGGTCAGATGGTCCATCGTGTGTTGGTGGTGGCGTCTCGGTCCATCGATGAGACGGGGTGGGCATCGTGCGGACCGATTTATGGGTTGAGCAGCCCCTATATCGAACGGCGTGTTGCACCGGTGGCTGAGCGCTACTACTTTTGTGTCGACAATCGAAGGCTCGTGGCGAGTTACGGCATATTGCGGCCACGTAAAACAATCAGCTAAAAAAGCCCCTCGCGTCTCCGCGGCTTTTTCTAGCGTCGGGGGCGTTTTGTTTTTCCCGGCGCAGCTCGCGATGCTGCTTGGCCATGTGGCGGGGGTAGGGAGCCCGGGGGTGTCGCGCGGACTGGAGGGCGTGTGGGAAACGTGCCCTCCCTTGTCTCATCGGTAGCGACATCGCGCGCGGCTTTCTCTATTTCTCCGATCGCAGGATCCTCATGCTCTATCGTGTTTTACACCCGCGCGTGTTGAGGCGGGCCGTTGTGGTCCTCGGAAGCTTGTCAGCGGTTTGTCCGGTCGCGGCACAGGAGCGTGCGGCGCCCGCGGTCACGATTCCGACGATCCCGGTCGAGCGCGTCCTACTTCCGAATGGCCTGACGGTTCTCCTGTCGCCAGATCATACGGCGCCCGTCGTCCACATAGCAGTCTGGTATCACGTCGGCTCCAAGAATGAGGTGCGTGGCCGCACGGGGTTCGCCCACCTGTTCGAGCACGTCATGTTCCAGGGTTCGGCGCACGTGGCCAAGGGTGAGTACATCAAGATGGTCGAAGATGGCGGCGGGGAGATGAACGGCTCGACGACGTCCGACCGGACGGAGTATCACGAGACGATGCCCGTCAACTACCTCGAGACGGCGCTGTGGTTGGAATCCGACCGGATGGGGTATCTCCTGCCGGCGCTGACCCAGGCGAAGTTGGACAATCAGCGGGACGTCGTGAAGAATGAACGCCGGCAGCGGGTTGATAATCAGCCCTTCGGGAGTAAGGACGAGGTGCTGATCGCGGCACTCTTTCCGGAATCGAACCCGTATTCGTGGCCGGTGATTGGCTCGATGACAGATCTGTCCGCGGCGAGCCTGGACGACGTCACAGGATTCTTCCGCCAATACTACGCGCCGAGCAACGCGGTGCTGGCCATCGTCGGCGACATCGATATCGCCACGACCAAGGCCCTGGTGGAGCGCTACTTCGGCAACATCCCGGCGGGCCCCGCCATCACGCGTCCGACCGTCGCGCCGGCCACGCTTGCGACCGAGCGGCGGCTCGTGCTCGAGGATACCAAGGCGACACTCCCGAAGCTGGTGATCGCCTGGCCGTCAGTCGGGGAGAGCGCGGCCGATGCGTCGGCGCTCGATGCGGTCGCTGATGTGCTCACGCTCGATCGGACGAGTCGGTTGACCAAGCTTCTCGTCTTCGACCGGCAGCTGGCATCGTCAGTCGCGTCGGGTCAGAGCGGGAACGAGGATGCCGGGCATTTCGAGATCGACGTCACGCCGCGGCCGGGGGCGTCGCTGACGGAGATCAATCAGTTGGTGGATAGCGTCGTGGCGTCGGTGCGCACGGCGCCGCCGAGCGCGAGTGAGGTGTCGCGCGCGAAACGCGCGCCGCTCGTGGGCACGGTGCTGGGGTTGCAGTCGCTCGACGCGAAGGCAGAGACGCTGGAGGACGGGCAGGTGTTCCATGGCGATCCGTTGTACTACAAGACCGCGCTGGCCGCGGCGCAGGCGGTCACGCCAGCCGACGTGCAGCGCGTGGCACAACAATATCTCGGCGAGGGTCGCGTGGTGCTCAGTATGGTGCCCAAAGGCAAGCTCGATCAGGTGAGCCGACCAACCGCGGCCTATACGAACGTCACGCCCAGTCGGGAGGCGGGCCAATGAGCCGCTGCACCGTGGGTGCCGCGTGGGTGCTGGGGGTGGCCGTTGCCGTCGCCACTACACAGGTCGCGCTGGCGCAGAGCGATGGACACCCCGATCGGCCCGTGCCGGGTCCCACGCCATCGCTGCACTTTCCTCGTGCAGTGACGCGGCGCCTTCCAAATGGTGTGCGGGTGGTGGTCTTGGAGGATCATGGACTCCCCATCGTGAGTGTGTCCGCGGTGCTTACTTTGCCGGACGCATTCGATCCGCCGGGGAAGGAAGGGGTGGGAGGGATAGCAGGGGCGATGTTGGGTGAAGGCACGACCTCTCGAAGCGCGGACCAGATCGCTGAAGAGAAAGCTGCCCTTGGCAGTGGTGTGTCGGCGCTCGGGTTCATGACCGTGACGGCAAACGTCGATCGGTCGCTGGACCTCATGGCGGACGAGCTGCTGCACCCCGCGTTTCCTGAGTCCGCGCTGGATCGGATCAAGGCGAACTCGATTGCCGGCCTGCAGCGAGCGTCCACGAGCGCGGGCTACGTCGCCGGGCGTGTGTTCGCGACCGCGGTGTATGGGGCGACGCATCCATATGCGCGAACGGCGACGGAGGCCAGCCTCTCGTCGATCACACGTGCCGACGTCATGGCCTATCATGCCGCGTACTATCGCCCGCGGAACGCGACGTTCGTTGTGGCGGGAGACATCACGCCGGATTCGGCCGTGGCGAAGTTGGGGCGCGCGTTTGCTGGCTGGACGGGAGGTGGCGAGCCGGGGCAGCGGTCGATTGCCGCTCCGACGGGACGGGGGGTGACGCGGATCTATCTCTATGATCGCCCAGGGTCGCCACAGAGCACGATTCTCATCGGGGGGATTGGGCCGCGTCGCGACACGCCGGACTACTACGCGCTCGAGCTCATGAACGCGACGCTCGGTGGGACGTTCAACTCGCGGTTGAATCTCGATCTGCGGGAGGCCCATGGGTGGACGTATGGCGCGCGGTCGGGGTTCCAGTTTCGGGTCGTCCCCGAGGTCGGGACGTTCACGGCGTCAACGGATGTCGCAGCGGCGAAGACGGACAGTTCGCTTGCGGCCATGATGGGTGACCTGAACGCGCTGCGCACGACGCGACCCGTGACGGATTCCGAGCTCGCGTTTGCTCGGCGAGCGGAGACGCTATCGCTGCCGCTGTCGCTCGCCACCGTCCAACAGATCGCGGGGGCGACCGCGGGGCTCATTCAACAGCACCTCCCACTCGATTATTATGACCACGTCGTGGAGCGGTTTTCTGGAGTGACGACAGCGGACACGCGGCGAGCGGCGACGCAGGATCTCGATCCGGCCCACCTCGTCATTGTTGTCGTGGGCGATCGGGCGACGATTGAGCGTGGCCTTCGGGCTGCGAATCTCGCACCGGTGGTTGTCGTTGACGCGCAGGGCAGGCCGGTGGTCGCGGCACAATGATAATGCTATAGAAGGGCGGGGTCGCCGACGATGGTGTTGCCGTCCGGCGACCCGCCTGTCGCGGTGACACGACATGTTCTTTGTCGAACGGTGTCATGACGCGTGCGTACAAACGAATTTGTGCGCGTCAGCATTGACAGGCCGCGCGTGGTGTCACAGTAATTGGTCCCGATGGAATCAGCATCCGCGCGGCCAGACGATCAGGAATACGCCGCTCCGTCGAGTGGGGATGGTGCGCGGTTGGTCGTGCTCGCCGATGAGCCGGCACTGGTCGAGCGGGTGCGCGCTGGGGATCGGACGGCGTTCGGCGCGATCTTTTCCGCGTATGGTGCGTCACTGTACTCGTACGCGTATCGGTTCACGCGATCGCGGCCAGCGGCGGAAGAGCTGGTGCACGACGTGTTTGCGCGTATTTGGGAAAAGCGGCGGGACTGGCGGGTGGCGTCTGTCGGCGCGTACCTGCATGGCGCTGTGCGGCGGCGGGCGCTCAACTATCTGCGGCACCAGTCGACGGTCGATGCGTGGGGCCTGGAGCAGCGGGTGCAGGTGACGGCGGATGGGGCGGCGTATCAGGAGTCGGCGGACGACCGCTTGTTGGTGAACGATTTGGCGGCCGCGGCGACGAAGGCGCTCGATCGACTGAGCCCACGCATGCGTGAGGCGTATCTGTTACATCGGCAGCACCATTTGAGCTATTCGGAGATCGCCATGGTGCTCGGGGTGACGCCGAAGGCGGTGGAGATGCAGATTGGCCGGGCGCTCAAAGCGTTGCGGGCGTTGCTGGCGGGGTATCTCGCCATAATGATCCTGATCGGGCGGTAGTCGCGCCAATCCTCCGGGCCGGGATGCCGGTCCGACCTCTGTTCTCATGCGATCGCGTTTGCGCAGCCCCCGACTTTGTGGGGGGGTCGTCGACACGCGTGTCAGCCTCATACGGCGGGGAGCGTCCCGCCGTGGCTCTGACACGGGGTGACCGGCGTGGCCGATTCCATCGATTGGGTGTTGCTGACGCGGTTCTTCAATCATTCGTGCACGGCCGAGGAACGGCGGGCGGTGCAGGCGTGGGTGGAGCGGGACCCAGCGAACGCTGCTGCGCTGGACGATGCGCGCGCGGTGTGGGAGGCGACCGGGGCGTTGCCAGAGTCGTGGAACGTCGCCGCCGGGTGGCGCGCCATTGAAACGAAGTTGGATGCGATCGACCGCGTCGGCGCGGCGCCGGGTCGCCAGAGTGATGCGGTGCCGGCTGGTGCCGTCGTGGCGACGATCGGCGAGCATCGTCGCGCGGATGTCTGGCGGTCGCGGGCGCCGATTGGGGCGATCGCGGCGGCGGTATTGGTGGCGCTTGGTGTGGGACTCGTTGTTGGATCGCACCGATCGGCGCCGTTGCCCACAGCAGGCCGCGAGTATGCGACGGCGCCGGGCCAGCGCGAGACGGTGACGCTGGGGGATGGGACCGAATTCACCTTGGCGCCGGCGAGTCGGTTGCGTCTGGCCGCCGACTATGGTGCGTCGCGGCGGGAGCTGACACTCGAGGGCGAAGCCTACTTCGCCGTCGTGCACGACGGAGCTCGACCGTTCGTGGTGCACACGGCGAACGCCGTGACCGAGGACATCGGGACTCGGTTCGCGGTGCGGGCGTATCCGGAAGACCGTGGAGTGCAGGTGGTCGTCGCCGAGGGGGCGGTATCGCTCGGGGACACGGCGTCGGCATCGGGGTCGCGCTCGGTGCTCACGCATGGGATGCTCGGACGAGTCGGCGGCGACGGCACCACGTCCGTTGTGCGTGGTGTCGACATCGACGCGTATGTCGGCTGGACGCGCGGCGCTTTGGTGTTTCAGGCGACGCCGGTGCGGGAGGCCGTCACCGAGCTGTCGCGGTGGTATGGGCTCGACATCCAGCTGGGGGATTCGACGCTGGCGCGCGGCGCGATCACGGCGTCGTTCAAGGACGAGGCACTGGATGATGTGCTGCGGTCGGTGGCGACGGCGATTGGTGGGACCGTGGAACGTCAGGGACACCGCGTAGTGTTCGTGCGTGGCGCGCATGGTGGGCACTCGTGAAGAGATCCGTCGTTTCGCCTTGTCAGAGGAGCGCTCGAATGAAGCAGCGCGTGCTGACCGCGATCCTGTGCGCCGTTGGTGTGGTGCGCGTCGCGGCGGCGCAGGATTCAACGCGGGTGTTACAGCTTGCAGACCGAGGGCCGCGGTTCCTGTACGCGCCGACGCACGGTGAGACGCCGGCGGATGCGCGTGGTGCAGCGGTGTTCCGACGGACCATCGCGTTGTCGTTGGCAGACGCGCCCGTGGCGGACGCATTGGCGGCTATTAGCCGGGCGGCTGGCATGCGCATTGTGTACAAGACGGACGTACTGCCGACTGGCACGACGGTCTCGATCGACGCTGGACGGATCACGGTGGCCGCGGCGCTGACTGACGTGTTGCAGGATGTCGCGGTTGATGTCGAGTTGACTGGTACGGGTATTGTCACGCTGGTGGCCCGGGCCAGAGCCGGGGCGGCGTCGACGCAGACACGGCTCGCCAGCGCAGCGTCGATCACCGGTCTGGTCGTGGATTCGGCGACCGGGGCGACAGTGCCGCACGTGATCGTCCGGATAGACGAGACGGGGCAGAGTACGGAGTCGGGGCCACAGGGGCGATACACGATTGTCGATGTGGTCCCGGGGGAGTATCGCGTCACGGCAAAGCGCGTGGGGTTCATTCCGCGGACGCGACTCGTCACCGTCCAAGAAAACAGGATAGTCACGCTCGACTTCAAGTTGAGTCGGCCGGCGACGAAGCTCGATGAAGTCGTGACGACGGGGACGGGCGATCAGCGACGCTTTCAGGTCGGCAACGTGATCTCGACGGTCAACGTCGATTCGATCGCGCCCACGGCACCCATCACCAGCGTGACCGACATCCTAGCATCACGGGTCCCGGGGCTCGAGGTGGTGGAGGCGAGCGGCCTCACCGGTAGCGGTGAGGCGATCCGCATCCGTGGGCAGAGTAGCATCGAGCTGCAGAGCGATCCCATCATCATCGTCGACGGCGTGCGCCAGGACAACTCGGCCGGTGGGTCGTTCTACAGTACTTTCACCTACGTCGTCCCGACGCCCAGCCGGTTAAACGACATCGATGTCAGCCAGATCGCGACCATCGACGTGCTGAAGGGGCCAGCGGCATCGACCGAGTACGGGACTGATGCGGCCAATGGCGTGATCGTCATCACTACGAAGCGGGGCGCGTCCGGGAAACCGCAGTGGCATCTGTCGGCGGAGGAGGGGCTGGTCGACATCCCAACCAGCTTCCCGGACTATTACTACAGTGTCGGCCATCTCACCGACGGCTCGAATACCGCGACGCAGTGCCCGCTCGTCACGTACTCCTATCTGCCCCAGGCGACCAAGGGGACGTGCGCGG
>DATMNB010000002.1:0-16346 GCA_035569435.1 Gemmatimonadaceae bacterium
GAAATGGGAGTCGCAAAATGCATGTGTTGGTGGCGACAGGGTTGAATCCGGCTGGAGTGTGGCTATGACCGAGCATGCGGTGGTGATCTCCGGAGGAGGTCCGACAGGGCTGATGTTGGCAGGCGAGTTGGCGTTGGCGCGCGTCGACGTTGCCATTGTCGAGTGGCGCCCCAGCCAAGACCTCGCGGGCTCGCGCGCGGGCGGTCTGCACTCGCGCACACTCGAGGTTCTCGATCAGCGTGGAATCGCCGATCGGTTCCTATCGGAGGGACAGACGGCGCAGGTTGCGAGGTTCGGCGGAACCCGCTTGGACATCAGCGACTTTCCCACCCGGCACAACTACGGGCTCGGGCTGTGGCAGAACCACATCGAGCGAATACTGGCCGGCTGGGTCGGGGAGCTGGCGGTGACGATCTATCGCGGACGTGAAGTGACGGGTTTTGCGCAGGACGACACCGGCGTCGACGTCGAACTGTCCGACGGCCAGTCCCTGCGGGCGGAGTATCTCGTCGGATGCGACGGAGGACGCAGCCTGGTTCGTAAGGCAGCCGGCATCGAGTTCCCCGGATGGGATCCGACCACGAGCAGTTTGATCGCCCAGGTCGAGATGGCCGAGGAGCCGGAATTGGGCATCCACCGCGATGCTTTTGGCATCCATGCCTTCGGCAGGGCGGAGTACGAGATCCGCGACGGCGAGGTGGTCTACAAGGATACGGGGCCGATAGGGGTGATGGTGACTGAAGAACACGTCGGACCCACGACCGAACCCACTCTGCGCGATCTGAGCGAGGCGCTCATCGCCGTATGCGGGACCGACTACGGGATCCACAGTCCCACCTGGATCTCCAGGTTCACCGACATGACTCGGCAGGCCGCGACCTATCGCGACAGACGGGTCCTGCTGGCTGGCGATGCCGCACACGTACATGCCCCGGACGGTGGGCAGGGCCTGCAGATCGGGGTGCACGATGCGGTGAATCTGGGATGGAAGCTGGCCCAGGTGGTCAACCGGACATCCACGGAAAACCTCCTCGATACCTATCACGCCGAGCGTCACCCGGTCGCGGCCCGCGTGCTGCGCAACACGATGGCGTCAGTCGCGCTTCGTCGCGCTGACGAACGCACAAAGGCCTTACGCGACAGCATGGCCGAGCTCCTCGGCATGGGCGAGCCTCGCAAACGATTTGCCGCGATGATGTCTGGCCTTGACATTCATTACGACCTCGGCGCGGGGCACCCGCTGCTCGGGCGCCGCATGCCCGATCTCGACCTAGCCACCGCCAACGGCCCGCTGCGGATCTTCGCGCTGCTGCATGATGCCCGGCCGGTGCTCCTCAACCTCGGTGAGCCCGGCGGCTTGCGTATCACTCCATGGGCGGATCGCGTGCAGTTGATCGACGCAACACACGTGGGTACGTGGGAGCTTCCGGCGATCGGGGTGGTCACGGCTCCTAGCGCCGTTTTGGTTCGGCCCGACGGATATGTGGCCTGGGTGGGAGACCTGACCCAGGTGGGGCTCGCTGACGCGCTCACCACTTGGTTCGGACCGCCGACTGCGGCGTCGGTCCACTAGCGAAAAAGTCAGTCTAATAGTACTATTAGACGTACGTCATAACGTCTAAATAGACGTACTGTCACGAGTCCCATGGGACGAGCGATCGGCTATGTTCAAAGTGCGGCGAGACGCGGCCGTTGCCACGGTGTCCGAGCTGCGAAAAGATGTCAAAGGCACGGTCGATGCGGCCAATCGGTCGCCCGTGTACCTGACTAGCGACGGCAAACTCGTCGCCGCGATGATCAGCGTCCCACTACTTGAGCGCATGTTGGATCTCATGGATCACATCGAGGACGTCGAGGACGCTCGCACTGGTGCCGAGCGCCTCGAGCAGATAGAAAACGGCAGGGCCGGGTTAATCGATGCAGCGGAGTTCTGGGAAAAAGCAGAAGCGCGCACCCGGCCAACCCGCCGAGGCGCCCGGAAGCGCTAGTCTGGCCACCGGCCCGGAGCCGTGGCGCATCCGATATAGCACTGACATCCTCGACGAAGACCTCGACCAGATCGGCCATGCGGCCCTTGTCGAGGCCAAGAAAGCCATCGACAAAAAACTGACCGTCGACCCGCAAGGATACGGCGAGCCACTTGGCGATCCTTTACGAGGACTCCTGAAACTCAAGTCGTCCAAGGTGCGCGTAGTCCACCAGGTCCTCTCCGCGGAACGAGAGGTCCGAGTTCTCATGATCCGCGCACGTAAGACCATCTGGAAACGCGAACAAGCGACGATCCTCGCCCGCCTGCGCGTGCGCCCCTGACGCCTTACGGCCGTTGCAACACCACGACGGCAGCCGCCGTCGTATCCGTGTGGGTCAGCGTCAGCAAGCAACTCCCCACCCCCAACACCGCCGCCACCCGCGCCGCGCGGCCGTGGAAGAGAAGGGTCGGACCGACGCCGTCGCTCGACACGACCTCGATCTCCGTCCACCCGATCCCCCGCGCCTCAGGCCCGCCGGGCGCCAGCGCTTTGTAGGCCGCCTCCTTGGCGGCGATGCGAGCGGCGAAGTGGCGCTCGGGACGCGTATGCGTGTCGGCGTAGGCCGCCTCGCGCGCCGTGAAGAACCGCGTCAACGCCCGCGACCCATGACGTTGCAAAAGCCCCTTCACCCGCGAGATCTCGACGAGGTCGAGCCCCAACCCGATGATCATCGGCGATCCGCCGCCGCAAGCACCGGCACCGTCGCCAACCAACACCGGTCCGCGGCCACAAAAACCGCCCGATACGCCGCGGCCCACGCCCGCCACCGCACGAACACCACGTCGTCCGGCGCCTCCCGCACCGCCCGCGCCGCCTCGGCCAGCGCCCCAATACTCGCCACCACCGGCTCGGCGAGATCGGACAACTCTGCCTCTAACGCCCGCCGCTCCGGCGGATGCTTGGGAAACCGCGCCGCCGCCATCTCCCGCGTCACCCGACTCACACTCGCATCGAGGGCCGCCGGATCAACGGCCCCCAGCCGATGCATAGGTTCCGTCGCCCGCGCCGCCGCCGTCCGCGCGGTCAGCAACGACGCAAAGAACCGATCATGGTCGACGCCAGGCTGCCCCCGCGCCGACCCTAACCCGCGGAGCGGCACTGTCAACTCCGGGATCGCGCACCCGGCCGACACGAGCTGCCGCCCAAACGCGGCCAGCTGCGCGACCTTCCCGGCTGCCGGCTGCACCTCGATCACATCCCCCGAGTGCGGATACAACGTCAGACAATCCGGCTCCGGCCGCGCCCCGTCGAGTCCCGCCACCGCGATCTCGATCCGCGTCGGCCGCGTCCGATAATCGGCCGCACTGACCTCGATCGTCACCATCTCGTCGGCCATGCCCAGCGTGCCGTTCCCCACCACCTCCGCGCCCCGCCACATCGCCCACACCGTTACGCCAATCGGCCCGACCATCACCTCGGACGTCTGCGGCGTATTCCGCGTCCCACGCCGCGCCGGATAGCTCTGCCGCGGCTCAGGCATCGTCAATCGAGCTCACTGTCGGCCAACGCCGCCCGCTTCCCCGTGCGCGCCTCGAACCGCGCGACAAAGTCCAGCAGCCGGTCACCGCTAAAGTCGCGACGCCGCAGCCCGGTGGCCGCGATCGCTCGCTCGATCGCGTCCGGTGACCCCTCGATCTCCAACAACACATCCATCCGTGGATACCGCTCAAATCGCAACACGGCACCGTCCAGGTTGTACTGGGCAATCTCGCGATCAATCTCCCGCGTGATGACGTACCCGAGCCGCTCGAGCATCGCCGCCAACGCATCCGGATCGCCCGCCGTCGTCGAGTACTCCTCGCGAATCTTGTACCCGCGCTCGACCGACGCCGGTCCTTTCCAGTCGAGCGTCGCCCGCAAGCCTTGGGCGTCACGATACGTACGGAGTCGCAAGACCTGATCTTCCGACGCCAGTTGCCCATCGACCGTATCGTACCGCCGGTCCTCCATACGCCCCGTATACACCAGGGCAGCCCCAGCCGTCTCGGCCCGCGCCCGCGCTTCCGTCTCGTCGGGGACGATCCCCTTGACCTCGACCTCACGCACCGGCGATGCTCGCCAGCACGGCATCCGTATCCGAGAGATCCGCAAACACCGCGGCCGGGTTGCACGCCATCAACTCGGCCACCGTATACCGCCCCGTCGCCACGGCGATCGCCCTCGCCCCGATCCCACTCCCGCACGCCACATCGGCCGGCGTGTCGCCGATCACCACGACCGCCTGACCCGTGACGTCGAGCCCGAGCTGCGCTCGCGCCCGCGCGACCGCGATCGCCGGCAACTCGCCGCGCACCGCGTGATCCGACCCAAACGCCCCGATCGTGAACCGCTTGGGGTCGAGCCCGACGGCCTGCAGCTTGGCCGCCGCGCCTGGCTCGATGTTGCCGGTGAGCAGCCCGACCACCACGTCATCGCTCGACTCCAGTCGATCGAGCAACCGCAAGACCCCCGGACACAACTCGGGCCGGTGCACCGGATCGGCCAACTCGACCGACAACCGGTCGACGTACCGCTCCAACACCGCCGGCAGCCTGGACTCGATCAGCGCGTCCGTATGCCCGTCGAGCCGCATGAGATCGCGGACGATCTCTGGATCGGTCCGCCCGTCAAACCAGTAGTCGGCTGGCCCGACGCCACCAAAGATCTCGAGCAGCGCCGTATGGATGGCCCGGCGCCCGGAACCCGCCGCCGAGAGCAGCGTTCCGTCGATGTCGAAGAGCACGAGCTTGCGCACCCGTGCAATATATGAGGCATGCACGTTTCATTCGCCTTATTCGCCGACGCCGCGAACCTGTCCCAGGAAGGGAAGTTGAACATCCTTGGCGTCTTCGACGCGGTGCAGGTCGCGACGCTGCCAACCGTGCACCCGAGAGCGACGTTCGTCGTCCGGCTCAAAGGCGGACGATCCGACATCGGCACGCACACGGTCACCCTGCGCTGGCTGAATCCCCAGGGCACGGAGCTCTGGTCGTCTGCCGGCGAGCTCAACATCGCTGACGCGCCGCCGGGGATCAACGAGATGGACATGCCGGTGATCGCCACACTCGATCTGCCGATCGATTTGCCAGGGCGCTACACCATGTCGGTCTTGCTCGACGGCTCGGCGTCCGTCGAGACGGGCGTGCAGGTCAGGAGCGCTGGGCCGACGCCGAGTCTCGGGCCGATGCCGACGCTACTCTCGTAGCACTCGCTTCGCGAATCGCAACCACGCCAGCAGCATCTCGAGGTAGTCATCTACCTCATTCTTCCGCTCGACTGCGTGGCCGCCACGCCCCAGCGCGACGTGCGCGAACTCACTCGGGCCCAGCGCGATGGCCACGTGCGTGATACGCCCATCGTCTCGCTCTGAGAAGAAAAGGAGATCCCCGGCCGTCTTCCCATCGGCATCGGCTCCGACCGTCGCCTGCTGACTCGCATCTCGCGGCAGCGCGATGCCATGCACGGCGAAGACCGTCTGCACAAACCCCGAGCAGTCCGCGCCCCAGGGCGTGATCCCACCCCACTGGTAGGACGTCCCCACAAACGCCTCTCGCGCGGTCTCCACGAGGCTCGCCCGAGGCGCAAAGGGCCACCGCACCGCCGCGGCCGCGACATCACCGAGAGGCTCCAGGTAGCCCTGGTGGGTCCACCCCTCATACCCATCGTCGCCGCGCACCCTGCGCCAGTCACCGCGCGATTCGAGTACCGTCACCACATGCCCGCGCACCCGCTGTGAGACCTGCTCACTACTGATCCGCGGCTCCGCCAACAACGGCGCGATCGCCGATCGCACCCGGGCGATCAGACCGACGTCCCACCCGCCGGCTGCTGCGGGTTCAACTTCTGCTCGCACGCCGCACAGAGCGTGTATCCCCGAAAGCTGCAGATGATGCAGAGAAACGTCCCACACTGCGCACACGGATACCCCTCAGACGCCCGGTCCTCCTTGCCGCACCGCCGGCACACCATGGCGTCCCGCTCATGCAACTCCGTCACAACCCGTACACCCGAATCTTCTTGATGAGTGTCGCCCGCGAGATCCCCAACTCCTTCGCCGCGTGCGTCCGATTCCCCGCGTGCACCCTGAGCGTCCGCTCGATATGCGTCCGCTCGACTTCCTCGAGCGACTTGGGCACGTGGTGCTCGATCCCAACCCCATTAGCATCCCGCACGTCCGACGGCAGATGCTCCGGCCCAATGGCACCCGCCCCCCGCGCCATGATCGTCGCTCGCTCCAACACGTTGCGCAGCTCCCGAATGTTCCCCGGCCACGTATAGCGCAACATCCGATCGAGCACCGCATCGTCGATCTCCGCCGGCGTCTCGGGCAACGTCGTCCGCAGCTCATCGAGGACATGCGCGATGAGCTCTAACAGGTCCTCACGTGACCTCGCCCGCAACGGTGGGAGATACACGGGCATGACACTCAAGCGGTAGTACAGATCCTCCCGAAACGTCCCCGCCGTGACCTCGTTCACGAGGTCCTTACTGGTCGCCGCGATCAACCGCACGTTGGCGCTGATCTCGTGGATCCCGCCCACCCGCCGCGACCCCTTCCCGTCGAGCACCCGCAGGAGTTTGGGCTGCAACCGCTGATCGAGATCCCCGATCTCGTCGAGAAAGAGCGACCCCCCGTCAGCGATCTCGAACAACCCCGGCCGCGGCCCCGGAGACCCTTCCGTCTCGAGCACCCGCTCCACCCCAAACAACTCGGCGTCGAGCGACTCGGCGGTCAGCCCCGCGCAATTGACCTCCACAAACGGCCGCCCCGCCCGCGGGCTCCGGTTGTGAATCATCTCGGCCACCCGCCCCTTCCCCGCGCCACTCTCGCCGATGAGCAGCACAGTCGTCTTGTCACTCCCCGCCAGCATCTCGATCTGACTCGTCAGCTCCTGCATCGGCGGCGACGACCCGAGCAGGATCCGCGCTTCCTCGGTCCGCCCTCGCCGGGACGACAGGAACCGGTTCATCTGTCGGAGCCGAGACTTCTCAAATGCCCGCTCCGCCGCCGCCCCGAGGTGCGCCAACTCGACCGGCTTGGTCAGGAAGTTCTCCGCCCCGTTCTGCATCGCCTGCACGGCTAACGGCACGTCGCCATATGCCGTGATCATGATTACCACGGCGTTGTCGGGCCGGATCCGGTCCAGCACATCGAACCCGGTGATGTCGGGCAGCCGCACGTCCAGCAGCACCAGATCCGGCCTAAGCCGACGGAATGCCGCCACACCATCTTCGCCGGTGTGCGCCGCCGTGACCGTGTGTCCCCCGACGCGCTCGAAGTACGTCCCGAGCGTCGCCGTGATCGCCGGTTCGTCGTCGATGATCAGAATGGAAGCCATCAGACCGAAACTAAGGGTCGCACGCGGTCCTGTTCAATCGCGCCAGGGCACGAGCAGCTGCGCCGCCAGCGGCTCGACCGTCACTTCGAGCGGCGTGTGGCCCAGCAACTCCCCGTCGGCCTGTGCGACCCGGGGCGGGAGCGTCTCAATGCAAAAATGGCGACCGGCCCGATAGAGCATGCGGGGATCGGAGCGAAAGTCCTTGCGCAGCAACTTCAAGGCGATCCGCACGGCATCCCATGCGGTCCTCGGGGAGAAGACGCACAAGTCCAGCATTCCGTCATCATGTCGGATATTCGGGCCCAGAATCATGAGATCGTTGAGCACGGCACCAAAGTTGGCCACCATCACCGCCGTCGCGTCCCGCTCGATGATCTCGCCGTCGACCGTCACCCGCACCCGGAACAACTCCCGGCGCCACGCGGCCGCCGACCAACTCACCACGTAGGCCAGCACCCCAAAGTGCCGCTTCAAGGTCGCCGACGCCTCGGCGATCATGGATGCGTCGACCCCAATCCCCGCCGCAAACGCAAAATGCCGCCCGACCGACAGCCTGCCCAGGTCGACCCGGGCCTCCCGGCCGGCCAGCAGCAAGGGCACCGCCCGCCGCACGCTCAGCGGAATCCCGAGCGTCCGGGCAATCAGGTTGCCCGTCCCACCGGGCAAGATACCGACCGGCCGGCCGGTTCCTGCGAGGGCTCCCACGACTTCCATGGCCGTCCCGTCGCCCCCGAGCGTGAACACGACGTCGTATTTCGGCGAGAGCGTCCGGGCGATCTCCGCCCCCTGCCCCTGGTAATCCGTCAGGATCGCGTCGCACTGCACGCCCGCCGCGCGAAACGCTGCCAACGCCGTCCGGTGATACCGGGTCCCGAGCCGGGACGCCGGATTCACCACGAGCAGCGCGCGCCGCCGGAGGGGAGCCAACAACGAGTACGATGCGACGGCCACTCAGAATCTCCAGGTCCGAAAGAGGTCCAACCCGTACTGCCGTGGCGTCGTAATGAAGCCCGCGGCCGGCGTATCACCAGTGCAGAACGTGTACTGCGTCCCCGGCGTCGACGACGCATCCAACGACAGCTTGTCCGTCAACTGCTGTTCGATCTTGATCCCGAGCTGGTCGGCCGGGTTCAGGTCCGTCGACGAGTTCGACCGACTCGACGTCCCACAGAACCCGTAGTCCGCACTGACAAAGGTACGCGGTCCGATCTGCTTCCCGGCGCCGATCCGTGTCGCCAGGAGCGCGTTCTGGTAGCTCGAATTGGCCTGCGCCTGTGCCAACGCTGGATCGATCGCGCCGCCCGTCTGGACCTGGAACGTCGTGAACACCCCGCCCGTCAACCGGGTCCCGACCGCCGACCCCAGACTAGGAAGGACGACTGAGCTGAGAAGCTGGTCAGCGCGCGACTGACTCAACTCGTATGCGGGCACGCCGCTGACGAGATAGCTGATCAGGTCCGATTGCGGCAGACTATCGTCGCTGTATAGCGTGATCTTGGGGTCGTCGAGCGTGCCGCTCAACCGCACCTGAATGCGCACCTCGGGCCGCCCGTACTGCTGCAACAGCCCGCCCGACTGGCGCACCGTATTGACCGCCGTGATGTCCAGATCGGGGTTGAACTGCGGCTCCCCATTGAAAATGATCGTCCCCGGCTGGGCCACGGTGAACGTCCGTTGGACGATCCCGAGGTTGAGCACGTACGTCCCGCGCGTGGCCAGGACCGTCCCCGAGAGCGCCAGCAGCCGGTTGGTGTCGGATGGGACCTTGGCCGTCTTGACGTCGACCCGACCCGACAGATTGATATTCGCCTCCGATGACTTGAGCCACGTGTTGTCGCCCAGGTCGATGGACACGGCCCGGAGATCGAGCCCCTGCAGGAGACGCGGCGGCGCACTGGGGAGGAGCCGTTGATTGGCGTACAACGTCGTGTCGATCACGTTGTACAGCTCGGGGTCGGTCAGGCTCACGACCTGCTTTTGCGTGAGCTCCGGCAAAAAGATACTGGCGGCGTCGATCTTGAGCTTCCCCGACAGCGCCGACGCATCTTCGGATCCCGACAAGTCGAGCGGAACATCCTCGCCGGTTGGCCCAACGGTCGACAGCGTCACATCGGCCAATCGCAGCCGGTCCACGGCGTGGAACGTCCGGGCATCGAGCGTGAAGTGGAATCGCGGGTTATCGATGTCGGCAAAGGTCAACCAGCCGTTCAGGACCGCCGTGCCGTGCTTGTTGGCGTTGATCGCCGTGGCCGCCGTCGCGTGATTGACCGCCATGCTGTCGCGCGAGAACGCGACATCGGCGTCGATATCGGTCCACCGCACGCCGATGCTCCCGACCGTCATCGCCCCGCCACCAATATGCGCCCCGCCCGTAAATGTCGGGTGGTGCCAGCTGCCGCGCATGTCGACGTGGGCCGAGAACCATCCGGCGGGATCGCGCAACGTTGGAAAGACCGCGAGCACGGTGCTCAGTTTGGCGCTGTCCGACCGCAGATCCCCGGCGAGTGAATCCTCCTCCAGGAGACGAGTCGGCCGCGACACGAGCGCCAGATCGATCGGCACCGACGCCTCGGCGTGCACCGCCGTATCGCCGTGCACGACGAAATCCGTATGGAGATCGAGCCGCCGATCGGTGTAGGCCGCATGCGCCAGGACCTTGTCGAGCCGCACATCGCCAAACGAGCCCGCCAGAAGCTCGCCATCGAGGCGCATCACGGGACTGGCTCGCGTACCGCTGATCCCGAGATCGAACCGCGCCGTCCCCTGAAACGTCTGCCGTGCCTGGGCGATCGCCGAGAGATCGGAGAGCGGCACGCTGTCGCCGACGACGTGCACGGTCACCGGCCCGGTGATGGGCAGCGCGGCGCGCGCGGCGAGCAAGCCGCTGACTGCCCCACGCAGCGTCAGCGAATCCATCGTCATGCCGCTCGGGTCGAGCCGGGCGACACCGGGCCGGTCGAGGTGCCAATCGTTGGTCTCGGTCCGGAGCGACAGTGAGTCGAACTCGATCGACGTCGTGTCGCCCCCCACCGTCCGCCACACCTGCCCGCTGGCGCGCACCGTCGGCCCGTTGCCGCTGATCGCGTTGGCCGTGACGAGCGCGCGGTTGTCGCCGAGAAAGCGCGCCTCGCCCCCCAACTCCTCGAGGGCGATCCCACCAAGGGACAGGGTATCGAGTGAGACGCTGACGATCCCGCGCGTCGCGCGGGGCAGCCCATAGAGCGTGAACGCGCTCTGCGCCGTATGGATCCGGTTGTGTCCCCACCGCAGGTTGTCGGCGTCGGCGCGCCCGCTCAACGCTAGCGAATCGAGCCAGCCGCTGACCCACCCCGTGACACGCGCCGTGCCGACGAGCGAATCGGCGGCCCCGACGTACTGCCGCAGCCCGCCGAGCGAGTCGAGCGCGGCGTCGAACCCCAGCGAGTCGTTCCGGCCAGCGACGAGCGCCAGAATGCCAATGGCATCGATCGCCCCGAGCGCGGTCTGCACATGGAGCGAATCGACGTTCGCGTCGCCCGCGCCAAACCGCAACACCGCACGCAGCGTGTCGAGCCGCACACTGTCGACCGACGACACCGCCGCCGTGACCGTGAGTGGGCCGCTCAGCGTGGCGAGGTCCGAGTCCCCTTGGACCCGTCCGGACGCGACGCCCGTCAAATCTGTGACGGGGAGATTCTGCCGGTGGAGCAACGCCCGCAGATTGGCGTGCGTGAGCGACACGTCGCCATCCCCGGCAAAGATCGGCCCGGCCAGGTTGAAATGCCCATGCACGCCGATCCCGCCGTCGTCGCCATTGAGATCCGTGTCCAGGTCCACATCATCGAGCATCCCGCGCATGCGGAGCGGCCCGGCCACGGTGCCGCCAAACCAGACGCCGGGATATGACGGCCGGAGCGCCTCGAACGACAAGGGGTCAAACCGGACCGCCAGGTCGTAGATCGGCGTCGTGTCCTTCTGAAACGTGATCCGGCCGCTCCCCGAGACGCGCGTGGGCTGGGCAGCGCCATCGATATGCGTGATCGCCGCGTCGCGGAACCGGACGTCCGTGTAGAGCGAGTCGAGCGTCATGATCCCGGTCAGGATCCCGCCCAGCCGCGGCAGCGCGGGGTTCACGAACTCGATCGTGCGCAGGTCGAATCGGCCAAGGCCGACGCGCAACCCCAAGAATCGCGTCGAATCGGGCTGATGGAGATCGAGCCCGCCACCCAACACCATGAGCCGCGACACGGCGTCGGGCACGTGGAAGTCGTGGTAGACGAGGTTCGCGGTGTCCACCAGAAACTTGTCGACCGGGCCGCCCCGCGCCCGCACGGTGCCGGTGAAGTTGCCCTTGAAGTCAAACGGCAACGGCTGCCCGGTCAGCTGCCGCACAAACAGAAAGTCGAACGGGTCCAGCCTGAGGTTGAGATCCTTGATGATGATGTACGGCCCGCCGACCCCAAACGTGATGCCACCCCGGACGTGTGACGCGGTCGTCGTCAGCTCCAAATTGCTCAAGGCGACGTCGAGGATGTGGGGATCGCGCTCGTTATGGATGTCGACCGTCGCCGAGCCGCCGCCGTCGGCGGGCAGCGTCGGATAGACCCAGTCGATATCGCGGAGCGACGCCGTGTCGGCGACGATGTGCAGCGCCATCCGGAGGGGCCCGTCGCTCGTATCCTTGGGGCTCCGGCGACCCCAGAACACGCTGCCGCCGCCATGCCCGCGGCTCCCCGGCAACGCCCAGTGCGTCAGCCTGATAGCCAACGAATCCCGGGCTGCAATGATCGTCAGGTGCCCCTGCGCGTGCCGGATATGGAAATACGGGTCCGATTCGTCGGCCGCGAGGTCGCCCAGCGTGAACCCGACACCCACGCTGTCTGGATCGGCGATCCGCGCGTACGGGACCTGGAGGGTCGCATGCCGCCAGCGATGCTCGCGCATGACGAGCCCCCGCCATCGCACGACATTGCTGTCCGTGGCCAGCGCGACCCTGGCCGCGCTATCCCGCAGGCGCTGGGGAACGCCCCTGGCCTGCAGCGCGTCCGAGGGATGCCAGGGCTCGATGACCGTGACCGAGGCCTCCTGGATCGCGGCATTACTAATGACCACGTAGTCGCCGAACCCGCGGGTGCGGGGCACGCGAAGGACCGGCCGACTCGCGCGGTGGTCGCACGCGCCAAAGAGCTGCTCAAAGTTCCAGCATCCAGCTGGGTAGCGAATGAACTGGACGATCGGGTGGGCGACGTCGACGCGCTGAATGGCAATGCGCTGATCGAGGAGGTCGCGCAGGTCGTACCGCGCAGACACCCGTCCCGTGGCGACAAAGATCTCGCCCTGCCGGTCGCGGACGTCGACCGAGTCCAGGGTGAGCTCCGAGAAGAGGTTGCCCCCGAGCCGGCCGATGTAGACGTGCCCGTGCACGACCGACGGCAGCTCGGCCATCAAAATACGGCGGACCCGCTCCCGCCCCCAATCGGTCTGCGTGATGGCCGCCACGGTCAGGAACGCCGCGACGCCGAGCAGAAACAGCACGGCGGCACTGGCGATCACGACGACGCGGCGGCGGGGCATTGCTAGAGGGTGATTAGAACGCGGGGCCGATCGAGAAGTTGAAGTTCAACCTGCTGAAGAACGACGTGCTGACTTTTGGGGTGAAGCTCGACGGGCAGATCGGCGTCGGCGACGTCGGCTGCATGGGAATGGGCAGCGACCCTGCCGGCGCCCCAGGTGGGACGCCGACAGTGACGGGAATGTTATTCCCCGTGCTGACACACAGCACTGGCAGCACCGCCGACTCGCCGGCGGGCGCGCCTCTGGGCAGCGTGACGCTGAAGTACGCCGGCCCGCTGGGCGGACCGTAGCTGTTGTACCCCACATCCATGCGGAGTGGCCCGATCGGCGTCTCGACGCGCACCCCGATCCCCGGGGTCACCCGATACGCCTGGAATTGTTTGTCGAGCTGGGCGGTCGTGACTTCCGGCTGCACCCGTCCTGCATCGACGAACGCCGTCCACCCGAGATACCGGGGCAGGAACGGGCTCCGGAGGCGCAACTCGACGTTTCCGACCTCGCTCTGGTTCCCGCCCGTAGGGACGACCCGGACCAGCTGGTTCGGATCGGCGAAGTAGCGCCGCGGGTTGGCGACCGAATCGAGGTTCTGCGTGACGTACACCACGGGGCCAACCTGGTTCTGCGGGAACCCGCGCACCGTCGTCGGACCGCCGGCATACAACCGCTGATCCAGCGGCACAAACTGTTCGCCGTCGATGGTGACGGTGCCAAAGATCCGCCCGTACCGCGCCCGCATGGCGAGCACGTTCCCGGAGTGAAAGAGGTTGAAGTAGACCGCCGCTTCGGCTGTCACCTTGGTGAATTGCAGGTCCGAGGCCGACCCGAGCTCGGGGCCCGAGTGGGTCAGCGTCACGTTGGCGTACTGCCCGCGGAGCGGCCGGAGCGGGTCGTCTCGCGTGTCAAAACTGGCGCTGGCGCCCACGAGGCTGAGCACCTGGTACGCGGTGACCCGCGCCTGCTCCTGCTGCTGGCAGAGACTGAACACGGCGCACAACAGGGCCGGCGACGCCTCGGTTTTTCCGTATTGGAGCGTGTACTGCGGCACGAACGAGAACGGGCCCGCGGATGCCGTGATCTGCGCGGTGCCGCCAACGGGCGTCGTCCGGAGATACGCGTTGTACTCCGACCGGACCTCGCTGTAGAGCGTCACCAACGGATAGAGCCGCTTGCCAAACAGGCGCGCCTGCCTGAGTGTCGCGGCCACGTGGTAGTTGAGCGTCGTGCTGTAGATGTCGCCTCGCGCCGGGGCGCAGAAGCTGTCGGTGAGTCCGCCCGTTGGGTTGCCGATGCCGAGCTTGGTGATCCCGGCGTTGAGATCGAGCTGCCGTGCGCCCTGGAGAAAGTTCTTGTCCGTGTACTGGCCCGATACGCGGAAACAGTCGATCGTGCCCCACCCGACGCCGGCCCGCACCGAGTGGATGTAGTCCTCCTGGCTGTTGAGCAGGATGTCCACCGTCGTATCGCGGACACTGGGCGGCACCGAGTCCGGCGTGACAGCATACGTGACGCGCCGGTAGGCGCCGGTCTCGTAGAGATTGCGCTGGGCCTTGAGGAGCGCCGGCGCGCTGAACGGTTCGCCCGATGTGAGCCCGGAGAGTCGGAGGGCCTCTTTATCGGGGACCTGGGGCTTGCCGCCGTGCACCGACTTGGAGTTGATGCCGACCGTGCCGATGGTGGCGTAGGCGCCCGGCACGACGGTGTAGCCCACCGAGGCGCGGCGATGCGTCGTGTCGGTCGTGTAGCGCTCGAGCACCTGGGCGTATGGGTACCCATTGCTTCGGAGGCGCAACAGCAGGCTGTCGCGGGCGACGTCGATGGCGTACCGGTCGAAGACCGTGTCGGCGCTCCGCCGTCCCGGTCCCCCGCGGGCCTTGATCGGCAGTTGCCTCGCGATCTTCGCGCTGTCGCGGACGCCAGACAGCCCCTCCACGACCAAGGAGTCGATCAGGACAGGCAGCCCTTCGTGGATCCGAAACGTGACGGCCACGACCCCTGGTCGCATGGCGCGCACCGCCGTGTCGACGACCGCCTGGTAGTACCCGTGCTTCCGATAGAAGATCTCGAGCCGCACGCGGTCGCGCGGAAACTCGTCGCGGTCCAGACATCGCCGCGTGCCAAAGATCTTGAACCGCCGCCGTGCCCAACTCGACGGCGTGGTGACGATGGCATTCTCGAGCTGGTCGGCGTCGAACGCATGGTTGCCGACGAACAACAGACGCCCGACCTCGACGTCACCCGGCTGACACGCCAGATCCTGCGCTGCGGCCGTTCGCGGGGCGACCCCGGCCGTGCCGAGAGTCACCGCCGCCGCCAAGACGCCAACCGCTATCCACCGGCGCACCCCTAGAACTCGACGAACGTCGAGTTCAGTTCAACCGACGCGTTTAGCAGGGTGCTGATTCTCAGCACTCTGCTAAACAGCGTTGACGAGGATCGTCCCTGCCCCCTGCTGCTTGGCACGCCGCTTCGCCTCGGCCGCCACGGCGCCAAGGTGGCTGATCGACACCCACCCGTCGGGCCGCACGGTGACCACGGCCGCCGACATGCGGGCAATAGGGAACCGCTTGATCGTGCCATCACGGTCGACGCCGGGGAACGCGCCCCGCTCGAGGGCGTCGTAGCCGACCACCCGGCCGATGACATCACGGAATCGCCGCGTGCTGTCCCGCACGACCCGCTCAGCCCGCGCCGACTCGGTGACGATGAGAAAGTCATCGCCTCCGACATGCCCCACAAAGTCCATCGCCGTCCCCGCCTGCTCGGCGGTCGCCGGCCCCCCGCCCTGCGCGGCCACGGCATCGATGATCGCGCAGCCGGTGTCCTTGATCACGGTGTCGGCGGCCGCGAACCCAAACGTGTCGGCAAATGGCTTGAAGTGGTCGATGTCGAGGTAGCAAACGGCAAACGTCGCATCGCGCGCGATGCGACGCATGATCTCCTCCTCGATCGCCCGCCCGCCGGGCAGTCCGCTCGTCGGATTGCGGTCGGCCTCGCGCCGCACGAGGCGGAGCAGGGAGGAGACGCGCGCCCGGAGCTCCCGTGCATCGAACGGCTTCGCGAGATAATCGTCCGCGCCAGCCTCGAACCCCTCGACCTTGCTCTCGACCTCGCCTTCGGCGGTCAGCATCAGCACGGGGATGCGGGCCGTGAACGGATTACTCTTGACCGCCCGGCAGGCCTCGAGACCCGACAGCCGCGGCATCATGACATCGAGGAGTAGCAGATCTGGCTCGCGTTCCTGCACGGCGTCGAGCGCGGCCCGGCCGTCGGACACGAGCCCAACCTCGTGTCCGGAGGACGTCAGAAGCGCCCGGACCATCAAGCGCATCTCCTCGTGGTCGTCGGCGTACAGGATATAACTCAAGATTGACGCATCTAGGGTAGCGGCATAAGTTCTCGCCCCGCCCCCTGTGATGTCAACCGGACCCAACCCAGCCAGACGACT
>DATMNB010000003.1:0-12424 GCA_035569435.1 Gemmatimonadaceae bacterium
CGAGATCATTCGTGTCCCGTTGAACGCCCCGCAGGACGCCAAGGTCATCGCCACGCCGCGCATCTTCGCCACCGGCGGCGCGATCAACGGCCTCTGGAAAGGCGGCAGCCACGGCGAGGGTACGCAGACGACATCGGTGACGGACCAGTGCCATGACATCACGGTCTATCCCGCCGTCGGCCTGGCCGCTGGTGCGTGCTCGGGCAATGGGATCCTCCTCGACATCCGCGATCCGGCGAACCCCAAGCGCGTGGCCGAGGTCACCGATCCCAACTTTGCCTACTTCCATTCGGCGACGTTCAGCAACAATGGCAAGAAGGTGGTCTACACCGACGAGTGGGGTGGTGGCACACAGCCGCGCTGCCGGGCGACTGATCCGACCAAGTGGGGCGGCGACGCGATCTTCACCATCACCGCTGACCACAAGTTGCAGCTCGACGGCTACTTCAAGCTGCCCGCCGCGCAAACCGAGACGGAAAACTGCGTGGCCCACAACGGGTCGCTCATCCCCGTCCCCGGCCGCGACATCCTCGTGCAGGGGTGGTACCAGGGCGGCATCTCTGTCTTTGATTTCACCGACGGCGCGCATGCGACCGAAATCGCCTACTTCGACCGCGGCCCGCTCGACGTGAACACGCTGTATATCGGCGGCGATTGGGCGGGGTACTGGTACAATGGCTACATCTTCGGATCGGAGATCGCCCGCGGACTCGACATCTTTGCCCTCAAGCCGAGTCCGTATCTGTCGCAGAACGAGATCGATGCGGCACGCCTGGTCCGGATCGGCACCTCCAATCCGTCAGACCAACCCATGATGAGTTGGCCGGCGAGCTTCGTCGTCGCGCGTGCGTACCTCGATCAGTTGGAACGGATGAAAGGCCTCGCCAGCGACAAGATCTCGGGGCTGAGAGATGGTCTCGACCAAGCCGAGCACGCGGCGGGCGCGCAGCAGCGCACGGCCCTGCAGAAACTGGCACGGCAGGCAGAGGGAGACGCGAAGGGCGCGCAGGACCCCGCGCGCGTCCAATGGTTGGCTGGCGCGATCAAGGATCTCTCGACCGCCAAGAGCACGGCGACCGGCGGCTAACCGCTCGACGCAATAAAAAGGGCCTGCTACCGTCGCACTTGACATGGCGGTGGCAGGCTTGTCTGCGTAAGTTGTATCGTGCCGGAACCCGAGTCGTTAGAGCAGCTCCGGGCGGCCGTTGGCGCCCAGTATACGTTGCGCCACGAGATCGGCCGGGGCGGGATGGCCACCGTGTACCTCGCCGAGGACACCAAGCACCACCGCCCGGTGGCGCTCAAGGTCCTGCACCCCAGTCTCACGAACTCACTCGGCCCGGAGCGGTTCCGCCGCGAGATCACGCTCGCCGCGCGGCTCCAGCATCCACATATCCTCTCGGTGCACGACTCCGGCGAAACGTCGGCCGGACAACTGTGGTTCACGATGCCGTACGTCGAGGGCGAGTCGCTGCGCGACCGTCTGCGTCGAGACACGCAGCTCCCCGTCGACGAGGCCGTGCGGATCGCGTGCGAGGTCGCCGACGCACTCGGCTACGCGCACGATCACGGC
The DNA here is from genome assembly GCA_035569435.1 of Gemmatimonadaceae bacterium. Lineage (GTDB taxonomy): Bacteria > Gemmatimonadota > Gemmatimonadetes > Gemmatimonadales > Gemmatimonadaceae > DASRDS01. The sequence goes on from DATMNB010000003.1 coordinate 1,574, forward strand.
ATCGTGCACCGTGACATCAAGCCCGAAAACATTCTGCTCACGCGCGGTCACGCGCTGGTGGCCGACTTTGGCATCGCCCGCGCGCTGACACCGCAGCCCGGAACCGATACGTCGCTGACCGAGGCGGGCATCGCCGTCGGCACACCGGCCTACATGAGCCCCGAGCAGGCATCCGGCGACCCGAGCCTGGACGCGCGCACGGATGTGTACTCGCTGGGCGCCGTGCTCTACGAGATGCTGGCCGGCGAACCGCCGTTCACCGGCGCCACGCCGCAAGCGATCATCAACAAGATGATGTCGGGCGAGGCGCCCTCAGTCCGTCGGGCGCGGCCGAGTGTGCCCGAGGTGCTCGACGCGGCGATCCGCAGGGCGCTCGCGCCGATGCCGGCCGACCGGTACCCATCGGCCGTGGCGTTCGGCGCGGCGCTGCTCAACGCGGAACGCGGGACCGCACCTCCACCGGCGCAGGCCCCGGCGTCCGTCGCGCACCACCGGCGCGTCCCTCTCGCCGCGCTGGCACTCGGCCTCGGATTCTTTATCGGTGCCGGACTGCTCTTCGCCTGGCGCTCCCGCTCGGGCGGCGCGGCGGCTGACACCACAGGGCCCGTGCGCCTCGCCGTGCTCCCGTTCGAGAACGTCGGCGACAGCGCCGATGCGTATTTCGCCGACGGCCTGACAGATGCCGTGCGCGGCAAGCTGACCAGTGTGCCCGGCCTGGCGGTGATTGCACCGGCCAGCTCACGCCAGTATCGGAACACGACCAAGACCCCGCAGCAGATCGCCCAGGAGCTGGGCGGCGTGCGATATCTCCTGGTCGGTCAGGTGCGATGGGCGAAACAGCCGGGTGGTCAGAGCCGTGTCCGCGTCAGCCCGGCGTTGGTCGATGTCACGACCGGGACCGATAAATGGGAGCAGCCGTTCGATGCCCCACTCACCGATGTCTTCGAGGTGCAGGGGGACATCGCCGGACGCGTCGTCCAGGCGGTGGGCGTGGCGCTCAACGGCACGACACGGGAAACGCTGACCGAGCGGCCGACCGAGAACCTCGCCGCATACGATGCGTTTCTGAAAGGCGAAGCGGCGGCGCAGGGACTGAGCAATGGTGACCCGACCGCGCTCAATCGGGCCATCCACCAGTACGAGCAGGCGGTGGCGCTCGACTCCATGTTCGCCCCGGCGTGGGCGCGGCTCGCGCAGGCGTACGCGATCCTGTACTTCAACGTCTCGCCGTCGCCGGAACGCGCCGACGCGGCGCGACGGGCGGCCGAGCGCGCCCGCACCCTGGCACCCAACCGGCCCGAAACGCACCTGGGGCTCGGCCACTACTATTTCAACGTCCTGTCAGACCGGCAACGGGCGCTGACCGAGTTCACGACCGCGCTGCCGGCGGGGGCGTCCAGCGCTGAGCTCCTGACGGCGGCGGCGCTCGTCCACCAATCGCTCGGGCAGTGGGATGCCTCGCTGGTCAGCCTCAAAAAGGCGCAGGCACTCGATCCGCGGGATGTCACGACGGCGCGCCGATTGGCGACCACCTACCAATGGCTGCGCCGATACGCCGAGGCGACGACCGCCGGCGATCGCTTGATCGCGCTGGCGCCCGACAACCCGCAAGCGATCGAGATCCGCGCCGCGATCTACCTCAGCACCGGCGACCTCGCCAGCGCGCGGCGTCTCATCCGCGATGCCCCACCAAGCGTCGACCGCGCCCAGCTCGGGGCATTCTTCGCCAACTTCTGGGACCTCTACTGGGTGCTCGACGACGCGACCCAGCGGACAGTGCTCACGCTCGGCCCGGACGCGTTCGGCGGGAAGGCCGCGTGGGGCACCGTCGGCGCCGAGATCGCGCTCATGCGCCATGACACGGTCGAGGCCCGGCGGCGGGCCGAGGCGGCGCGGGTGGCGTTCGGCGAGATCTTGCGCGCAACACCGCAGGACGGACAGTCGCGCGTGGAGCTCGCCCTCAACCTGGCGATCCTCGGGCGCAAGGCCGAGGCGATCCGCGAGGCTGAACGCACCGTGGCGCAGGTGCCGATCAGCGCGGATGGCTACTCCGGCCCGTACTATCAGCACGTCATGGTGCGGACCTATCTCCTGGCCGGTGAGCCCGACAAGGCGCTCGACGCGTTGGAGCCGCTCCTCAAGGTCCCGTACTACTTGTCACCCCATTGGCTCGCGATCGACCCGACCTTCGATCCACTCCGCGCGAACGTCCGCTTTCAGCGCCTCGTCGCTGGTCAATGAGTCCCCGTCCGGCGCTGTGGGCCGGCGGATGACAGCGACGCCACGTCATGCGCGTTAGGCTTGACGCTCGTCGACGATGGCTGGGTCACGCTCGAAGGAACGGTCGACTGGCAGTTCGAGCGCGAAGCCGCCGAGCGCGCGGTGCGTCACCTGATCGGCGTGAAGTCCGTCACGAACCTCATCGCCGTGCGGGCCCGGCCACTCCCGACCGATGTGCAGCAGCGCATCAAGGATGCGCTCCGGCGGAACGCCGAGATCGACGCCGAGCGTATCACCGTCGACGTGCAGGCCAACAAGGTCGTCTTGCGCGGAATGGTCCGCTCGTGGGCCGAGTTGCGGGACGCAGAGCGCGCGGCATGGGCGGTGCCTGGCGTGACGCAGGTGGAGAACCGACTAACGATCGGCGTCGAGTAGCCGTCGCGTAGCCAAGAAGCGGCGCATCACGGGCAGAGGAGTCCGGCCTCGACGGCGAAGCGCACATAGTCCGGACGGTGGGCGAGCCCAAGCTTCCGCTCGATGCGCCGCTTGTACGTCTCGACGCTCTTGGCCGCGATGCCCAGCGCTCGGCCGGTTTCGGGCCCCGTGTATCCAGCGGCGACAGATTGCATCACCTGCCGCTCGCGGCCGGACAGATGCGCGAAGCGCGCGGCACAGCTGTCAGGCGCCGCGCGCCGATGCGCGCCGACATACGTCTCACCAGCCGCAACCGCGCGGATCGCCGCGACTAGGTCGCCGACGGACATGTCGAGCTCCATGACCACGACCGCGGGCGCGAGCCGCTCAGCCGCCTCGACCACGTCGCGACAGTCGCGGGCGTCAGCGACCAGGACGGTGATGGCCCCATTCCGTTGCATGGTGCCGCTTGGCCGCAAGCGCCATACCTATGCACGTATAAGTTCATGGTGCAGTGCAGGCCCACCTCTACAACAGGAGCCCGCAGTGACCACCGACATGCCGGATGGCGACCTCGGTCAGCGACGTGATGACTCCGACGCACCGTTCACGCAGGTCCACCACGTCCTGCGCCGCTCACTGGAACACGCCCAGGACGTGATCGTCATCGGCCTCGCCGTGACGTTGTTTGGCGTCATGGTGCGCAGCCTCTGGAGCCTCGCCGGCCAGGTCTTCGGCACGACGGTCGACTTCCGGCCCGTGCTCGGCGAGGTCCTCTTCATGATGGTCCTGATCGAGCTCCTCCGACTCCTCGTGGTGTACCTGCGCGACCATCAGGTGGCGGTCGACGTGATGGTCGAGACCAGCATCGTGGCCACGCTCCGCGAAGTGATCCTCAGAGGCGTCGTCGAGCTGTCGCCGGCGACGATCTTCGCGATCGCCGCCTTCGTCATCGCCCTCGGCTTGCTCCTGCGTTTCGGCGATCTACGCATACGCCGACCGCACCGCTCACGCCCCCCCAGCGAGCCTAGCCCCGCAGGCTAACCGGAAGGTGCGCCACCGCCGACAGCTCGTCAAACATGGCGCGCGGCAGCTTGAGCGCCGCCGCGGCGACGTTCGCCTCCAGATGCGCGACGGAGGACGTCCCGGGAATAGGCAACATCGCCTTGGACCGCTCGAACAACCACGCCAACGCGACCTGCAACGGCGTTGCCTTGATCGCCGCCGCGACCTTCTCGATCGCGTCGTGCGCCGTCTTGGCCTGCCCCAGTGGCGCCCACGGCATGAACCCGATGCCATGCCGCTCGCAGTACGCGAGCACGTGCTCCGACTCCCGATCCGCATAGCTATAGCGATTCTGCACTGAGACGATCGGCACGATCTTCTGCGCGCGCTCGACGTGTTCCCGAGTGACATTCGATAGCCCGACGTGGCGAATCTTGCCTTGCTCGCGCAGCGTGGCCAACGTCTCGACCGACAACTCGAACGAGACGACAGGGTCAGGAATGTGCAGCTGGTACACGTCGATGCGCTCCAGGCGCAGCCGCTTGAGGCTCGCCTCGAGCGCCTCGATCAGGTGCGCGGGGCTGGCGTTGTGCGTCCACAGATTCGGCCCCGGCCGCTCCCACCCCCCTTTGGTCGCGATGACCAGATCGGCGGGGTAGGGATACAACGCCTCGGCAATGAGCTCCTCCGACGTGCCGGGCCCGTACGAATCGGCCGTGTCGATGAGATTGACCCCTAGCTCAACGGCACGGCGCAGCGTGGCCAGTGCGGCGGGCTTGTCGGTGGGCGGCCCCCAGATGCCGGGCCCGGTGATGCGCATGGCGCCAAAGCCCATGCGGTTGACGGTCAGGTCGCCGCCGAGTGTGAACGTGCCGGCCGCGGCCGCGGGAAGCGCCTGGACCGGAGATGCGGATGGACTCATGGATACTGCTCCGTGCTAATCAATGGATTCGCCGATCGTGTGATCGAGAGTCGAAGTCACGACAATCCAAGATGCTGGAGCATGATCCGGACCTGCGCGCCCGCCTGAGCCGTTGCGCGAGGCCTTGCCACGCTCAGCCCGAAACACGCCCCGCTGATTGGGAGCCATCAATTCCGGCTACAGGCAGCGGCACGACGACGACGATCCCCGCCCCCGCGCCCGGCGCGGCGTCGATCGTGACCGCTCCCCGCATGGAGCCGACCCGCTCCCGAATCCCCAACAACCCCAGCCCCTCACGCGCGCTCGCCGGATCGAACCCACGCCCGTCGTCCCGCATCTCGAGCCGCAGCTCGCACGCATTGAAGGCGAGGCGAACCGTCATCCGACTCGCCTCCGCATGCCGAAGCGTGTTCGTCAGCGCCTCCTGCCCGATCCGCAGGATATGCTCGTCCCACTCCGCCGGCAGCGCCCGCGGCTCGCCATACCGCAGGAACTCCGGCCGCAGCGCGGTCCCCGCCGTGCCCTCGGCGACCAACGCCCGCAGCGCCGCGCTCAGATCCTGCCCGTCGAGGGATGGCGACCGGAGCGCCAACACGGATCGCCGCGCATCCGTCAGGCTGGATCTCGCGATCGCCGCCGCGCGACGGCGATGCGCGCCCGCCTCCGTCACCAATCCCCGCGACTCCGCGTCGTCCGCCGCCTCCAACTGCACGATGACCCCCGTAAACCCCTGCGCGAGTGTATCGTGCATGTCCCGCGCGAGCCGATTGCGCTCCGCCACCACGGCCGTCTGCCGACTCTGCTCCGCCAGGTGCGTGAGATGAATCGCCAACATCACTTGATGCGCCAGCGCCCGCGCCAGCTCGATCTCCTCCGCCCGGAATTCCCGCGGCTCCGCGCACCGAATCGTGACCAGCCCCACGATCGTCCCCGCAATCAGCATCGGCACCGACAACACCGTGACGACGCCAAGCGACCGCACGTACTCGCAGTACGGCGTGGTCCCGTCCACGCGCACGTCCTCGATCACATAATGCGTGCCAGTCCCGAGCACGTACCGCCACGACGGATGAATATCCTGGCGCAACGAGAGCTGCGCGGCGGGCCGCGCCGGGTCATCCCGCTCGAGCAGCCGCCCATCGACGAAATGATACTCGTTCCCGACCAGCTCCCGATGCGCCGGATCGCTCTCCCACACGACGATGCCGGTGGCGCGCAACTGCTCGGCGATCGTGGAGACCACATGCTCGATCAGCCGGTCGGACGCACACTCGGTCGCCAGCGCATCCAGCGTGCGCGTGAGGGCTTGCACCTGACCACGGGCCAACGATTCCGACGCGCGGAGCGCCGCCGTGGTCTCGTCCTCGAGCCGTGTCCGCACCGCGACGTCGCGGCACACGGCGATCCAGTCGAGATCATCGCCCCCAACCCGTATCCACCACATGTCGACTGCCCGCTGCTCGCCGCCCGCGCGCCGCATCGTGCACTCCCCGCCCTCCACGACGCCGGGCGTCACCAACCCGGGGGCATCGACCACCACGTCGGAGAAGTGGCGCGCCAGCAGCTCGGCTCGTGTATAGCCGGACAGCTCGCACGCGGCGGGATTGGCGTAGGTGATCACGCCACCCGCATCACCGACGAACACTGCCTCCGGAATCAAAGCAAACAGACGACCGACGTGTGAGGCCATCCATATAGAATAACGCCATAGAATAACGCCCGATGTCAGCCGGTGGACCGCGGCCGAGCTCGGCCCACAGGTCAGTGCACGATGCTGATCAACCCTCGCCTGAGCGCGGCCGTCACCGCATCGGTCCGACTCGTGGCGCCAAGCTTCTCGAAGATGCTCTTGAGATGCGACTTGACCGTCGTCTCGCTGATCGACAACTCGGCGCCAATCTCCTTGTTGCTCTGCCCACGCGCGATCGACGCCAACACCTCGAGCTCCCGCGCCGTCAGCGCATCGCTACTGATCCGCCGCGCCAACCGATCCGCCAGCGCCGCCGGCATGCGCATCTCCCCAGCATGCACGGCGCGCAGCACCTCCAGCAACTCCTCCCGCCGCGCATCCTTGAGGAGATACCCCCTCGCCCCCGCCTTCATCGCCTGATAGACCTCCTCGTCCGTGTCGTACGTCGTCAGCACGATGATGCGCGCCCCCGGATGATGCCGGCGAATCGCCTCGATCACCCCGACCCCGTCCAGCCGCGGCATACGCAAGTCGATCAGCGCCACATCCGGCCGATGCGCCAGCCACAGCTCGACCGCGTCGACGCCATTCGTCGCCTCGGCCACCACGCTCATGTCCGTCTGGCGCCCGAGCATCGCCACCAACCCCTCGAGCACGATGGCGTGATCGTCAGCGATGAGAATCCGCATACACGCACAATTGCGCCGTCGATCGAGCGCGGCAAGCCCTCCGTGGGGATGACACACGATTCACCCATTCGTACAATGCCCGCCCCAGCAAACGCCCCCTAGACTCCAGACGGTCCACTCCACGGATGGCGCGCATGACCGCAGTCTCCACGACAGACACCGCACTGACCTGGGACGTCCTGGTGACGCCCGGTATCCCGATGGTGACCGGCAACCCTCCTCCAGGCACGACACAGATGCTGTGGTCACCAATCTCATCCACCCTGATCACCGGCCAACGCGACGCCATACTCGTCGATGCCTTCCTCACGATCGCGCAAGCCGAATCGTTAGCGGACTGGGTCACAGCACGCGGCAAGAACCTGACGACGATCTACATCACGCACGGCCATGCCGACCATTTCTTCGGCCTCGGCACCCTCCTCGCCCAGTTCCCACGCGCGATGGCGGTTGCCACGCCCAGCGTCGTCCAACTCATGCGCCAACAAGCCTCTCCAGCCGTCCTCGGCCCCCGCTGGGAAGCGCGGTTTCCGGGCCAGGTTCCGCGCCAGCCCACGATCGCCGAGGAGTTCACGGGCAACGTGCTCGAGCTCGAGGGGCGTGAGCTCGTCATCGTCCCGGTCGGCCACACCGATACCGACAACACCACCTGCCTGCACGTGCCCTCCCTCGGCCTCGTGGTCGCCGGCGACGTCGCCTACAACGACGTCCACCAACACCTCGGCGAGTCAAACGCCAAGACCCGCCAGGAGTGGATCGCCGCGCTCGATACGATCGAGGCGCTCAACCCGCGCGCCGTCGTCGCCGGGCATAAGCGCCCGGGCACGGATAATGGGCCTGGGATCATCGAGACCACCCGGCAATACATCCGTGACTTCGATCGGATCTTCGAGACCACGTCCACCGCGCGAGAGCTCTACGACGCCATGCTCGCGTGCTATCCCACCCGGGTCAACCGGGGCATCCTCTGGCTATCGGCACTGGCCGTCAGACCATCGTGACGGCACCGAGCCGCCGAATCTCCCGATAGCGGAAACAGTCGACGAGGTGATCGTTCACCATGCCAGTCGCCTGCATGTGCGCATAGATGATGGTCGAGCCGACAAAGCTGAATCCTCGGCCCTTGAGATCCTTGCTGAATGCGTCAGATTCGCGCGAGGTCGCCGGAATCTGCCGCGTGGTCTTCCACCCATTCAGCTTTGGCCGTCCCTCGACGAACCGCCAACAATAGGCGTCAAAGCTCCCGAATTCTTTTTGAACCGTGAGAAATGCCCGGGCGTTCCGTACGGCAGACTGGATCTTCATTCGGTTCCGAATGATCCCCGTATCCAGTGTGAGCGCCTGGATCCGCTTCTCGGTATAGCGCGCCACTTTCTCGGGATCAAACTCGCTGAAGGCGTGGCGATACCCCCCGCGTCGTTTGAGGATGATCGACCAGTTGAGTCCAGCCTGCGCGCCTTCGAGTACCAGAAACTCGTAGTGCGTGCGGTCATCATGGACGGGCACACCCCACTCGCGATCGTGGTACTCGACGAGGAGCGGATCGTCCATGGGCACCCAGGTACACCGTTTTGCCTCCATACGCCACACGATATCTCAAGTGCCTTCCTGCGTCACTCCCCCAGTCGGATGAGATGCGCCGCAGAGGCCGGCTCAGGAGATCGAGCCAAAGCTCCCTCGATCGCAGGATGGTGCCACCCCGCGCCGATCGCCACCATGACGACACCGTCCGCCAACGCCGACACGATGTTCTGAACGGCCTCCCCCTCCCCCACCCTCGCATCCCGCATGCCCGCGACGTAGAATCGGGGCGTGAAAACATCACGCCCCCACATCGTTCTCGCCTTCGCCCTCGCGGGCCTGGCCCCAATCGCCGCCGCGCAGACCACCGCGCTCCCCGCCCTGCACTGGCGCGAGATCGGCCCCACACGGGCGGGCCGCGCCCGCGCCCTCTCCGGCGTGCCGACCCAACCAAACGTCTTCTACATCGGCTTCGACAACGGCGGCGTCTGGCGCTCGACCGACTACGGCTCAACCTGGGAGCCGCTGTTCGATCAGCAGTCCACAGGCTCCATTGGCGCCATCGCCGTGGCCCCCTCCGACCCGAACGTCATCTATGTCGGGACAGGCGCCGGCATCATCCGCCCTGACCTCGCCGTCGGCAACGGCGTGTACAAGTCGACCGACGCGGGCAAGACCTGGACGCATCTGGGCCTCGCCGAGACGCAGATGATCGCGGTGATCGACGTCGACCCCAAGGATCCCAGCCGCCTCTTTGTCGCCGCCCTCGGCCACCCATACGGGCCAAACGCCGAGCGCGGGATTTTTCGCTCGACCGACGGTGGTCAGAGCTTTCAGAAAGTGCTGTACAAGGACGAGTACACGAGCGGAAACGACGTCCGCATCGACCCCAATGACCCGCACACGGTCTACGCCGCGCTCTGGCAACAGCAACAGAGTTTCATTGAAGGGCAGGCCTTCGGCGGCACGGGCGGCGGCATCTTCAAGTCGACCGATGGCGGCACGACATGGCAGCAGCTCACTGACGGCCTGCCACCGGTGATCGAGGCCAACCTCGCCATTGCCCCCGGGAACTCACAGGTGATCTACGCCACGGTCGCCGGTGACACGTCTTCGACCCACGCCCCACCCGGTCGCACGGGCCTCGTCAACATGTACAAATCCACGGACGGCGGTCAGCACTGGCGCCTCGCCGCCAACGATGCCCCGGCACCGGATCCGCGCCCGATGCTCCGCATCGGCGGCGGCGACCTCCCGACGATCACCGTCGATCCCCAGAACGAGAACGTCGTCTATAGCTCGTCCATCGTCATGTGGCGCACCGAGGACGGCGGCCGGACGTGGTCGGCCGTCCGTGGCTCGCCCGGCGGCGACGATTACCAGAAGACGTGGATCAACCCAAACAACCCGGACATCCTCCTCGTCGTCTCCGACCAGGGCGGCGTCGTGTCCGCCAATCGTGGCAAGTCCTGGAGTAACTGGTATACGCAAGCCACGGCCGCGATGTACCACGTCTCCACGGACAACGCGTTCCCCTACCGCGTCTGCGGTGGCCAACAAGATGCCGGATCCGCCTGCGTCGACAGCCGATCCATGGACGGCGAGATCACGTTCCACGATTGGCATCCGGCCAACATCCAGGAGTACGGCATCGCCGCGTCCGACCCGCATGACCCCAATCTGGTGTACGGCAGCATGCGCACCAATGTCTCGCTGTACAATCGCCGGACCGAACAAACCACGCTGGTCGGGCCCGACCTGACGGGCTTCACCCGTAACATCCGCACCATGCCGATCGGGTGGTCGCCGGTCGACTCGCATCTCATGTTCTACACGTCGAATGCCGTGTGGAAGACCGCCGACCATGGCCACAGCTGGACGCGCATCAGCCCCGACCTCGCGCGCCAGAGCTGGGCGGTGCCCGCCAACGCGGGGCAGTACGCCAGTACCGTCACCGCCAGCCCGCGCGGCGCCATCACGGCACTCGCCCTCTCGCCGAGGAACGTCAACGTCCTGTGGGCCGGAACCGATGACGGCACGATTCATCGGACCGCAGACGGCGGGACGCGATGGGTCGATGTGACGCCACCACCGATCAAGCCGTGGACGCGGATCTTCAATCTCGAGGCCGGACATTTCGACGCCCGCACCGCGTACGCCGCCGCCAACACCTTCAGGTTGGATGACCTGAACCCGCACTTCTGGCGCACGCACGATGGCGGCGTGACCTGGACGGAGATCGACAATGGCATCGCACCCGGCGCGGTCGCCAACTCCATCCGCGAGGATCCCAGGAAACCGGGCCTGCTGTTCGCATCGACCGACGCGCAGGTGTGGGTGTCCATGGACGACGGCGATCACTGGGAATCGCTTCGGCTGAACATGCCGGC
>DATMNB010000004.1:0-5447 GCA_035569435.1 Gemmatimonadaceae bacterium
CTCGCCATCAACAGGCTTCCCCGGCGTCGAGTTCTTCAACGCCGGCTCGGTCTACAGCCACGGGATCGAGGTGCAGGCGACGGCGCATGTCGTCGAGAGCGATCCGATCGCCCTCGATCTCTTCGCCAACGCCGCGACGGACGCCAACGAGATCACGAACTTTGGCGGCTTGCCGCCGCAAGTGGTCTCGGCGGTCCTGCCGATCACGTTCGACCAGCAGGGGTTGCCGCTGAATTCGTATTTCGGCAAAAAGGTCGTGAGCGCGACACTCGACGGCTCCGGCGTGGCCACGAACCTGATGTGCGACGGCGGGGCGAGCGTCGGCCACAAGGCGGTGGCCTGCGCGACCGCGCCCCTGGTGCCTCTGGGGCAACCCACGCCCAAGTTCGTCGGATCTGCCGGGATCAATATCACGTTCTTCCGCCGGCTCCAGGTGCACGCCCTGGTGGATTGGCGGACGGGGTATCAACTGTTCAACGGCGACAACTTCAATCGCTGCGAGGCCTTCGGCGAGTGCCTCGCGTCGTACCAACCCCAGAAGTTCAACCCGACCTACGTGGCCGACGTGCAGAACGGCTCCGGACTGCAGTACATCAGCAGTTGGGTCGAGAATGCCAGCTTCGCCAAGCTCCGTGAGATCTCCGGGACCTATACGCTACCGGACCAATGGGCGCGCACGATTGGGGCGAGTCACCTGAGCCTCACGGTCGGCGGTCGGAATCTCCACACCTGGACGAGCTACAAGGGGCTCGATCCGGAGAGTCGGGTCGATATCACGAACTCGTTCGCGCCGTTTACTCAAGCGGTCGTGCCGATCCCCTCCCAGTTCTTCACCACGCTCAACCTGACGTTTTAACTATGAAAACTCTAATAGTTATCGCGCTTGCCATGGTTGCCGCGGGGTGTGGCAGCCTGACGGAAACCTCGGCCAGTCAGATCCTGGCCAGCAATTTGGCGAGCCCCGCGAGCGCGCAATTGCTCGCCAACAGCGTGGTGGCGGATTTCGAGTGCGCATACGCCGACTACGCCACGGCGACCGGCATCGTCAGCGATGAACTCGCAAACGCGCAGCTCGAGGCGATCGGCTGGGATTACGACCGGCGCACGCTCACCTCGACCAACTCGAATATCGACAACGCCTGCGCGCCAGTCTCCAACAACCCGGGGAGCCAACAAATCCCGGGAGTGTGGCTACCGCTGTCGACGGCCCGGTACGACGGCGACCACTTGCTCGGTCTGCTGAACGGATGGACGGTCACGCAAGTCCCGACCCGCGTGAAGTTGATCGGCCAGACCGCCGCCTACACCGGGTATGCGCTGACCCTCATGGGTGAGACGATGTGCGCGGGGGCTATTGATGGCGGGCCGCAGATCACCCCTGACTCGCTTCTCGGCTTGGCCGACGCCCACTTCACGCTCGCCATCACCAACGCGACGGCCGCGAATGATCCGACAACGCTCCAGATGGCCCTGCTTGGACGGGCGCGCGAGCGACTCGATCGCGGCCAAGCGGCCAATGCCAAGGTCGATGCGCAGAGCGTCGACCCGGGATTCGTCAAGAACGCGACGTACGACGCGACCGGCCTCCGCCGCGAGAACCGGCTCTACACCGTGATGAATCGCGACTACTTCTATAGCGTCCAACAACCATTCTGGCACGTCACGTTCGCTGGGGTGCCCGACACCATCAGGGTGAAGGTCGACAGTCTCGTCAAGGGCGACGGCACACCGCTGATAGGCCAGGATAACAGCACGCAGATTCGGACGGCGCTAAAATTCCCGACGGTCAGCACCCCGATCGCGATCGCCCGCGGCACAGAAGCCCTCCTCATCATCGCGGAAGCGGACAATGATGCGGGCGCCACGGCCGGAGCTGTAAGCATCATCAATACGCTCCACACGAGCGCCGGTCTGCCACCCTACGCGAGCGTCAACAAGGACAGCGTGCAGGCGCAGATCGTCTTCGAGCGTGCCTCGGAGTTCTTTCTCGAGGGACACCGTCTGGCCGACATCATCCGCTACAAGCTGCCACTCAACCCGCCGGCAGGCACGCCGTTCTACCTTGGCGGAACGTACGGCAGCCAGCTCTGCTTCCCGCTACCCATCACCGAGAACGGCAAGTAGTATAGGAGCGGTGAACGCCCAGACACGAGGAAAGGCCAAGACCGCCGGGGGACGCGGAGATCGCACGGCGCAGGCCTACAAACAGCTTCGCGAGATGATCGTCCACGGGCGACTCGCCCCGGGCGTTCGGGTGATCGAGAACGATATCGCCGAACGCCTGGGTGTGAGCCGCACCCCGGTGCGGAGTGCCCTCCACCGCCTGGAGCAGGAGGGCTACATCGTCTCGGCCGGCTGGGACAACGAGCGCCGGCTCCTGGTCTCACCCATGACCCAGGACGATGTCCGCGAGCTGTTCCAGATCATCGCCGAGATCGAAGGGCTCGCGGCGCGGCTCGCGGCCAAGCGGCCGGCCAAGCAGCGCGGCACGCTGACCACCCGGCTCCGCCGCATCAACGAAGAGATCGCGGCGACCAGCCGATCCAAGCGGCCTGACCCCAGCCGCTACTTCGAGCTCGACATGACATTTCATCGCACCTACGTCGAGTTCGGCGCGGGACCTCGTCTACGCGCGCTCCACGATGCGATCAAGCCACAGTCGGAACGCTACAATCACCTGTATACGACGGCGCTCACCGCCGCGGCCGATCGGTCAGTGATCGAGCACGAGGTCATCGTACGCGCGATCGAGACTGGGAAGGGCGCCGCAGCCGATGCGGCGGTCCAAAAAAATTGGTGGAATGCGGCCGAACGACTGAGTACCGTGATCGCATCACTGAATGAACGCGGCCTGTGGTGACAAAATCGCTGGTCGAACGTAGGGCCGGCCTAGCGGCGGCGCCCCAGGCTCTCGGCCGTGGCGAGGAGCGCCACGTCGCTCGAGCGCGGTGACCAACCCAACAGGCGTCTCGCTTTCTCGGCCGTGGCATTTTTCGCTTTGCCGAGCTCGGGGAGATATTGGCGCAGGGTGGGGCTGACGCTGGCGGCGACGCGGACGAGCCAGTCGGGTAGCTGGTGCGCTCGGACGTGGAGCGTGCGGGCGATCTCTTGCAGCGACATGAAATCGCCGGCCACGGCGAGGAAGCGCTGGCCAGTGGCCGCCGGGTGGGTCATGGCGCGGATGTGGAGGTCCGCCACGTCCCGGACGTCGACCACGCCAAAATAGAGGCGCGGGGCAAAGGGCATGGCGCCATCGAGGATGCGTTTGACCAGGCCGATCGACGACGAACGGTCGGGGGCCGGCGTCGGGCCGAACACGCCGACGGGATTGATGACCGAGAGCTCCATGGCGCCGCCCTCGCGGGCGATAAAGTCCCACGCGGCGCGCTCGGCGAGCGTCTTCGACTTGGCGTAGGCGTTGAGGCCGGGGGCGGTGAGGTCGGTCCAGTCCGCCTCGGTGAACGGTGCCCGCTGCGGCGGATGGCCGTAGCCGATGGCGGCGAATGACGACGTGAGGACGACGCGCCGGACGCCGGCGTCGCGGGCGGCGGTGAGCACGCGCAGAGTGCCGTCGCGCGCGGGGATGATCAGGTCGTCCTCATGTTTGGGCGCGCCGGGCGGGAACGGCGACGCCACGTGCAGCACGTAGTCGCAACCGGCGACGGCCTCGGGCCATCCGGCGTCCTGCGTCAGGTCAGCCACGACGACGTCGTCCGTGTAGAGCGTCGCGCCCGGGCTCCTCGCGGTCGCGCGCACCTCGCAGCCAGCCTCGAGGAGCTGCAGGATCGTCTGGCTCGCGATGAAGCCAGAGCCGCCCGTCACCAGAACTCGGCTCATGGGATCTGACAGCAGGCGCGGACGCACAGGGCGATCTTTTTCATAAATTCCGCCCGCGAGGGGTGGCCTTCCTTCCAGGTCAGGCCGACAAGAAAGAGCACTTGGGCGATTTCCTTTGGTGTGCACACGTTCTGGGTGCGCTTGAACTCCGGCGAGTCGGCCAGCGCTTTGGCCACCTTGGCCTGAAAGGTCGACTTGTACCCTTCGATGGCCTCGCCGGACAGGGCGTTCCCCGCCTCGATGACGTCGAAGGCAGCCGGGGTGAACGTCGCCAAGTGGCGTCCAAACCACGCGTCCAGGGCGCTCGTGAGGCGATCGACCAGCGGGACGCCGGGCTTGGCGAGCTCGCCCTGGACCAACACCAGGCCGTCATCCAGATACTTCTGCATGGCGGCGAGGAAGATCTCTTCCTTGCTGGTGAAATGGAGGTACAACCCCTGCTTGGAGAGGTCGGCCGCCGCGGCCAGGTCATCGACCGACGTTTTCTTGAATCCGAACCGCCCAAACACGGGGATCGCAGCACTCAGGATCTGCTCTCGGCGCATGGATTAACTTGACTGCTTCAGTCCAGTTAGTCAAGTCGTCGTGCTCGGTTGGCCGATCAACGGCCTTGGGTTCTACCGATCGCGCTCTAGGCCTGCTTGGCGGCCTCCGCGATGCGCACGACGTTGACAGTCGTCGTGACCGCGCCGCCGCTCGCCTTGATTATCTGACCGGTGACCCACTCCGCGTCGTCGGACGCGAGGAACGCGACCACGGGCGCGACGTCCTCAGGACGGCCAAAGCGGCCGAGGGGAATGGTGCGCGCGACGAGCGATCGCGTGGCCGCGGGAAACGAGTCGTACATGTCGGTCGCGGTCGGACCCGGTGCCACGGCGTTCACGGTAATGCCACGGGCCCCGAGCTCGGTCGCGTGACTTCGCGTCAATGACTCCACGGCGGCTTTGGTCGCCGCGTACACCGACGCGCCGCCGTTCGGCATGCTGCCGGCGATCGAGCTGATATTGATGACGCGCCCGACACGACTCTGCGTGACGGCCGCAAACTCCCGCGTCGCGAGGATCACCGCCCGGACGTTGACGGCAAACATCCGGTCGATCGAGTCGGCGCTGAGCGCATCCAGCGTGCCGACTTCGAGCGCGCCGGCGTTGTTGACGAGGATGTCGAGCGAGCCGAATGCGTCGAACGCCGCGCGCACGAGCTCGGCCGGTGCCGTCGGGGACGCGAGGTCAGCATTCAGGACGCGCGCTCCGGGGATCTCCTTCGCCAACGCGTCGGCCGCAGCTCGCTTCGAGCTGTAATGGATGACGATGGATGCACCATCGCTCGCCAGGTGCCTCGCAATCGCGGCACCGATCCCGCGCGATGAGCCCGTCACGAGCGCCACGCGCCCCTCGAGTTTTTTCATATCACCCTGGGATTGTGTTTGATGATATGGCCGGCCGCACTCGGGCTGGTTCCCCCGAAACCGTCACGGACGGCGAAGAAATAAAGGACGGGGCCCCCGCTCCCGAGTGCTGGTAATATTCAAAGAGAGTTGTCACGCGACCACCTAGCCGGCGTCGTGGAAGATGATCCCGACGGTGTGTCGTTGACCTGAACGTTGGCGG
>DATMNB010000005.1:0-10178 GCA_035569435.1 Gemmatimonadaceae bacterium
GCCGACGCTCGGCAGAAAGAGCGACCGCTCTGCCAGCAAGACCCCGGACGGCACGACCAGGTTGCTGACTGGCACTAATGCGATCGCCGCCCAAAGCGCGCCAAAGACGGGCACCGGCCACCGCCGCCGCGCGAACACGCAGCCCGTGACGACGAGCACCACGCACGCCAGCCCCGCGAGCGCGACGCCATCGGGCGCGGTCCTGACGGCCACCTCGGGCGGCGCGTACGTCGCGACCAGATGGGCGGGCCACACCAGCAGCCGGAGCCACTCCGGGACGACGCCCATGGTCGTCCACCACCGCGTGGTCCACGGCGCACGGACAAGAGGAATGAGTGACGACTCGCCGATCGTGGTCCCGAGGACGAGGAGCCGCACACCAATGAAGGCGACAAACACGAGCGCGAGCGCCGCGGCTAACGGACGCGCACTCGCGACCCGCGCGCGCCACGGTCGTGGATCATCGACCACCGTGAGCTCCGCCGCCACCAACAGCGCCGGGATGACGGCCGCGTGCTCCTTTGCCAACAATCCCAGCGCGTAGAGCCCGCACATCGACGCGATCCCCCGGCGGCCGTCCAGATATCGCAACACCGTTACGAGAGCGATCGCCGTGACCAGCAGCTCCGACTGCCCGACGACATTGGCCACGACTTCGACGTGCACCGGATGCACGGCAAACATCGCCGCGGCCATCACGGCCCACGGCTCCGGAAGCAATCGGCCCGCGAGCGCGAGCACCAGCAGGCAGACACCGGCATAGAGCGCGATGTTGACGGCGTGGAACACGATCGGCGCGCCGTGGCCGATGGTCCATTCGATTGCGAACAGCGCGACAGGGAGTGGGCGATACAACGAACCCCCGAGCGCCGCGGGCCAGTACGAGGTGCCAAACGCGCGCACGACGCCGGCCAGCCCGTGCACCGTCGGGTTGTCGACGATGATGGCATTGTCGTCGTACGCGAAGCGGTTGCCGAGACTGGGGGCCGCGGCCGCGCACGCCAACACGGCGACGACCAACGAGGGCCAGGGACGGTGGGCTGACACGATCATTGACGTCGCGCGGAAAGCGGCGTCACGG
The DNA here is from genome assembly GCA_035569435.1 of Gemmatimonadaceae bacterium. Taxonomy (GTDB): domain Bacteria; phylum Gemmatimonadota; class Gemmatimonadetes; order Gemmatimonadales; family Gemmatimonadaceae; genus DASRDS01. Next base: position 1,082 of record DATMNB010000005.1, read on the forward strand.
CGGCCGCGCTATCAGCACGCGCGATGAGCCCTCGGAACGTGTGAACCCACGCACCCTCGCTGACGCCCACGACCGCGACCGCCCGCGCCCCAGCATAGTCCCCGGCGTCCAGGAGACACGTCGCCAATCCGAGGCGATCCGGCACCATCCCGGGCCGCCCTCGCAACGCCCGGCGCCAGAGCGGGACCGCCGACGCGCAGTCGCCAGCCCGAGCGTCCGCCTCCGCGAGCATGGCCAGCGCCGGCGGATACCCGTCAGACTGCTGGATGGCCACGGTCACCTCGCGCTCACCAGCATCCACCAGACCGTCGGCAAACAACTGCCCGGCGAGCTGGTAATGCGCGGCATAGCTGTCTGGCGCATCGCGGACCGTCTGCTCGAGCAAGGTACGGTTGTCCCGCCATACACCCTGCCGGGTCCAGCTGCGCACCAGGCCACACGCCACCATCACCATCACCGCGACGGTGACGGCGCGGCCGACGATCACTCCCGCACGCCACGGCGGGCTCGCCTCGTCGACGACCACGCCCACGGCGGCTCCGATCGCGAGCATCGCACCGATGCTCGGGAAGAACAGCGACCGCTCGGCCAGGAGCACGCCGGACACGAAGACGAGATTGCTCACTGGCAGGAGCGCGATCCCCGCCCAGGCGATCCCAAAGGTGACGACGGGCGCCCGGCGACGGGCCACGGACGCCATCGCGACCACCGCGGCGACGGCTACTCCACTGGCCACCGCGCGCCAGTCCGGCCCCGCCAGAATCGGCGTGCCGGGCGGACCATACAACGCGGCCAGATGGGCAGGCCACACGAGCAGCCGCACCCACTGGCCGGCGACACCGAGCATCGTCCAGGCCCGCGCCACCGGTGGCAGCGAGACGAGCGCCGGATGGGGGGTGTCCCCAAAGACCCAACCGATGGCAGCCACCCGCGACACCCCGTAGACCAGACCGACACCCAGGAGCGTGACCGCCAACGGCCCGAGCGTGCGCACGCGCGCGCCAAGCGGACGCGGATCACGCACGACCGTGACCTCGGCGGCGAACAGGATGAGCGGCAGGACGACGCCGAGCTCCTTGGCCAACATCGCCGCCGCAAACAATGCGGCGACCACGCCGAGCGGCGCGTCCCCCGATCGTCGACTCCGAAGGTAGACTGTCACTGCCGTCGTCAGGGCGAGCGCCACGAGCAGCTCGGATTGGCCGACGACGTTGGCCACGACCTCGACGTGCACTGGATGCACCGCGAACAGCGCCGCGGCGAGCACGGCCAACCGTGGCTCGAGCACCTCGTGCGCCAGTGCCAGCACCGCCAGGCAGACGAGCACGTAGAGCGCGATACTCGTGGCGTGGAAGACCATCGGCGTCCCGTGGCCGAGCGCCCACTGCGCGGCGAACAGGACAGACGTCAGGGGACGATAGAGGCCACCGCCGTATCCACGCGGCCAGTACGACGTGCAACAAAACCGCCAGGCGGCCGAGAGCGTGTGCGCGCGCGGATCGAGCGCGATGATGGGCAGATCGTCGAGGGCAAAGCCGTTGGTGAGCCCCGGGATCGAGGCGCACATCGCCAGCAGCCCGATGAGGGGACCCGCGCGCCGGTCGCGGGTCATTGGCGCGCGTCGCGCATCAGTGTGCCGATCCCCGGCAGCCCAACGCGAAACGCTCCCGCCGTGTCGCCACGCTGGTGCAGGATGGTCGCGTAGGCCAGTCGGAGTCGGGGATCGTTGGGGTGATCGGCGAGCGCACGCCGAAACGTCGTGTCGACCACGGCCGTGTCCCCAAGGTGCCCACCAGCGATCTGCACGAGCTGCACGGCGCGCAACGAGTCGGGTGCGAGCCCGTACGCCCGGCGCGCCGCGACGAGTGCCCCATGCCAGTCACCCAGGCTCGCCCGCACATCGGCCACCCGCAACATGGGCGTGGCATCGGTCGGTGCGATCGCGATCGCTGAGTCGAGGAGCGCGAGCGCCGTCAGTGGCTCGTGCAGCGCGAGGGCGCATTCGGCGCCGGCCCGATAGCTCCGCGGGTCTTTCGTGTAGAAGTGTCGCGCGCTCGCGTACTGTGCGCCGGCCTCCCGCCAATGACCGCCCTGGACCAGGGCCACGGCCGCCAGCGCATGCATGCGATACGAGTCCGGCTCATCGATGAGTGAGCCAACGATCACCGACTTGTTGTCATGCCAGAGCGGAATCCGCGTCCACGTGCGCACGACCAGCAGGAGCGCGGCCGCCGCCAGCGCCACGCGCGCGACCGGGGGGCGGGTGGTCAGTAGCCTGTCGGCGGCCCAGCCCATGACGAGCGCCACGCCGACACTCGGCAAATAGAGCGTCCGCTCGGCTAGCACCACACCCGAGGCGAACAGCACGTTGGCGATCGGCGCCACGCTCACCGCGAACCAGAGAAGCCCGAACGCCACGGCTGGCGCGGCCCGCCGCGCGGCGACTACGCCGGCGATCCACGCCGCGAGGAACGCCACACCGAGGCCCACCGGCACGGTGAGCCCGTATTGCGGCTCGACGACGGCCGGACCGTAGTCGACGAGCAGCTGCGCGGGCACCAGCATGAGTCGGACGTAGTGCGGGATGACGGCGCACATGGTCAGCCACCGATCGATGGCCGGCATGCCGACCCACAGCAACGCCGGCTGCACGAGCTCCTTGCCCTGAAAGAGCATCGCGAGCGCGGCGCCGTAGCCCGCCAGCACGAGGAGATATCCCACGTAGAGGTGCCGGCGCGCCGCGAGGGTCGCTCGCCAGTCAGGTGTACAGAGGATGTCGTAACAGAGCGCGAGCCCGACGAGCACCGCGCCGCTTTCTTTGGACCCGAGCGCCAGGGCGTACCACATTATGGCGCGGCGCTGGCCCTGGCGGTGCGCCAGCAGGCCCGCGAGCACGAACGTCGCCGCCATGATGTCGCTGCGCCCGACGATGCTCGCCACGGCTTCGACATGTACTGGTTGCACGGCGAACCAGAGCGCCGCCACCACGGCGCCGGGCAGGGCCTCGGGCGACGGGAGCAGCGCGCGGGCGAGTCGCCACACCAGGATCGACGCCGCGGCGTGCCAGGCGAGGTTGACGAGATGAAACCACCACGGCGCGCCACTGCTCACCGCCCAGTCCAGCGCGAACGCTAGAATCACCAGGGGTCGATACTGGCCCCACCCCAACCCCGCCGGCCAGTACGGGTGCGTGAACGCCGCCCAGATGACCGTCGGCGTGTGCACGAGCGGGTTGCCGAGGATGACATATGGATCGTCGAGCGTCCACCCGCCAGCCAGCGCCGTGACGTAGCACAGCACGACCGTGCAAACGATCGCGACCTGGGTAATGAAGGACGGCGCCGGGCGCGCCGGGCGCCCCGCGATCACGCCTCGACCCCGAACCGCGAGAGCTTGCGATACAGGGTCGACGGATCGATCCCCAGCACGTCCGCCGCGCGGGACTTGTTCCCCCCTTCACTCTGCAGCACCCACATGATGTAGGCCCGCTCGACCATGTCGAGCGTCGGCGTCGCCTGCGTCGCGGCCGACACGAGTGGCGCCGCGCGACGCTCGGTCACGCGCTCGGGGAGCACGCTGGCCTCGATGATCTCACCCGGCGTCAGAATCACCGCCCGCTCCAGCGCGTTCTCGAGCTCGCGCACGTTCCCAGGCCACGAGAACGAGCGAAGCGTCTCCATCGCCTCCTCGCTCACCCGCTTGGGCGCTTCCTGCCGCGACTCGCCGCTCCGATGCAAGAACGTGTCGACGAGCAACGGAATGTCCTCCCGCCGGTCGCGGAGCGGCGGCAGGTGCAACGCGATGACATTCAGCCGGTAGAAAAGATCACTCCGGAACGACCCGCGCTTGATCTCGTCCTCCAGGTCGCGGTTCGTCGCCGCCAGCAACCGGACGTCGATCGGCGCCGGATCCGTGGCGCCCACGGGAATGACTTCCCGGTGCTGCAGCACGCGCAGCAGCTTCACCTGCGTGGCCGGCGTCGTCTCGCCGATCTCATCGAGGAAAAACGTGCCTCCGGCGGCGGCCGTGAACAGCCCGCTCTTGTCCTTCACCGCGCCGGTGAACGAGCCCTTCACGTGACCAAACAACTCGCTCTCCAGCAGACTCTCGGGGAGCGCGCCGCAGTTGATCGAGGCGAACTGCCCCTCGTTCCGACCCGACAGCTGGTGGATGTAGCGGGCGATGACTTCCTTGCCCGTCCCCGATTCGCCCTGAATCAGCACGGTCGACTCGGTCGGCGCGACCGTCTCGGCCAGCGTGACGATGTCCAGCCAGGCCTTGCTCGTGCCGACCGGACGCACGGTGGTCCCGCGGTCCCGCCGCTTGATCTCCTGCTTGAGCGACTTGTTCTCCACCCGCAGCCGCCGGTGTTCGGCGGCGCGCTTGAGGATCGCCACCAGCTCGTCGTTTCGGAACGGCTTCTGGATGTAGTAGTACGCGCCCTCGTTCACGGCCTGCATGGCCGACTGGAGCGTCGCCTGCGCGGTCATGAGGATCACCGGCGTGTCCGGGTACCGCGCGCGGACGGCCGCCAGCACCTGGACACCCCCGACCGCGGGCATGCGGACGTCCGTGAGCACGATGTCCGGATCCAGCGCATCGAGCTGCTCGAGACCTTGCTTGCCCCCGAGTGCGACGGTGGGCGCGAAGCCTTCGTTCTTGAGCAGGATGCGCAACGAGTCGAGAATCCCCGACTCATCATCGATCACTAATACGGAGGCGCGCTCTACCGACGCGCGGTCAGACGAACGGTCGGTCACTCGGTGACTCCAGAATCATCGGGCATGGCGTGCGGGAGCAGGACGGTAAATCGCGTGCCGTCTGCGCTGGTGTCCACGAGTACCACGCCACGGTGCGCCTCAATGGCCCGGTGCACCACTGGTAGCCCGAGTCCGCTGCCGCCGGGCTTCGTCGTGATGAACGGCTCGAACAGCCGGTCGCGCACGTCGGCCGCGATCCCCGGACCGTTGTCCGAGATCCGCACCGCCACCGCGCCGCCTGGCATCGTGACGCCCGCCGGCAAGTGGTCCGCGACCATTTCGCTCACCTCAACCCGCACCTCGCCACCGGCCGGGGCAGCCTGGACGGCGTTGAGAAGCAGGTTGAACACCGCGCGATAGAGTAGATCCTCGTCACCGTCGATGACGAGTGGCGTCTCCGGGACGGAACAGATCACCCGCACGCCGGCCCGGCGGTCCGGGTGGGCGTCCACCAGCGCGGCGGCCCCACAGACCAGGGCCGTCAGGTCGATCGGCTGAATGCGAGTCACCCGGGCGCGGGCAAAGTCCAGAAACTCGCTCAACAGCCGTGACAGCCGGTCCGACTCGCGGACGATCAGCGCGCCCAGGGTCCGGGCGTCGTCGTCAGCCTGCGGCATCCGCGCCAGTTGCTCGACGGCACTCCGGATCGAGGCCAGCGGGTTCTTGATCTCGTGCGCCAACGAGGCGCCCAGCTCGGCGACCGCCTCGAGCCGGCCCGCCCGCACATGGAGGCGCTCGAGCCGCTTCTGCCCCGAAATGTCCTGGAAGATGGCCGTGGCCGTTGTCGTCGTGCCGCCCGGGCTGGCGATCTCGCTGAACGTCGTCGTGACACCGATCGGGAAGGCCTGTGTCCCGAGCGTGACGACATCCTCACCGCGCGTCGTGCGCTGCTTGAGCGTGGCGGCCCGATCGAGCGCGCGCGCCAGCTCCGGGGCGATCATGGCGATCCGCGGCAGGATCGACGCGCCCACCGAACCACGACGCGGCAGGCCAAGCAGCTCCATCGCGGCGGGGTTCGCGTAGAGCAGATTGCCGCGGGCGTCGACCGTGACGATCCCGCTCCGGATGTTGCGCAGGATGTCGTCGGCTTGCAGGCGCGCGAGCACGAGCTCCGCCGCCGTCCCCGCGCCGGCCTCCTGGAGCCGCGCGCCAATGTATCCGCAGCCCAGGGCCACCGAGCCAAACACGCCAAGCTGCAGCCACATGCCGACGTCCGGCACCGTGTGGCTCCAGAGGAGCACTTCGGCGAAGTAGCACAGATCGGTGAGCAGCGCGATGAACAGTCCGCCGCCCACCGGCAGCAGGAGCGCTGCGCTCGCAATGACAAGGATGAAGAGCGCCGCGAAGTGCGACGCGCTCCCGCCCGTGACGTGAACGACGGCGGTGACGAGGAGGACGTCAAAGACCGTCTGGACGTAAAGGAAGGCGCGCGGCAGCGGTTGCGGCCGGAACACCTCGCTGTACGCCGCCGACGCGGCCGTGACCAGCACCGTCAGTCCGAAGATGAGCGATGCGACCTGCGTGTGCTCCGTCGGCGCGGCCGACCAGACGACCTGCGCGGCAATGAAGATCGCCGCGGCGACGATAAACCGGCCGACGTAGACCCACCGTACGATCTGTCGCGGGTCCACGGTGCCGAGCACGACGCGGCGCGATCGTAACGGGGTGGGGTGGCTGGTGGTCGAGCCTGACAGGCGCGGCTCGTGGTCCGCCCCCGATGGGGCGGCTGCGGAGCCAACGGGCGCGGTGACGGCGAGGTCGCTCAGGCGGAATGGCCGAAAGGTCGTCTAGTCTGGCATCTTGCTTCTACCGTGAGACGAGTTTGGCTGGGTAGGGTTTCCCCGTGAACACACGTTTACGACCGGTCCTCGACGTTCTGCAGTCGATCGCCGCTACCGCGCGCGCCTCGATTCTCGAGACGGCCCGACGTATCCGGCGCAACTTGGCGGCTGGATGGATCCGGGTCATGCCGCCCGACGAGCTGCGGCGCGTCGTCCTGGCGGCCCGCTCGGGTGGCGCGCTCGATGCGGCGGGATGGGCGATGCTGGCCGGCGTCATCGACTTCCATCAGAAGCGGGCCCACGACGTCATGCGGCCCCGGACCCAGGTCGTGGCGCTCCCGGTGGCAGCGACCGAGGCCGACGTCCGCGCCATCGTCCGCGCCGAGCAGTTCTCGCGCTATCCCGTGTATCGTGAGTCGTTGGACGACGTGGTTGGCATCTTTCTGGCCAAGGACCTCTGGCTGCACGACAGCGACGCGCCCTTCACGCTCGGCGCGTTCACCCGCGAGGCCCTCTACGTGCCGGCCAGCCGCCCGGCCGATCGCGTGCTCGATGATCTCCGGCGCACGCGGGCGCACATGGCCATCGTTCTCGACGAGTACGGGGGCACGGCGGGGATTGTGACGATGGAGGATCTCGTGGAACAAGTCGTCGGCGACATCGCGGACGAATACGACGCGATGGCCACGCGGCGGTCGCTCGAGGTCAACGGCGTCCTCGAGCTGGCGGGATCACTCCCAGTGATCGACGTCCGCAGCGCCCACCGCCTCGATATCCCCGACGGCGAATGGACGACGCTCGGTGGCTACGCCTTCGCCCGACTTGGCCGTCTCCCCAAGATCGGCGACCGCGTCCCATTCCCCGACGGAGAGTTGGAGATCATCGCCATCGACGGCCGCCGCATCGCCGCGCTGCGCGTCCATCGCGCCATGGCGCAACACGCATGACACAAGACGGCGCGCTCATCGTCAACGGCCGACTCCACATCCCCCGCGAAGAGCTGACCATCCGCGCCTCCCGCGCCGGCGGCCCGGGCGGCCAGCACGTCAACACCTCGTCGACGCGGATCGAGGTCGTGTGGAACGTCGACCGCTCGACTGCCCTCCACGACGCCGACCGCGCCCGCCTCCGCGAGCGCCTCGCAACCCGCATCGACGCCGAGGGCAACCTCCGCGTCGTTGCCGCCGACTCGCGCAGCCAGCGCCGCAACCGCGACCTCGCCGAGGCACGCCTCGCGGAGCTTGTCCGCCACGCCCTCGTGATCCCCAAACACCGCCGCCCGACCCGCCCCACCAAAGCGTCGGTCGAGGCCCGCCTCACAGACAAACGCCGGCGGTCGAGCACAAAGCACGACCGCCGGCGTAGGCCCGATGACGACTAGCGTTGGCTACTTAGCTCGCTGACGCTGGCGCCGGTGTGGTCGTCGCCGCGGGCGTCTCGGACTTCGACTGCCTGTGCGCTTTCATCTTGGCAATATTGGCATCGAGCTGCTTCTGCTGATCGGGCGTCAGCACACCCCTGACTTCCCCCATCATTTGCCCGCGCAGCTGCTGCATCGTGGCACGGTCGTTTGCCTGATGCGCCTGCTTGAATTGCGGCCCATACTTGGCCCGAATCGCCTTGAGCTGGGTCCGCTGACTATCGGTCAGCGTGATCCCACGCAGCAGCCGATGATGGCCGTGATGATGTTTCGGCGTGACAGCCGCCGCCGAGTCCGCCGGCCTCGCGGCCTGTGCGCTCACGACTGCTGGTGCGGCGGCAAAGGCCACCGCCAGTGCGGCGAGCGCGATTGTCGATCTGAACATGGTGACTCCTGTGATAAAACGGTCACCACGTAGGACGACGCCGGACGGAGGACGTTAAGATTGATGCATGACCGACGAGGCGACGGTACTGTGCCCCTACTGCGGCGAGCCCAACGAGATCGGCCTCGATCCCACCGGCGGCCGGGTCCAGCAATATGTCGAGGACTGCCAGGTCTGCTGCCAGCCGTGGCGCGTCGAGGTGCGCTATCGGCGCGACGGCACGGCTGACGTGACACTCCGCGCGGCCGACGAGTAGGCACCGGCAATGACTCGCCGGTAGTCGGCGATCAGCTCGTCGAAGATCTCATCCCACGACGCCGACGCCGCCGCGGCGATGCCGGCCGTGGCCAGCTCGCGCCGCCGGCCGGGATCCGCCGCGAGCGCCTGAATCGCCTGCACCAGCGCGTCCGGGTCCCCGGGCGCAACGGTGATGCCCCCACCGCCGGCCAGCAGCTCACGCGTCGGCCCGACGTCGGCCGCGATCACGGGCAGTCCCGACGCCATGGCTTCGAGCAGGACATTCCCAAACGTGTCGGTCGTCGACGGGAAGATGAACAGATCGGCGGAGGCAAAGAACGCGCTCAGCGTGTCCCCTTCGATTCGTCCCGTGAAGTGCGTCCCCGCCGGCGCGTTCGCGCGGCAATAGTCGGCGTACGGCCCGTCGCCGGCCAGCGCGAACACGATGCGCGGATTTGTCGCACCCGCGAGCCGGTGCATCGCCCCGAGCGCCACGTCGAGCCCTTTCTCGATC
>DATMNB010000006.1:0-4429 GCA_035569435.1 Gemmatimonadaceae bacterium
GCGATGTCCTCGGGCTGCCCGAGGCGGCCGAGCGGGGTCTGGGATACCATGTGCTTCTCGAAATCGCTGCCGATGACACCCACGGTATGCGTGCCCTCGGTCTCGACGGCGCCGGGATTAATGGAGTTGACCCGGATCTTCTTGGGCCCCAGTTCCTTGGCCAGCACGCGCGTGACTGCGTCCACGGCGCCCTTAGTCGCCGTGTAGACGACCGTCGTCGGCGGCGTGGTGTCGGCGGCGACTGATCCGATATTGATGATGCTACCGCCCTGGGGACCAAAGTACTTCTCGGCTTCCCGCGACGTCAGGATCAGCCCCAACACGTTGGTGTTGAACTGCCGGTGGAACTCGATCTCTGTCACGCCGTCGAGCGGGAAGAACTGATACACACCCGCGTTGTTCACGAGCACGTCGAGCGCGCCGAACGCCTTCTTCGCCTCGGCGAACAGCCGATGCACATCATCGGCCTTGGCCACATCGGCCTGCACGGCGATCGCCTTGCCGCCTTTGCTCGTGATGTCGGCGACCACGCGATCCGCGCCGTCGCGGCTCGAGGCGTAGTTCACGACGACCTTGGCGCCCTCGGCCGCGAAACCTTTGGCGATGCCGGCGCCGATGCCCTTGGAGGCGCCGGTGACGATGGCGACTTTCCCTGTCAGCTTGCCCATTTATGCGTGCTCCTGTCCATGGTTTAATGTTTCGATAATTATAGAAACATCGTCACCAGGCAGAAGGTTCCCAGCGCGTCCCGGCTGTTAGCCCGTAGGCTCGGTCGCCGCGTGCCAGGCGAGGTCGTGGGCGTGCTGTCGGGCGCTGGCCTCGCGCAGCCGGAGGACGGCCAGCAGTGTCGCCAGGTAGGCGACCGCGGCGACCAGGTAGAGGGCCTTGATCCCGATGGCCATCGCCGTGTACTCGAGCAGTCCGCCGATGATGGCGCCCATGAGGTTGACGCCGAGGCCGCGCGCCGGGTCGGCGTGATCGCGGAGGAGGAGGGCAAAGATCAGGGCGGCGAAGAAGATCGGCAGCGCCACGAGTCCGGCGCCGATCAGCCACTGGGTTACGGTGGAGACGCCGAGCAGGGCATGGGCGGGCACGGCATAGGCGACGGCCAGGGTCGCCATCAAGGCGGCGAACAGGCGCGGCAGGGCCGTCACGTCGAGGCGCGGGACAACCACGTTGGCGATGCCGATCACGGTGAGGATCGCCGCGAACACCATCAGGTTGACCGTCCACGTGGCGCCAAAGAGCAAGGACATCTCGGTCACGCTCTTGGATTCCAGGAGCAGGAACCCGAGTCCCGTGCCGAACAGCGCGGCGTCGCGGGCGCCGAGGGGATGGGACGTGAGCGCGGCGTGGGCGCCGGGTCCCAGGGCGAGCGTGATCAGCGCTGCGGCGATGAGCACCACGCCGCCCAGCGCGACGAGATAGTGCAGGGGGATGGTGTGGTACGAGAGATAGAGGTACGGCCAGTCATCGGTGGGCAGCTCGACGCGTAGTTTGAGCGGGCCGGGCACCGAGTCGATCGACCGGGTGCCCGCGCCGGCGCCGGCGACCACGGTGAGATCGAACAGATTCTTGAACGTCGTGTCGGCGCGCGGCAACTGATTGAAGGTGACGGCCGCCAGCTGATAGACCTTGGCCTCGATCTCCGCGGTCGGCGACATGTGATAGGCTACAAGGCTGCCACCGGGCGCGAGGCGATCGTGCGCCGCCTGGAACGACTGGCGCGTGTACACGTAGTTATCCAGACGCACGGACGTCATCCCGGACAGGAGCGTCTGACTGTCGAGCGTCCCCATCGTGATCAGATTGTAGTGGTGCGGCGTCGTGCGCAGAAAGGCGCGCGCGTCGGTAATGTGCACATGCACGCGGGGGTCGTCGTACGGACGGAGCGGGTGTTGCGCGGCGCCGATCGACTGAATGACCGGGTCGATCTCGACGGCGTCGATGTAGCGCGCGCCGCGATGGAGCAGCACGGCGACATCGTTCCCCGAGCCCGCGCCGACGACGAGCGCCGTGTCGATGTGTCCCACGTACGCGTACGGCCACAGGTAGGCCGCGGCCAATGCCGGGAAGCGCGCGAAATCGACCATGCACTGGTGGAGCATGCCGTTGACGTAGATGCACGGCAGCTCGCGGTCCTGGTTCTGGGTAATGCGGTAGTACGGCGACCAGCGCTCGGTGCCAAACGCCGTGGCCTGCCGCGTCCAGAGGACCAACGCGAGGGCGCCGGCGACGGCCGGGGCCAGGGCCAGCGTGCTCCGGAGCCCGCGGCGCGGCTCGATCGACAGCGCCAGCCAGCCTGCAAACGCCACCGAGAACCAGACGATCGGCGGGGTCTGGGCCCAACTCATGGCACCAAAGGCGAGCACACCCACCAGGCTGCCCGCGATGTCGAGGCTGTACGCGGTGAGCGCGCGGAACCGGCGAAACTCTCGCGACAGGCCCTCGCCAAGGGGGATGAATAGGATCGATGTCAGGGCGAACAGGACGAGCACGGCGGGGACGATCCCGAGCTCATGCCGACCGGGCGGAATGATCGCCCACAGTGCCTCGGCGGAGTGTGACGCGTCCACGTGGATCGTGAGGATCGAAAACAGCTTCACCGTCCCGAAGAGCGCCAGCACCGCGGCTGGGGCCAGCCAGCGCTCGACCGGACGTCCGCGGCGGGCGCGGAGCAGGCCGATGCCCATCCCGAGAAACGTGGCGATGAGCACGAAGTTGACGAAGAATCCGAATACGCGCACGTAGGCGGCGATGTAGCGGATCAGTGCCAACTCGATGAACAGGATCAAACACGAATATCCGGCGAGGCGAAGACCATGCGCGCGCCGGATCGCTGTGCGAGAGGTCACGTGTGTGGACGACCCGCGGCGGGTCGGGCAACCCGCGACTATGGGCCGATGGTAGCCAGTGCCCATGCCGCGACGGACATCAGATAGACGCTGTACTGAAACTGCGAGAGTCCGGAGAGGACCATGGATGTGGCGAAGACGAACAAGAGTAACGCCGAGCCAGCGGACGCGAGGCGGACGCGAAAGCCGATGAGCATGGCGAGGCCGAGTGTGCCCTCGGCGATAGTGGCCAGGACCGCCAGCGCGGGGATGATCGCGCGTGGGGCAAACGCGTTGACCTGGGCGGTGTAGGCAATGAAGTGCTGGAAGTCGCCCCAGGAGACGCCTGGCGCGCCCGGCGGTCCGAGAAGGCCCAGGCGGTCGGCGACGTTGACGACAAATGCGACGCCAATGAGCAGTCGCGGGATGCGCGTCCACCAGCGAACGCGCCCGCTGGTGATGGCCAGCCCGGCGGCGGCGGGGATGAATAAGACCGGATAATAGATGTCAGCGAACGGTGGGTGCGCGCGTACGACGTCGTACACAGTCCAGATCACTTGGGCCGCCAAGAGCAGCCAGAGTGCGGTGAACGCGGTTTGGCGCGTCATGCGGGAGCCGAGATCGGGCTGGCTTTATCGGCGAAGACCATGGCGAGAAAGCGGCACGGCGCGGTCGCGCTCGCGTTGGCTGACACGCGGTGGACGCTCCCCGGCGCCTCGTAGAACATCTGGCCGGCGTGATAGACGGTTTCAGGTTGCCCGTCAACGCGAAAGCGAAGTGTTCCGTCGAGGACATAGCCAAAGACGAAGCCCGGATGGCGGTGCGCCGAGTCGACTTCACCCGGGGCGTACGTGACTTCCACCGCCGTCATCGCCCAATCGGCGAGCGAGACGGGAGGCAGCGGCTGTGTCAACACGCGCGTTGCCGGCGCGCCAGCGACGGTGCGGGTGAACACTGGCGAGAGTACCACGGCCATGCCCGACCTGGTCAGGGTATCGAGGAGGGCGCGGCGATTCATGAGGCGGTCGCGGTTGAGCGGTACGCGCCCGGCGTCAGCCGAAAGGCCACTGCCATGCGGTTCCAACTGTTGATCGCGATGATGGCCAGGGTGAGATCGACGAGCTCCTTGTCGGCGAAGTGCGGACGGACGGCCTCGAACACGGCGTCGCTCACGTGCGCGTCGGCGACGGTCGTGACGGCATCGCACCAGGTGAGGGCGGCACGCTCGCGGTCCGAGTAGAACGGTGTCGGTTCCCACGCGCTCAATCCAGCGATGCGTTCCACGCTCTCACCGCGGGCGAAGAGGTCCTTGGTGTGCATGTCGATGCAGAACGCGCAGCCATTGATCAATGAGGCGCGCAGTCGCACGAGATCGAGGAGGGTGGGCGCCAACCCGGTGGTGTCAATGTAGGCGTCCAGGGTCTCGAGCGCGGCGATCCCTTCGGGGGCGCGCACACGGTAGGGGACTCGGGCAGTCGGCATGGGAGTCGTTGGCTAGAGGGGTGAGGGGTGAGGGGTGTGTCGTAGCCTACCCTTCCAATGGACCACGTACAAGCGCCATATTACGCGAATATGACTGGTCCAAAAACCAATCG
>DATMNB010000007.1:0-8158 GCA_035569435.1 Gemmatimonadaceae bacterium
TGGCGGAACCAGGTGCCACCGGACCGCACGGTGCACGATCCCGACGGCTACGCGTCCGGGGTCATGGGGTACCGGATACACCTGGGACCAGGCCAGCGGCACGATGTCTTTCTCGGCTCGCGCGACTTTGATGGGGCGCGGCGACAGTGGTCGACCGACGTCGTGCTCGACGGGCCTCCCCCGGTCGATGCGCTGGCGCGTGCGATCCGGACCTCGATCGGCTATATCCTGATCGACGCGCGACGACACGAGCTCAGGCCGGGCCCGCGTTCATATGCCCGGTCGTGGATCCGAGATGGCGCGCTCATGTCGGATGCGCTGCTGCGCGCCGGTGATACCACGACCGTCCGCGCGTTCACGGAGTGGTTTGCGCGGTACCAGTACCCGAGCGGCAGAGTGCCGTGCTGCGTGGATATCCACGGTGCGGACCCGGTGCCGGAGCTGGACTCGGATGGCGAGCTCATGGCGCTGATCGCGGAGTACTTCAGATACACGCGCGATACGTCGTTCCTGCGTTGGGGGTGGCCGCACATCGTGGCGGCGGCCGGCGACATGGATGCCTTGCGTCATGGCGACACCCTCGGGCTCATCCCGCCTTCGATCAGCCACGAAGGCTACTCGGCCGCCCCGCAGCACTCGGTGTGGGACGACTGCTGGGCGCTCAAAGGGTACGCCGACGCGGCCGCCCTCGCGTCCGTGCTCGGCGAACGCCCCGGGCGCTTTGCGGCAGCACACGATACGCTCTCGGCACGACTGAATGCCGCCATCGTGAAGTCGGGGGATTTCGTACCCGGGGCCGTCGATATCGATGACTTTGACGCGACGTCGACCGCCATCGGCGTGACGCCGACCGAGTGCGGGCTACCGGCCGCGCAGCTCCGGCGCACGTTCGAAATGTACGACAGCCTGTTCGCCCTCCGTGTCGCGGGAGGGATACCAGCGTACACGCCGTACGAGTTCCGCAACGCCGGCGCGCTCCTCAGGCTCGACGATCGGGCGCACGCCTGGCCGGTGATCGAGGCTGGTCTCCGCGACCTGCGTCCCGCGGCGTGGAATGCATGGCCGGAGGTCGTGTTTCGCGACACCACGGCGCCGAACGTGGTCGGCGACCGCCCGCACGGCTGGGTGGCCGCCGAGTTGGTGCGCGCGGTCCTCGACCTATTCGCCTACGACACGAGAGGTGACTCGATCCTCGTGCTCGGCGCCGGGGTGCAGCGCGCCTGGCTCACACGGAACAGCCGCGGCATCCGCGTCGCTGGCCTGCACACGCCGTTCGGCCGACTCACCTATCGGGAGTGGGATGATCACGGCACGATTCGCGTGCATGTGGACGCCGGAATCGACGTGCCGCCCGGCGGGATTATCGTGTACGCGCCGGTCGGGAGCGGCGACCACCAGGTGACGGTGCGCGCGCTGCCGGCGGATTTATCGTTTCCCTAGGGTGAGAGCCGTTCGATAGTCCACGACCCATCCGGTGTCCTGACGTACCGGATGCGGTCGTGCAGACGGCTTTCGCGGCCCTGCCAGAACTCAATCGTGTCCGGCTTGACGAGGAAGCCGCCCCAGTAGGGTGGGAGCGGCACGTTCCCGTCGGCGTAGCGGGCCTGCATCTCGGTGAAGCGCGCTTCCAGCGGGGCGCGCCCGGGGAGGGGCCGGGACTGGTGGGAACTCCAGGCGCCCAGGCGGCTGCCCAGGGGGCGGGTGCGGAAATACGCCTCGGATTCCGCGGTGGGGAGACGGGAGACCGAGCCGGTCACGCGGACCTGGCGTTCCAGCTCGGACCACCAGAACACGAGGGCCGCGTGCGGGTTGCGGGCGAGGTCGGTGCCTTTCTGGCTCCGGTAGTCGGTGAAGAACGCAAAGCCGCGGGGGCCCACGTCCTTGAGGAGGACGATGCGCGCCGTGGGGAGGCCGTCCGGTGTGACGGTGGCCAAGGTCATCGCGTTGGGTTCGGCGGCCAACTGCGCGGTCTCAGCGTCGGAGAACCAGCGCTCGAACTGGCGGATCGCGTCGGCGTCGACCGAGGACTCGTCGAGCGCCGCTTGTGTGTACTCGCGGCGCGGGGTATTCACGACACGACGGGCATGGGGAGGGGCGCGCGCGGATACGCGTCGGGAGCGGTCGTCGGGACCTCGATGGGAGCGCCCTCGGCGTCTTCGAGGACGAAGCCCGCGTCGCGGATCATGGCGTAGTCGGCGCCGGCCGGCTGGCCCTGCGACGTGAGATAGTCGCCGACGAAGATCGAGTTGGCGGCGTAGAGGCCGAGCGGCTGCAGCGAGCGCAGGTGCGCTTCGCGGCCGCCGGCGATGCGGATTTCCTGCGAGGGGAGTACGAAGCGATAGAGGGCGAGGACGCGCAGGCAGCGGCGCGGATCGAGCTCGCGCCTGTCAGCGAAGGGGGTGCCGGCGAGGGGGAGGAGAAAGTTTACCGGGACGGAGCGGACGTCGAGCGCCCGTAAGCGCATGGCGAGATCGATGACATCGTCGTCCGACTCACCCATGCCGATGATGCCGCCGGAGCAGGTCTTGATGCCGGCGGCCTTCACGTGTTCGACGGTCGCGACGCGATCGCTGAACGTGTGTGTCGTGCACACCTCGCCATGGAACGCTTCCGAGGTGTTCAGGTTATGGTTGACCGTCTCGACGCCGGCCTCGGCGAGGCGGCGGGCCTGGTCGGCGTCGAGGAGACCCAAGCAGGCGCAGACCTTGAGGTCGTAGCGCGAGCGCACCTCGCGCACCGCGTCGAGCACCTTGCCGAAGACGCGTTCGCCGGGGCTGCGGCCCGAGATGACGAGGCAGAAGGTGCCGGCCTTGAGCTCGGCGGCGCGGCCGGCGGCGGCGAGGATCTTGTCGCGGGCCAGCATCGGGTACTTCTCGATCTCGGACGTCGAGACGCTCGACTGCGTGCAGTAGTGGCAGTCCTCGGGACAGAGGCCGCTCTGGGCGTTGAGCAGGAAGTGGAGGCGGACGCGGTTGCCCCAGTACTCGCGGCGCACGCGGTAGGCGGCGGCCAGTTGCTCGATGAGCGCGTCGTCGGGCGCGGACAGCACGGCGCGGGCGTCGGTGCGTGTCAGCGCCGTGCCGGCCAACGCCTCATCTGCCAAGCGAAACCAGTCAGTCATGAGATACGAAAGAAGTAGAGTGTTGGGGCGGCCGCATCAGGGCGGTGGCAAGCGGTTCGCAGGCCGAGGCGGTCGCGGCCGGGGAGCGCTGATAGGGCAAGTTAAAGATCGGCACGCCGGCCAGTTCACGCAGGAGGGCGAGATTGGTCTGTTCGGCAAGGCCGTCGGCGTCGGGGGTCGGCGTGGACAGGACGACCGCCCGGACGCGCGAGCCGGCGGCGTGGGCGGCACGCACGGTCAGCAGCGTGTGGTTGATCACGCCGAGGCGGTTGGCGGCGACGATCAGCAGGTCGAGCGCCCATCGTTGGCAGAGGCCGTCGAAGGTGAGGTCGCGGGTGAACGGCACGAGCAGGCCGCCCGCGCCCTCGACGACGATGGCGTCCCGCTCGCGCGTGAGGCGGGCAAAGGCGGCGTCGAGGAGAGGCAGATCGAGGGGGCGCCCAGCGCGGCGCGCGGCCAGGTAGGGGGCGACCGGGTCGGCGAACTTGTATGGGCAGACGTCATCCGGCGAGTCGGAGGCACCGGCGACGTGCCAGAGGCGCACGGCGTCGTCGCCGTTGCCGGTTTCGACTGGCTTCATGGCGGCCACACGGAGGCCGCGGCGGCGGAAGAGCCAGACGAGGGCGACGGCGACGAGGGTTTTGCCGACATGCGTGTCGGTGCCGGTCACGGCAAGGCGGATCACAGGGCGTCCTCGAGGAAGGACCGGATGACGCCGTAGACGGTGTCCAGTTGCTCGGTGGTGATGCAATAGGGCGGGAGCACGTAGACCACGTTGCCCAGGGGGCGGAGGAGCACGCCGCGCTCGAGGGCGAAGGCGGCGAGGCGTGGGCCTACGGGGTTCAGGTAATCCCGTGATCCGCCGCTCAGGTCAAACGCTGCGATCGTGCCGATGACTCGTGCGTTCTCCACGCAGGGATGTGAGGACAGTGCCCTGAGGTAGAACTCATTTAATAATTTGATGTTCTCCCGCTTGGCGGCGGAGGCTTCATCCAGGAGAGCGAGGCTGGCACGTCCGGCCGCGCAGGCGATGGGGTTGGCGGTGTAGCTGTGACCGTGGAAGAGCGTCGACCGACGATCTTCGCTCAGAAACGCCTCGAAGATTTCGTCGCGTACAACAGTGGCGCCGAGCGGCAGGAAGCCGCCGGTCAGACCCTTGGAGAGGCAGATGATATCCGGGGTCACGCCAGCGGTCTCGCACGCGAACAGCGGGCCGGTGCGGCCGAAGCCCGTGAGCACCTCGTCCGCGATGAGGAGCGTCGCGCGCTCGCGGATGGCGCGCAGCAACTCCGGTGGCCAGACGCGCATACCGCCGGCGGCTTGCAGGAGCGGCTCGACGATGACCGCGGCCAGCGGTGGCGCGGCATCGAGGGCTTTTAGAACGACATCAAAGTCGGTGGGGTCGCCGAGCCGCACCACGTCAAACAGGTGCTGGGTGAACGGTGCGGAAAAGATCGAGCGCGCGCTGGCGCTCATCGCGCCGAACGTGTCGCCGTGGTAGGCGTGTTCCAGCGCACCGATCGACGTGCGAGGGGCGCCGTGGTTCACCCAGTACTGCAGGGCCATCTTGATGGCCACTTCGACCGCGGTGGAGCCGTTGTCGGAGAAGAACACGCGATCCAACCCGGCGGGGAGACGGGCGGCGAGGCCGGCGGCCAGCTCAGCGGCCGGGGCATGCGTGTAGCCGGCGAAGATCACTTGCTCCAGCGTGCGGGCTTGCTCGGCGATGGCGGCGGCGATCTCGGGTTGGGCGTGTCCGTGGAGGGTCACCCACCATGACGAGATGGCGTCAATGATCGGACGACCCGAGGGCTCGAACAGCAGGGCGCCCTCGGCGCGGGCGATCGGCACGGCGTCGGGCGCAACGGCATGTTGTGTGTACGGGTGCCAGACGTGCGCGCGATCGAGCGCCGCGATGGTCACAGGGATTTTACCGCCGTGAGCAGCGCGTCGATGTCGGCCGGTTCGTGCGCCGCGCTGACGGTCAGGCGTAGGCGCGAGGTGCCGTCGGGGACCGTCGGTGGGCGGATCGCGCCCACGAGGAATCCCTGATCGTTCAGGGCGGCAGCCACGCGCATGGTGCGGTCGGCGTCGCCGAACGGGATCGGGATGATATGGCCGTCGTTCGGGCCATCGATGCCGAGCCCCGAGCGGAGCCGTCGCGCTGCGGCGCGGAGCCGGGTCCGTCGCTCCGGCTCCGTGGTCGCGATGCGCAGCGCCTCGAGTGCGGCGGCGGCGATGGCGGGCGGCGAGGCGGTCGTGTACACGAAGGCCCGGGCGCGGTTCGTGAGATAGTCGATGAGCGTGCGCGAGCCGGCGATGAAGGCACCGGCCGTGCCGAGTGCTTTGCCGAGTGTGCCCATGATGACGTCGATCTGTCCTTCGACGGCCCAGTGCTCGGCGGAGCCGCGGCCACCCTGACCGAGGACGCCGGTGGCGTGGGCGTCGTCGACGTAGGTCCAGGCGTCGTAGGCCCGCGCGAGTGGGACGAGCTCGCAGAGCGGGGCGAGGTCGCCGTCCATGGAGAAGACGCTGTCGACGACGATCAGGCGGCGGCGGAAGCGGCCGCGATCAGCGGCGAGCATGTCGGCCAGGGCCGCCATGTCGTTGTGGGCGAAGGTGCGGACCTCGGCGCGGGAGAGGCGGCAGCCGTCGATGAGGGAGGCGTGGTTCAGGCGGTCAGCATAGATCACGTCGCGCGGGCCAACCAGGGCGGGGATCGTGCCGATGTTGGCGAGATAGCCGCTGCCGAAGAGGAGCGCCGCCTCGGTGCGCTTATAGTCGGCCAGGGCGCGTTCGAGGGCCTCGTGGAGGGGATGGTCTCCGGAGATCAGGCGGGCGGCGCCGGCACCCAAAGGGCCGGACGCCAGCGCGGCGGTCGCCGCTGCGGCGACGCGGGGGTCGCCCGCCAAGGCGAGGTAGTCGTTGGAGGAGAAGTCGAGCATCTCCCGTCCGTCGACGCGGACGCGGGCGCCTTGTCGGCCTGACACTGGACGGAGCGTGCGGAGCAGGCCGGCACCGGACAGCCGATCCAACTCAGCGGCGAGCGCCTCATTGAGGTCTGCCGACACAACCTCGCACTCAACGGCCATTGGACGCCGGCAAGGTGACGGTGAAACGCGCACCGTACCCCTCGGTGCCGTCGACCTCGATCGTACCGTCGTAGGCGACGACGATCGCGTGCGCCACGCTGAGCCCCAAGCCAAGGGCGTCCTGCGTGTCGCGGGTCGTCCAGAACGGATCCCAGATCCGGGGCTGCAGTTCCAGTGGAATGCCCGGCCCGTTGTCGATGACCTCGAGGACCACGGTGGATGCGGTGCCGCGAAGCCGGACGGTGATCGTCGGCGGGTCAGGGCTCCGGCGCACGGGCAGGCGACCCGTGAGGGGGCGCGCGGGCAGCTCGGCCACGGGGGTCAGCGCTCGCGCGATGGCGTGGCGTGCGTTGCCCAAGAGGTGCCGGACGACCTGTTCCAGCTGGGCCGACTGAGCCGCAACGGGCCGGAGCCCGGGTTCGATCCCGATGTCGAGCGTGATCCCGAGGGCGGCGATCAAGGGGCGTTCAGCCGCCACGGCGGTCTGCACCACGTCCGACACGTCGACGAGCGGACGCGTCTCGATGTCGGGGCGACGCGAGAATGTCACCAGGTCCTGGACGATCCGTCCGGCGCGCATCGCCTCGGAGTGAATCACGGTCAACGCATCCTGGTCCTCAGGGCTCAACATCGACGCATCGATCAACTTGGCGAAGCCGCTGATCGCCGCCAACGGGTTGTTCAACTCGTGCGCGAATCCGGCGACGAGCTTGCTGACGCTCGACAGCCGTTCCGTGCGGCGCATGAGCTCCTCGCGTCGCAGTCGCTCGGTGATCGGCTCGATGATCGACTCGAGCCACTGGACTGCCGCATCGCCTTCCGTACGTGCGACCTGCATGGTGACACGCACGGTGATCGGTGTATCGGTCCGGGTGCGCCAGGGGAGCTCGACTGACTCGGTGAGGCGGCCCGCCAGCGCGTCAGCGATCAGCGCCGCGCGATCGGCCGGGTCGCGGTAGATGGCCGACGCGATGTCGACCGCCAGCAAGGCGTCGGCGGACTCGTAGCCCAGGAGGGCGACGAGCGCGGGGTTGACGTCGAGGAACCGTCCGTCGAGCGTCTCGCGGCAGATCCCATACCCTGCGCGGTCGATCAGCGCGCGGGCGCGCCCCTCGGCATCAGTGGCCAATAGAAACAACTGGCGTGCCGGCGCTCGCCAATGGCCGTTCTGGCGCGCGATAGCGATAGGCCGGCACCTCGGCCAGCTCGACGATCGACTCTTCGATGAGGTGATGCTGGTCGCTCTTGATGCAGACCGGGTCGGCGTTGCGCGCGTCGCCGGTCAGTTGGAACGCCTGGCAGCGGCAGCCGCCGTAGTCCAGGGTCTTGCGCTCGCAGCTGCGGCATGGCTCGCGCATCCACGCGTCGCCGCGAAACGCCTCGAAGGCTGGGGACTGTTGCCAGATCCATTCCAGGGAATGATCGCGCACGCTGTCGAATGACAGGGAGTCGATCTGCCACGCCGCCTGGCATGGGAGAATCCGGCCATCGGGCGCAGCGACCATGTAGACGTTGCCCCACCCGCCCATGCAGGGTTTGGGGTAGGTCTGATAGTAGTCGGGGAGCACGTACAGGATCTGCATGTGCCCCTTGTAGCGGGCCACGGCCGCCTCGACGATCGACTCGGCTGCCGCCAACTGGGCGCGCGTCGGCATGAGCGCGTCGCGGTTGGCGAAGGCCCAGCCGTAGTACTGCGTGTTGGCCAGCTCGATGCGATCGGCGCCCAGGTCGGCGGCCATCTCGATGATCTGGCCGATGTGGTCCAGGTTTCCGCGATGGAGCACCGCGTTCACGGTGAACGCAAAGCCCAGCGATTTCACGATGTCGGCGGCCGCGCGCTTCTTGTCGACGGATTTGATCCCGGCGATGCGCTCGGCGTTTTCCGTGTCGGAATCCTGGAACGAGATCTGGATGTGCTCGAGGCCGGCCGCGTGGAGGCGTTCGG
>DATMNB010000008.1:0-13967 GCA_035569435.1 Gemmatimonadaceae bacterium
GACAGGCTGGGCACGTACACGCCCGGCAGGCCCAGGCGCTCGATCCGCCGGCGCAGCACGTACAGCCGGCGCTCCAGGGCCCGCCCTTCCAACTGCACGGCCCCGCCCTCGGCCGTGAACGCCACCTGCCGGATCACCGGCAGACTTTGTCGCGCCAGGTCGCCCAACACGGTCGGATCGACCGAGACGTCGCGCCAGCCGAGCGTGCGCAGGCCCTCGTCGGCCGCCAATCCCTCGATTGTCTCCTCGGCTGACCCCTTGGAGGGCAGAAACATCATGCCGATCCCGTACGTCCCGGGCTCGCCGAGCCGAACCTTCAGCTCCCCAAACGCCCGCGCCAGGAAGTAATGCGGGAGCTGGATGAGCACGCCCGACCCATCGCCGGTACACGGGTCACACCCCACGGCCCCACGGTGTGACAGGTTGTCCAGCAGCCCCAGGGCCCGCGCGACGATGTCGTGCGATCTGGTGCCCTTGATATGGGCCACGAAGCCCAACCCACAGGCGTCGTGCTCGAACGCGGGGTCATACAAACCCTGGGCAGCGTAGGACATGTGGCTCGAGACGGGCGTGAGACAACGAAAAAGGGCCCCTCCGTGTGGGGAGGGGCCCGATCGACAACCGGCAAAAACGGCAGCCCGGCTACCCCCCACGCGCGATCATGACCGTCCCCGCGAGGCGCGGGACGGCCGGCGTAATAAGAGCCGGCGTGACGGGTGTCGATCGCATCTGTCGCATCATGGTGGTGACGCATAGTATCCAAAGAGGTGCGGAAGATCAACGCCCAGCACATCTTCCACACGTTTACCGCCTGTAGTCTCCCCGCAACGGCGGCGCCGCTGGCGCGTCAACTCACCAGTGAAAGCCCGCCTCCCAGTTCGCGTTTCAGATACGCTGACGCTGCTGACACAAGCGGTGGCCGTTCTCCTGGCCGCCGCCGCTGTCGTGTCACCAACAGCGTGGAGCGCCGACACCGGTGGTCTTCCGGACGCGCTGCGCGTCCTCGCGGCGTTCATGCTCGCCGGGGCAGCGGCCTGGGCCCTCACGTCCGCCAGCGGCGTGCGCCGCCCCCTCTTGGGTGGACTGGCCGTCGCCTGGACCTGCGCCGCGCTCCACCAGATCGTCGCGGGCATCGGCGGCACGCCGCCCGCGTTCCGGCTTGTAACAGTTGCCGGGTTCTACCTCGGCATCGGGGGGGGCTGCGCGTTTGCCCTCGGCTGGCGCCGCCGCGGGACCTGGCGCGAGCTCTCGCTCGACGTCGCCATGCTGGCCTGCGCAGCGGCCGTCGTCGGCATCTCGCTCGGCTATGTCGTGCCCGGCGCGCCGTTGGCCATCGGGCCGGACGCTGCGATCGCCTTTGCCCGCCGGAGCGCGTCAGTCGCCGCACTCCTCGTGGTGGCCCTCCTCCTCGCCTCCCACGGCGAGCGCATCGGACGCACCGCCTCCGCTGGCATCGCCTTGGGCACCCTGGCGCTGGCTGCGGCGGACGAGCTCCCACCGCTGCCGGCGAGCGAGAGCGTGCGGGCCGTCCTGTGGGCAGCGGCGCTCTTTGCGATCGCCTACGCCGTCCGCGCCCTCTCTGCGGCCGACGCGCCGACGGGGCTGCCGGCCAACGGCGCCGCCCGCCGGCCTGAGATCACCGGCTCGGCCACCGTCCGTGCGCGGTTTCTCCTCGTCGCAACCGGTATCGTCACCGTCGCGACGTTCGTGCTGGGCTTCCGTGGTGAGTCGAGCCCGGCGCTGGCCGTTGCCGTCGCGGCGTTCGTCACGCTCCTCGCGGCGCGGACCAGCCGGCTGCTGACCACCCAGGGCGAGCAGGCGCAGCGTCTGGCGCGGAGCGTCGAAGCCGAACGCGCGCTATCGTCGACGCTCGAGGCGCGGATCGCCGAGCGGAGTGGCGAGCTGGCAGACGCCGAGCGGGTCCTGCAGCGCATGTGGATGCTCGGGCAGCACGTCACGTTGGAGCTTCACCCGGCCCGCGTCCTGGAACGGTTCATGGAAGCCGTGCTCGACGTGGCCGGCGCCGACGGCGCCATCCTCGGGCTCCTGGTCGACGGCACCAAGATCCGGATCACCGCGGCCGCCGGCACGCTGGCCTTTGCCCGCGAGATGGTCGTCCCGTGCGACGAGACCGCCATGGGACGCGTGATCCAGACGGGCCGCACGTTGTGCGTCGACGACCTCACGCTCCACCCAGGGCTCATTGTCGCCCGCCAGATCCACGGCGACCGCTCGCTGGCGATCGTCCCGCTCCAACGTCGCGGCGCGCGCATCGGCGCGGTGGCGCTCACGGCCAAGCATGTCGCGGCGTTCTCTCCGGAGGACGTGGCCCGCATCGAAGCGATGACCGACATGATGTCGGTGGCGCTGGCCAACGCCGAGCTGGTCGAGGATCTGCGGCAAGCCGAGCTGCGGTTTCGGACGTTGTTCCGTGCCGCGCCTGATGCCGTGTTCACCGTGCAGCTGGGCGGCCGGGTCCAGGATGCCAATGATTTCGTGCGCGAGATCACGGGACTCGATCCGGCCCAGGTGGTCGGCCGCGATCTCGTCGAGTTCGTGGCGCCCAAGGACGAGCGGCGGCTGCGCGACGCGCTCTCGGCGGCGTTCGCCGGGCTGCCGGCGCGTATCGAGGTCGAGTTCCGGCGCCGCACCGACCCGGCCGAGATCCGCGTCGTGGCCCTCGCCGCCCGGCGGCTCCCCGAGACCGACCCGCCCACGCTCCTCCTCGTCGGCCGTGACACCACGGGCGAACGCGAGATGCGCGCGCGCCTCATGGAGACCGAGCGCCTGGCGGCCGTGGGCGAGCTCGTCGCGGGCGTCGCCCATGAGGTCAACAATCCGCTCAGTAGCATCAGCGCCTTTGCCCAGCTGCTGCTCCGCGACGGCACGCTGAACGACACCCAGCGCGAATCCGTCGAAGTCATTCGCTCCGAGACCGGCCGCGCGAGCCAGGTCGTGCGCGATCTGCTGGCCTTTGCCCGCCGCAGCGCGCCGCAGCGCGAGCCGCTCGACATCAACCTCGTGATCGAACGCACGATCCGCCTCCGCAACTATCAGCTCACCGCCAGCAACGTGCACGTCGACCTCTCGCTCTCGAGCGAGATCCCCGCCGTCACGGGCGACGCCCGTCAGCTGCAGCAGGTCGTGCTCAACCTGGTGACCAACGCCATCCAGGCCGTGGCCGGCGTGGGCGGCGGGACGCTCTCGATCGCCACCCGCGCCGATGGCGATCGCGTGGTCCTGGATGTCGCCGACACTGGCACGGGGATCCCGCAGCCCCTCCGGGCACGCGTGTTCGAGCCGTTCTTCACGACCAAGCCCGAAGGGGAAGGGACCGGCCTTGGACTCTCGGTTAGTTACGGCATCGTCACCGCGCACGGCGGCACGATCCGCCTCGTCGACCGGCTCGATGGGGAGCCGGGCGCGCGATTCATCGTGACCCTGCCGGCCGTCGACGCGCAGGCCGTGTCATCCGACACCGGCGAGCACCCACAATACACACGCCGGTCCCAGCTCGCCGGGCTCCGCGTCCTCTTTGTCGACGATGAAGCGGCGATTCGCCAGGGTTTCGAGGCGTTCGCGCGCCTCCGCGGGTTCGCCGTGGTCTCGGCGTCCGACGGACAGTCGGCGCTCGACGCGTTACAGGAGACGAGCGTCGACGCCGTGGTGAGCGATCTGCGCATGCCCGGCATGGACGGCGTGGCGCTCTATCACGCGCTCCTCGACGAGCGCCCCGGACTCGCCGCGCGGACCGTGTTCATCACGGGCGACTTATTGAGCATGGGCGGGCGGGGCGCGACGGCGCTCCACCAGCCGGTGCTCACCAAGCCGTTCAGCTTCGAGCGGTTGGAGGAAACCCTGGTCGCCATCATGCGCGGCGGAAGCGGCACCGGTGCCGCTATCGCCGGTCGCCAGGATAGCGTACCTTAGCGCGACATGCCCGCTTTCTTTCCCCGGCAGACGATCGCCTGGCACCTCGAGCGCGCGGCAGGATTCCGCGGGCTGACGCTGTCGGTGATCGAGAGCGGACTGCTCACTGGAGTCGTCCTGCGTCTCTTTCGGGCCATGGTGATCGCGCGGCCGTCGTCGGCGGGATGGTGGGTCCTGGCGTATGTCACGGCCTTTGGCGTGATGCTGACCGGCGCGGCGGCCCTGCACCTGGGCAACTACACGGTGCGGCACTGGATCTGGCGCGCGCCCGCCTTTGGCGCGCTGGCGGCCGTGGGCGAGATGCTGACGAGTCTCCCCTTGATCGCCGTACATCGGGAGCCTTGGGGCAACACGGGGCGAGCCGACTTCAACGATTGGCCGCTCATGGCGCGCGAGACGTTGTTTGTAGACGTCGCGCTCGTCTGTGCGTTCGCGATCATCCTGGCCGCCGTCGTCCAATCCGTGCGGTATCTGCTCGTGCGCCATGAGCATCGCGGGCATACGTTACAGGCAATACACGCGGAGCGAGCGCATGGCGAAGGCAACGTGGAACGGGACGGTCCTGGCGGAGAGTGACCGCGTCGAGATCGTCGAGAACAATGTGTATTTCCCGCCGGATTCGGTGCGGCAGGATCTCTTGCGCGCGAGCGCGACGCAGTCGACGTGCCCCTGGAAGGGACTGGCGAGCTACTACGACGTCATCGTCGGGTCCAACGTGAACAAGGACGCGGCCTGGTACTATCCCGCGCCCAAAGACGCGGCCAAAAACATCACGGGGTACGTGGCGTTCTGGCGCGGGGTGGCTGTCGAACGCTGATGCACGCCGCGTACGTCCGCGTCCCGGCGAGCACGTCGAACCTGGGCGCGGGATTCGACTGCATCGGGCTCGCGCTCGACCGCTATCTCACCGCGGAGTTCCGGCCGGGTCCAGGTACATCCCTCACCATCGTGCGCCGCGGAACGGTGCGGGTGCTCGACGACCGCCCGGCCGCGCACGATCTCTTCGTCACCGCCTTTCGCTCGACCCTCGCCGCCCGCGGCCACCGCGACGTCGGCGGCACGCTGATCATCGACTCCGAGATTCCCGTCGCCCGCGGTCTCGGCTCCTCGGCTGTCGCCGTCGTTGGCGGCACGGCCCTCGGCATGGCCGCCGCGGGCGACGCGATCGACAATGCCCGTATCCTCGCCGACGCCGAACGTGCCGAGGGTCACCTGGACAACGCGGCGCCGGCCCTGCTGGGCGGCCTCGTCGCTGTTGCCCACGGTCACCCGTTCGCGCTTCCGCTCTCGCCCAACCTGGCCTTTGTCTTCGCGGCGCCGGGCGTCGAGCTGGCGACGGCGCGCGCCCGCGCCGCGCTCCCGGCCACCGTGCCCCACGCCGAAGCCACCCGCGCCCTCAGTCGCGTGGCCGCGCTCATCCGCGCCCTCGAGACCGGCGACCCTGAACTCCTCGTGCTCGGCCTCGACGACACGCTCCACGTCCCCTATCGCCTGCCACTCATCCCCGGCGGCGCCGAGGTCGTTGCTGCCGGCAAAAAGGCGGGCGCCTATGGCGTGACAGTCTCCGGCGCCGGGTCTGGCTTGTTGGCGATCACCCCGCCCGCGCGCGCCGACGAAGTCGCAGCGGCCATGGCCGCGGCCTTCCGCCTTGCCGCCGGTCCGGAAGGCGTAATGGCCTTCGAGGTGCGCCCGGATCGAGAGGGAACCGCCATTCGTGACCCTTGACTTGCTCCGTCAGTCTGGACAATACTGTGATCATGATCAACCTGTCGCGCTGCGGCGCCACGATGACGTCCACGGGTACGCGGTCCCTTTCGGGGGGCGGCGCGGACGGTCGTGACTAGGGTTACAGACAGTCACTGATCGACAAGCGGCCCCCCGGACTCCCCGGGGGGCCGCGTTGCTTTTGTCCAGGCTTTTTTCGAGAGGACGTATTATGCTCGGAACGACAATGCCCGACGCGCCCACCGCCCCGCTCGCACGGCCCGCTCGGCCGCGCACCGTTGGCATTGCCGTCTACGGACTCGGCACCGTGGGCTCCGCCGCCGTGACGATCCTGCAGTCGGGAGCCGCCGAGCTCGAGGCCCAGCACGATGTCCGATTCGTGCTCCGGCACGTCGTTGTGCGCGATCCCGGAAAATCGCGCGCGGTGGATGTCGATCCGCTCCTCATGACGACCGATTGGTCGCGGCCCCTCGAGGATCCGACGGTGGCGATCGTCGTCGAGCTGATGGGTGGGCTCGACCCGGCCGGTGCCATCGTGCGGCGGGCGATCAAAGCGGGCAAGCACGTGATCACCGCCAACAAAGCGCTCATCGCCGCGGAAGGGTCGGCGCTCGAGGCGATGGCGGAGGCGCATGGCGTCACGTTGCGCTACGAGGCGTCGGTGGGTGGGGCGATTCCGTTGATCCA
This sequence comes from Gemmatimonadaceae bacterium, assembly GCA_035569435.1. Lineage (GTDB taxonomy): Bacteria > Gemmatimonadota > Gemmatimonadetes > Gemmatimonadales > Gemmatimonadaceae > DASRDS01. The sequence continues at coordinate 6,343 of DATMNB010000008.1, forward strand.
CACGTTGCGTGGCACGCTCGTCGGGAATCGCATCACACGCGTCGCGGGGATCTTGAATGGCACGACCAATTTCATTCTGACCCGCATGGCCGACGACGGCGTGGCGTTTGGCGCGGCGCTGGCCGATGCGCAGGCCCGCGGGTTCGCCGAGGCGGATCCTTCATCCGATGTGTCCGGCCTGGATGCCGCGCAGAAGCTGGTGATTCTGGCGCGCCATGCCTTTGGCCGCTGGGTGCCCGTCGAATGCGTCGAGCGCACCGGGATCGGCGATCTCACGCCCACCGATGTCCTCGAGGCGCGCGAAGCCGGTGAGGTCATCAAGCTCGTGGCCGAAGCGGTGCTCGGTGACCACAGCATGCGCCTGAGCGTCGCCCCCCGTCGGCTGCCGGCCAACCACTCTCTCGCCCAGGTGCGTGACGAGTACAACGCCGTGCAGATCGAGGGGGACTTCGCGGGATCGTTGACCTTCATCGGCCGGGGCGCCGGTGGTCACCCCACCGGGTCCGCGGTGTATGATGATCTTGTGGCCACAGCGAGAGCCGGACGGCGGAGAGCATGAGACGGAGGGTATTGGTCTGACATCGATCGAATCCGCGCCCGCAGCGGGCGTCCTCGCCCGCTGGGCGCCCTTCCTACCAGTCACGCCAGCGACGCCCTCCCTCACACTGCACGAGGGTGACACTCCTCTTCTCGCTGTACCCCGCCTGGCAGCCTGGGTCGGCGTTGACGAGCTGTACGTGAAGTTCGAAGGCATGAACCCCACTGCCTCGTTCAAGGACCGCGGCATGGTCGTCGCCGTGGCCAAAGCCCTCGAGGCAGGCGCCCGCACGGTGCTGTGTGCCTCAACAGGAAATACGGCGGCGTCAGCCGCCGCCTACGCCGCCCGCGCCGGCGTCGAGTCAGTGGTGCTCCTCCCCGGCGGCAAAGTCGCCGCCGCCAAGATCGCGCAGGCCCTGGCCTACGGCGCCCGCGCCATCGCCGTCGACGGAGGCTTCGACGCCGCCCTCGACATCGCCCGCGCACTCTCAGAGCGCTACCCCGCCGCCCTCGTCAACTCTGTCAACCCACACCGCATCGCCGGCCAAGCCACGGCGGCGTACGAAATCATCGAAGCGTTAGGCGACGCCCCCGACGTCCTCGCCCTCCCCGTCGGCAACGGCGGCAACATCACGGCCTACTGGGCCGGCTTCCGTCGCTGGCACGACTCCGCCCGCGCCCGCACGCTCCCACACATGCTCGGCGGCCAAGCCGCCGGCGCGGCCCCCCTCGTCCTCGGCCACCCCGTCGACAACCCCCAAACCATCGCGACGGCCATCCGCATCGGCCGCCCCGCCAGCTGGCAGCCCGCCGTGGCCGCCGTCACCGAATCCTCCGGCGAGTTCCGCGCCGTCACGGATGCCGAGATCCTCACCGCCGCCCGCGAAATCGCCCGCCGCGAAGGCATCTTCTGCGAGCCGTCATCCGCCGCCGGCGTCGCCGCCCTCCGCGCCTCCATCGCCGCCGGCCGCACCTCACCGGCCTCGCGCTGCGTCTGCGTCTGCACCGGCCACGGCCTCAAAGACGCCCAGGCGGCGCTACTCGACGCTCCATCGGAGCCGCCAGCACCGGTTGCCGCGACCCCGGACGCGGTGGCCGCAGCACTCGGCTGGTAACTATCAGCTAGGTCGGAAAAAACAGGTCAATACACAGGCAGGATGACGGTCGGCAACGCCATGACCAACTCCCCCCGCGCCGCCCCCGCGGGTCGCCCCGCCCGGATGTGCACCACGACGGGCGACCCGCTATCGACAACGGCAAAGAGCGTCGCCGCCTCGCGTTGGAGTCGGGTCGTATCCGCCGCCGGCGCCAGCTCGGCCACATACAACGCCGCCGGCGCCGGCCCGGTCAACACCCGCACCGCGTCACTGATCCCCGGCACATCCTGAATCGGCCGCCCACGCCGCGCCCCGAGCCGCGCCGAGTCGCGCTCGATGGGACTGAGCAACGCCTCCCATCGCCTGTTCGCCGCACTGTCGTAGCGCTCATGCCCATCAGCCGCCCGCAACCACGCGCGACTTTTGACTGTCGCGACCGTCGCACTATCCCACTCCACCCGACTCCCGGGCGCAAGCGCCGTATCAACCGACTCCAACCGGATCGCATTGATCGCCAACGCATGCAGCGTCGTGACGAGATGGTACCCACGCACCCCAGTCCGCCCACACCAGAGCACGCACACGATGATGAGCGCGCCGAGCACAACACGCGCAATTGTTTGACGTTGGAACATGGCCCGAAACCTATCACGTGATCACGATTCCTTCGCCCGACTCCTCGCGCAGCCGACACTATATTGCGAACACCGCGCACCCCAGAGGAGATCGATGACCGACGTCCTGGCCGCGCGCTCGCAGATGGCGATGTCGCTCGCCTTCCACATCATCTTCGCCGTCATCGGCATCGGCATGCCCGCCCTTATGGTGCTCGCCGAGCACCGCTGGGGCACGACCGGCGACCCCGTGTACCTCGAGCTCGCCAAGCGCTGGGCCAAGGGCACCGCGATCCTCTTCGCCGTCGGCGCCGTCTCCGGCACCGTCCTGTCGTTCGAGCTCAACCTCCTCTGGCCCGGCTTCATGAAGTACGCCGGCGCCATCATCGGCATGCCCTTCTCCCTCGAGGGCTTCGCCTTTTTCACCGAAGCCATCTTCCTCGGCCTCTACCTCTACGGCTGGGACCGAATCTCCCACCGCGCCCACATGGCCTCGGGGCTACTCGTCGCCCTGAGCGGCGCCGTCTCCGGCATCTTCGTCGTCATCGCCAACGCCTGGATGAACACCCCGCGCGGCTTCCGCCTCGACCACGGCGTGCCCGTCGACGTGCACCCGTTCCGCGCGATGATGACCCCCGCCGCCTTCCCCGAAGCGCTGCACATGACGCTCGCCGCCTACGCCGCCACCGGCATGGCCGTGGCCGGCGTCCACGCGTTCCTGTACTTACGCGACCGCACCAACGCGTTTCATCGAAAAGCCCTCAGCGTCGCCCTCCTGGTCGGCGCCCCCGCCGCGATCCTCCAGCCGATCTCGGGCGACGTCAGCGCCCGCTACATCGCCGACTGGCAACCGACCAAGCTCGCCGCCATGGAGGGCCAGTTCCAAACCGAACGCGGCGCCCCACTCCGCGTGGGCGGCCTCCCCAACGAATCCACGCGCACCACCCCGTACGCGATCGAGATTCCCTACGCGCTGTCGTTCCTGGCGTACCACGACGCGCACGCCATCGTCCGCGGCCTGGACGACGTCCCCCGCGACACCTGGCCCGCCGTCCCCGTCGTCCACGTCGCCTTCCAGATCATGGTAGGACTCGGCACCGCGATGGCCCTCCTCGCACTCTGGTCACTCTGGCGCCTCATCCGCCGCCGCGATATCGCCGCCGCGCCCTGGCTCCTCCGCGCCCTCGTCATCGCCGCGCCATTCGGATTCCTGTGCATAGAGGCCGGCTGGACCGTCACCGAAGTCGGCCGCCAACCCTGGGTCGTCTATGGCCTCATGCGCACCGCCGACGCCGTCACGCCCATGCCCGGCCTGATCGTCCCGTTCATCACGTTCACGGCGCTCTACTGCGTCCTCGGCATCATCGTCGTCTACCTGCTCTACCAGCAGGTCATCAAGAGCCCTCGCATGCGTGAAGGAACGACCGGCGAACACGTCCCGGTCGCGGCCTGATGACCCTCGCCACGATCGTCGCCGGCATTCTCGGCGTCTCGCTGAATGCCTACGCCCTCCTGGCCGGCGCCGACTTTGGCGGCGGCGTCTGGGACCTCCTCGCGTCAGGCCCCCGCCGCGACCGCCAACGCGACCTCATCGCCCACGCCATCGGCCCGATCTGGGAAGCCAACCACGTCTGGCTCATCATCGTCGTCGTCGTGATGTTCACCTGCTTCCCACCGGCCATTGCCGAGCTGAGCATCGTGCTCCACATCCCGCTCACACTGATGCTGATCGGGATCGTCCTCCGCGGCTCGGCGTTCACGTTCCGCGCGTACGACAGCACGCACGGCCCCGTGCAACGCCGCTGGGGCCTCATCTTCTCGCTCGCCAGCGTCATCACCCCTGTGCTGCTCGGCATTATCGTCGGCGCCATCGTCTCGGGCGGCGTCGGCACCGCCGGGGCCCAACCCCAGCGTGATTTCGTCGACGGCTACGTGCTCCCGTGGTGCACTCCGTGGGGCATCACCGTCGGCGTCCTCGCCCTCTCGCTCTTCGCCTTCCTCGCCGCCGTCTACCTCACGGTCGAAGCCGAGAACGCCCAGGACCTCGACCTCGAGGACGACTTCCGCCGCTCGGCCCTCGAAGCCGCCGCCGCCGTGATCGTCGTCGCCTGGGTCGCCATCTCCGTCGCCCGCCACACCGTCCCGCACGTCTACACGACGCTCATGGCCTCGCCCTTCGCCGTCCCCCTCCAGATCGCCACGGCGCTGGCCGGCCTCGTCGCCATCCTGGCCCTGATCCGCCGCCGCTACCGTGTCGCCCGCGTGGCCGCCGCGATCCAGGTATCACTCGTGATCTGGGGCTGGCTCATCACGCAGTACCCCTATGTCGTCCCCCCCAACCTGACCCTCGCCGACGCCGCCGCCCCCGCCTCGACACTGCGCGCCATCATCGGCGCCATCACCGTCGGCGCGGTGATCCTCTTCCCCTCACTCTGGTACCTGTTCCGCGTCTTCAAGGGCGGCGAATCCCCTTTCGACCACGTCGAACGGGGGAAGTAGTTCAGCCAGAGCGGCGCGTTTCTTCGTCGTCCGCCGGGTCTTCAGGCAAAGTAGGAAACTCGCCCGTCAACGCATCGAGCTGCCGCGAAAACGCCTCGACCCGCTCGCGGTCGATGGGGTCGTCGTTCACCGCACTCCGGCGGATATAGAGAAAGATCAACGCGCCCGCGAGCCCCGTCAGCGCGAGCGCCAACACGCTCTCATACCGCCCGACGTGCCGCATGACTCGATCGGCCGACTGCCCAAACGCCCACCCGACCACGGTGAACAAACTGGACCAGGTGAGCGCACTGATCCCACTCCCGATGAGGAACTCCCACACCGGCACATGCGCCGCCCCACACGCCAACGGCAACGTGACCCGCAGCCCATATGCGTACCGCACCGCCAACGACGCCCGCCACGGACGCCGCCGCACACTCAGCAACGCCCGCGTGAACGCCCGCCCAAACCGCGGATACCGCCGCCTGAGCCATACCCCGCGCCACCGCCCGACATAATAGAGGCCGACCCCGGCCAGCCAGCTGCCGAGGAACACGCTGAACGCCACGTGCAGGAGATCCAGCTCGCCGCGATGCGCGGCGATCCCCCCACCGATCGGGGCCAGCTCCTCAGTGACAAAGCTGACAAGCGCCAGGGTGACGTAAGTCCAGAAATGAGACAACACGGCTCCAACTTAGCAGGGTGCTGAAGCACCCTGCTAAGTCGGGTCGGTTGGACAGAGCTCGACCTTTGTCGAGCTCTCAGTCCCCGGGCGCGACCTCTCGCACGCCGGAAGCGACCGGTCCCCGCACCCGGGCGCGGACCCAGGTCCGCCAGTCGTCGAGGATCTCGTAGAAGGTCGGAATCACTAGCAGCGTCAGGAGCGTCGACGTAATCACCCCGCCAATCACCGCCCGCCCAAGCCCGGCCCGAAAATCTCCGCCCTCGCCCGCCCCCATCGCCACGGGCGTCATCCCGGCGATGAGCGCCACCGTCGTCATGATGATCGGCCGCAGCCGGATCCGTCCCGCCTCGATGAGCGCCTCACGAATCGCCAACCCGCGCCGCTCACGCGACCAGATCGCAAAGTCGATCAGCAGAATGGCATTCTTGGTCACGATGCCAAACAACAGAATCACCCCGAGAATGCTCATGATGTCGAGCTGCCCCCCAGGCAGCAGCAGCGCCAACACCACCCCGATGAGTGACAGCGGCAGCGACAACATGATCGCCAACGGATCGAGGAACGACCCAAACTGCACCACGAGAATCATGTACATGAGGAGGATCGCCAGCCCCACCGTCGCCGCGATGTCGCCGAGCACGCCGCTCAAGTCTCTGGCCTGACCGGCCGTCACGATCCGGACGCCCGGCGGCACGGCCACCGTCGCGAGCCCACGATCGATCGCATTGCTCACCTGCGACAACGTGCGCCCCTGCAAGTTGGCCCCGACCGTGATCACCTGGTCCCGGTCATAGTGATCCACCTCGGCGGGCCCAGGCTGGTTCGTGATCGTCGCCACGGCGCCGAGCGGCACCGACGCGAGCGACTGCCCGCCATTGAGCATGAGCGGCATCTGCGCCACATCGTTGGTGTTGGTCCTCGCATCGGGCGCCAACCGCACCGTGACATCGCGCGTCTTCCCCGTCGGATCGACCCAGTCGCCCGCATGGATCCCGGCAAACGCCGGCCGGAGCGACTGCGCCACATCGGCCACGCTCACCCCCAGCTGCCCCGCCAGCGCGCGATCGAGATCGATGTGCAACTCCGGCCGTTCGCCGCGGTTGGACAGGCCGACATCGGCCGCCCCCGGCACCGCCGCCACGACGGCCCGCACCTGATTGGCCACCGTGGTCAACGCCGCGTAGTCGTTGCCACGCACCTGGATCTGCACCTGCTTGTCGTACTGATCGAACGGGTCGGCAAAGACGTACGCCGTCACACCCCCCACCGACGCCAGCTCACCCCGCAACAGCGCCGCAAAGTCCTGCTGTGAGATGCGACGCGCCGATTTGGGCACGAGGCGGACGTAAATCTTCCCCTCGTCGACCGCACCCGTGGACGCGCCACTGCCAACCGTCGCATACGTGTAGGCGACCTCGCGATGCGCGCGGAGCACCCGATCCAACTCCTGCATCTTGATCCGGATGTAATCGAGGTTGGACCCCGCCGGCGTCTCCACGCCAACGGTGAACTGGGACCGGTCACTGATCGGCACGAGACCGGTGTTGTCCCGAACGGCCTGGAGCGCGACCGCGCCGGCAAACGACAGGATCGTGATCCCCACCATGAGCCACCGGTGGTCGAGCGCCCACCCGATGACCGTCTTGTAGCGGTCGGCCTGGCCGTCGAACCACTGGTTGAACCTGCCGAGCGCGCGGGCCACCGGGCCCCGCCGCTCGTGCGCCTCGATCTGCGGGTCGGGCCAGTACGCGGACAGCATGGGGTCGAGCGAGAACGACACAAACAACGACACCAGCACCGCGCAGGCAATCGTAAGGGCGAACGGCTTGAACCACTGCCCGGCGAGACCGTTCATAAAGGCCACGGGGACAAACACCGCCACGATGGAGAACGTCGTGGCGGTCACCGCCAGCCCGATCTCGTTGGTGCCCGTGTGCGCCGCGGTGAAGTGATCCTCGCCCTTCTCGATGTGCCGGACGATGTTCTCGCGCACGACGATGGCGTCGTCGATCAGAATGCCGATGGCCAGTGAAAGTCCCAGCAGCGACATCGTCTCGAGCTTGAATCCGAGCACCCAGACGGCGATGAAGCTCGCCAGCACGGACACCGGTAGCGCGAGGCCCGTAATGACCGTCGAGCGCCAGGAGTTCAGGAAGAGGAAGACGACGAGCACAGTGAGGAACGCGCCCTCGATCAGCGCCTCCTCCACAT
>DATMNB010000009.1:0-13342 GCA_035569435.1 Gemmatimonadaceae bacterium
GCGTGGCGGCCGCGCGACAGGCAGAATGCGAACTTTCCTCGCATTCTGCAAATCGGCACGCAGCGAGTCAGGATCGAGTCAGGATCGAATCAGACCCACACCGAGCGTGAGCACACTCGCCGCGAGCACGAAAGCGCCGGCGTAGACCAATCCGATCGCCCGCGACACGACGGTGTCGGTTGGCGCCGGGAGCGCGAGGAGGAAGCCCAAGGACAAAAGGATCGCGGCCAATGGGACGCCGATGCGAACGAACCACGCGAGCGGCGGAGACAGACGCGCGCCGTCCACCAGAAGCTGGCAGATCAGCGAGAGGAGGACGATCACGCCGGCGTGTGCGTGCCCGGCGCGGAAGAGATTCTGACGGAGCGGGTTGTCCATGTAACCGGACTTCTTGTCCATCAGCGATCGCAGGAGAAAGTAGCCTCCGTACTGAATCGTTGGCACTGTGATTAGCGTGATACCAGCCATGAGCCGCGCGTCACGACTCATGGCGAACCGGGAGAGCGTCGGAAAAGTCGTCATGCGTGCATCTTACATTCCTTACTCACGCCTCGTTAGGGTCGCGGTCAGGCGGTCCATGACGGCATGGTCGGTGATGGCGTCGTCCACCTCGGCCGATAGACTCAACGCCGCCCACTTCTCGTCCTCCGCCGCCAGCTGCGCCGCGGCGGCGCGTGCGAACTGCACGGCACTGGCGCCAAGGAGCAACCGCCGGGGAGGGTTCTCGAGCGAGGCGATGTGCAACAGGACCTGCGCCGCCTTGTCCGGATCACCGCGCATGACGTCGGGGTTCTTGCGGTACTCGGCCATCTTGCCGACGGTCTCCTGATAGTCGTCGCGGATGGGCGCGATGGTCATCGACGAACCTGCCCAGTCGGTCCGAAACCCGCCCGGCTCCACCACGGTGACCTTGATGCCGAGTGGCGCGACTTCCTTAGTCAGGACCTCGGAGAAGCCATCGACGGCCCATTTCGCGGGCTGGTAGGCGCCGAGCCCGGGGCTGCCGAGGCGTCCGCCCACGGATGAAATCTGGATGATGTGACCGGAGCGCTGCCGGCGCATCACCGGGAGCGCGGCGCGCGTCACGTTCACGACCCCGAAGAAGTTCGCCTCGATCTGCGCCCGGAAGTCTTCCTCGGTCATATCCTCGATCGGTGCGACGTTCGCGTAGCCGGCATTGTTGACGACAACGTCCAGGCGACCAAACGTGGTAACAGCCGCCGCCACGGCGTCGCGGGCGGCGGTCGCGTTGGTCACATCGAGGGCGAAGGGAAGGATCCGATGCCCATACTGTTGAACCAGATCCGCGAGCTGCTCCGGCGTGCGCGCCGTGGCGACCAGGCGGTGACCGGCAGCCAGCACGGCTTCCGCGAAACTCCGGCCGAGCCCGCGCGAGCTGCCGGTGATGAGCCACACTTTGGTGTCATGCGAGGGCATTGATGTCTCTGACGGTGAGAATGTGTGAAGGCATGTCTGATGGCGCTCCACTGGCGGCCACGGCAATCATCGCGCGGCCTAGGCGCTCTGTCGTCGTGAAGGCGCCGGGCCACAGGCGGCGGAGCAGGGGGACGAGCGGCCGACCGAGAGCGTAAATCAGGCGGTAGGCCGGCGTTCTGGACCGCTCGCCGTGCATCGGTTGGATATACGCGGGGCGGAATACGTAGACCGCCTTGAACGGCAGGCGGAGCAGGGCGTTTTCGGTTTTGCCTTTGATCCGCGCCCACGTGGAACGTCCGCGCTCCGAGCTATCGGCACCGGCGCCGGAGACAAAGACGAACGTCATTGCCGGGTTGAGCCGCACCAGCGTCTGGGCCGCCGCCATCGCGATCCCGTACGTCACGCGGGTGTAGGCGTCTTCCGTCATGCCGGCCGAGGACACGCCGAGACAGAACAAGCAGGCGTCAAAGCCAGCGAGATCAGCCTCGATCGACGCGTACTGCAAGAGGTCCGGGTGCACGAGCTCGCGGAGCTTGGGATGCTGGACGCCCGTTACCGCGCGGCCGACCGTGAGCACGCGCTCCACGCGCGTGTCGCGCAGGCATTCACGCAGGGCGCCCTGGCCAACCATCCCCGTGGCGCCAAAGAGCACAACGTTCATAGTAGCCGTCCCTGAAGAATGCTTGAGTACTCAATCATTTACACACCCAGACAAAGCTACTCTGCCGCGATTCCGTTCCAGAAGACCTCGAAGCCCGCTTTCCGGTACCGGGCGGCTGCGGCGGGGTGCTCAGCCATGAACTTCATGGTCATGTCCCCCAGGGCCCCCATCGCCGCACCAATGAAGGGCAGGGGCAAATCCCGAATCTCCCGCTGGGCGATACTCTCGCGCACTATCGTCTCGAATCCCGCGAACGGCGCGTAGCCGATCCGTTGGGACTCCACGGTGACCCGGTCCGACACCTGCAGCTGGGTGAGCGCTTTCCGCTTCTCCGGATTCGACACGCCCCACCCGACGTAGCCGTTGAAGATGTGGCGCAGCACGCTCCGTCCATCTTTCTGGCGCGGCAGGTCCGACATCATCGCGTGCCCAAGCTCGACCTTGATCGCCCGGTAGAGGGCGTTCACCAGATCGTCCTTGGTGGCGAAGTAGGTGAAGAGCGTTCCCTCGGCCACGCCCGCCGCCCTGGAGATGGCCGACGTCGGCGCGTCGAGGCCGCGGTCGGCAAAGACCTCGGCCGCCGCGGTCAGGATCGCGTCGCGCTTGTCGTCGCTCTTGGGACGGGCCATCGGGGAAGGGTCGTTAATTGAGTGTGTACTCAATCATAAACGGCCCTCGGCGGGCGCGCAAATGCGCGCGCCGCGACTACACGCCCTTTTCGGCCAGCAGTGCCATGAACTGCGAGGGCTGGGTCAACCCGAGCAGGCGCTGAGGGACGTCCGGCTCCTTGGAGAACTGCGCGATCTTGCCCAGCACGGGAAGATACTGGTTGGAGACCTCGAGGGGCGGCGCGACGATGAGGAAGAAGAAATAGACCGGCTTCTCATCGATGGCCTTGAAGTCGACGCCGGCCGGTTTGCGGCCAAAGGCGACGCGCAGCTTGGAGACGACCAGCGAACGACAGTGGGGAATGGCGATGCCGCGGCCGATGCCCGTGGAGCCGAGGTTTTCGCGTCGCTTCAGCATCTTGAAGAGCATGCCGTCGGATTTGTCGTCCAGCTTGAGGAGCCCGATCAGCTCCTTGAGAATCTCGTCTTTGGTGGTGCCTTGCAGATCGAGCTTGATGGCATCTTCAGCGAAGAATTCACGGAGTTCCATAGGCGGGTAACGTAGATGGGTCGCCAAGTCGTGTCAAACCTTTTAGGTTCAACGGGATGACTCGGATTCCCCTCTACCTCGCGCCGATGGCGGGCGTATCGGAGTCGCCGTTTCGGCGGCTGTGCCGCGCGTTTGGCGCCGATGTCGTCGTGACCGAGTTCTTGTCGGCCGAAGGGATCCGCCGCGAGAACCCGGCGACGCTCGACAAGCTGCGTTTTGGTGCCGACGAGCGGCCGATTGGCGTGCAGATCTTTGGCGCCGATCCGCGCGCTATGGGTGACGCGGCGGCGGCTGTGACCGACGTGTTCCAGCCTGAGTTCATCGATATCAACTTTGGCTGCCCCGTGAAAAAGGTCGTCCGGCGGAACGGAGGATCCGGGTGCCTCAAGGACCTGGGCCTCGTGCAAGACGTGATCCGCGCGGTGGTGGCGGGGACGCACTTGCCGGTCACGGTCAAGATTCGAAGCGGCTGGAGTGAGGAGATGCGCGACCCGGTCACGATCGGCCTCCGCTGTCAGGATGCCGGGGCGCGGGCGTTGACGTTGCACCCGCGGACGCGGGCGCAGATGTACACGGGCGCGGCCCGCTGGGACGAGATCGCCGCGGTGGTCGCGGCGCTCGAGATTCCGGTCATCGGGAACGGCGATATCAAGACGGCCGAGGATGCGCTGCGGATGCACCAGGAGACGGGGTGCGCCGCGGTGATGATCGCGCGCGGATCGTTCGGGCAACCGTGGATCTTCACGCAGGCCCGGGCGCTGCTGGACGGGCAGCCGGCGCCGGAGGTGCCGCCCGTGGCGGAGCGGTTCGCGATCGCGCTGCGGCATGCGCGGATGGCGGCCGAGTTCGAGGTCGACCCCAAGGGGGCGGCGATCGAGTTTCGGAAGCACCTAGGCTGGTATGTCAAAGGCTTGCCCGGGTCGGCCGAACTCCGGAAGCGGCTGCATGCGGTCGAGGGATTCAGCGAGGTCGAGGGGCTGTTCGCCGACTACCTCGCCAACGCCGACCGGTTCGCGCTGGCGACCGTGTGATCCGCGAGCGCGCCCTGGCGCTGCTCACGCAGGTCGCCGAGGGGTCGCTCGATCCCCGGGCAGCCCTCGATGCGCTGTCGTTCGCGCCCGCTGAGTCGCTGGCGTTCGCCACGATCGATCACCATCGGGCCCTTCGCCAAGGGTACCCCGAGGTCATCTACGCGCCTGGCAAGACGCCCGACGAGATCGTCGCCATCGCCGAGCGCTTGGCCGAGCACGGCGATGGCTTCTTGATCACCCGGGCTGATGCCCCCCGTCGCGCAGCAGTGGTTGCCCGCTTCCCGGACGCCGAGTCGAACAACCTCGCCCAAACGCTGTATCTAGCGCCGGCCCAGCCGGCGGCGGTGGGGCAGGGCACTGTCCTGATTGTCACGGCCGGGACGAGCGATGCCCCGGTCGCCGAGGAGGCGGCGGTTACGGCCCGTGCCTTTGGCAACAGCGTGGGGCGAGCGACCGATGTTGGCGTTGCCGGAATCCACCGGTTGCTCTCGCACAGTTCTGCCTTGCAGGAGGCCGCCGTGGTGATCGTCGTCGCTGGAATGGATGGCGCGCTCCCCTCCGTTGTCGGCGGCCTGGTCTCCGTCCCGGTGATCGCCGTGCCAACGAGTGTTGGCTACGGGGCCAGCTTTGGCGGGTTGGCAGCGCTGCTCTCCATGCTGAACAGCTGCGCCGCCGGCGTGACGGTGGTGAATGTGGATAACGGATTCGGTGCGGCGGTCGCGGCGTCGCGTATTATGCACTCCATCGCCAATCCACATTAATCCACGTAGTGTAAGTGTCAAAAAGAAGCGTGTTTATAGTGATCGCATGAAGTGACACCTGAAGTGCAGTTTGTGACCTCCACGCGATGCGCCGGCTGCATTCTCTGGTGATAACGCGACCACAAATGGCGATGCACACGCCGACGCGTTAGCTTTGTCTGCACATGGGGGCGAACTAGGCTCGACATGTGATGTGATCTTGGTGTCGCGTGCCCAGGTCCTCGGGCTCCTGGTAAAACACTCGGGAAAATTCACAAAAGCCAACAACAACCTGGCTCTGGCTGCGTAACTTCGGTTGCGCGCCTTGCCTCCGTGGAAGCCCGCCCGGGGCGTCTCCGGTGGTATCGCAAATCTGGGCTAGCTGACCGTCGCGCCTTCCGACGGCTGGCGAAATCTTAGAGGGCTTGTCCGGCAGTGGGCCGCTCACTGGCCAGCGGCCGGAGACCTCAATCAGTGAGCTACGCACGTAGACGCGCTGAGTGAACGTCGGCATGGACCGGGGGGCAGTACCCCGCGCCTCCACTACACGGAAAAGGACCGGCTTTGGCCGGTCCTTTTCCGTTCCGTGGAGATCGGTTTGGAGGCGCGCGCTGTGGGCGCGCGCCCGTGGGCCTACGCCACGGCGCCATCCTCGCTCGACCCGCACTCGCTTTTTTGCGTCGGCGCCTACCGCCTCGTCCGGTTGGTATGAAGCGTTGGGGCATCGCCGTCAAAATCGTAGTCACGATCAGCGCACTGGCCCTGGTCGGTATTGTCGTCTCGACCCTCGTCACCGTCAGCGCCGGCTCCCGCAGCGTCATGCAGGTCCAGAAGCAAAACGCCAGCGAGCGCCTCGCCGGCAACGTTCGACTCGCCCGCGCCGTCTTCGATGAGCGGTACCCCGGTCCCTGGCACCTCGTGCCGGCGGGACCCAACGACCCGGCGATCGAGATCTTCAACGGGAACGGCCGGCTCGACCGCTATCGCGAGCGGGCCACACTCCCGGCCAATCTGTATAAGGGGTCCGTCAAGATCCTCGGCAACGCGGACGTCGAGCAGGCACTCGTGCAGCTCGACAGTCTGACCGGCATGGAGCTGACGGTCGCCCAGCGCATCCCCCCCGCCCAATCGTCCGACTCCACGGTCGGCGCCGCGCGCGATGGCCGAGCGCTCCGCGTCGCGACCACGGTCAACCGGGCCGGGGCCGACGGTACCCTCGAGCGCCAGCTTCTCACGATCATGCCGATGCGGAACGTCAAGACGGGCGGCCTGGCCGGGGCAGGCGCGGCGTTCGCCACGGGCACCACGTTCGATGGCTTAGCGACGGTGGCGGGCCAGGACCGTTGGACGCGCTACGAGCCGATCCTCGGCCCCGATGGCAACGTCATTGGCATCTTCTACGGCGGCCTCTCGATGGCGCCGTTCGCGGCGCACGCGCGCGATGCCTCCTGGTCGCTCGCCCGCAACGCGATGGGGTACGGACTGCTGTCGCTCGTGGTCTTTGCCATCGTGCTCTACCGCGTCACGCAGGTACTCCTCCGCCCCCTCCGGACCGTGCGGGCGGCCGCGCTGCAAATCGCGGCGGGACACCTCGGCGCCCGCGCCAACCTTGAGTCGACCGATGAGATCGGCCACGTGGGCCGCGCCTTCGATGACATGGCGGCGCAGCTCCAGGGCTTGAACGAGCGCATCGTCGTCGCGACCGAGCAGTTGACGGCGTCGAGCAAGCAAGTCGACTCGGCGGCGGCAGCGGCAGCCGTCGCGACGCAGCAAGTCGCCAGCTCGATCGGCGAGGTCTCACACGGGGCGGCCGAATCCGCGGGCCGCGTCGAGGAAGCGACCAAACAGGCCCACGCGGCGTTGGCCCACGTGCGGGCGATTCAGGACGAGGTCGAGCGCGCCCTCCTCGAGGCGGGGGCCACCGACGTTCTGGCCAGCGACGGCCACCGACTCATCGCCCGCAGCCTGACGCTGACCGACGGGATTCGTGTCTCGGTCGGTCGCGCCCGCGGCGTCATGAACGAGCTCCAGCAGCAGGCCGAGCAGATCCAGTCGATCGTGGCCATGATCAAGCGGATCGCCTCGCAGACCAACCTCCTGGCCCTGAACGCGGCCATCGAAGCGGCCCGCGCCGGCGACGCAGGCAAGGGCTTCGCCGTCGTCGCGACCGAGATCCGGTCACTCGCCGACGAGGTCCGCAAATCCTCGGACAGCATTGGCCAACTCGTCGGCGAAACCAAGCGCCGCACGACCAACGCCGTCGGCATCATGAACGAGGTCGATACCGAGACCGAGGCGGGCGCGGCGGCCGTTCGCGAGAGCGACGAGTCGTTCCGCAGCATCAGCACGGCGGTCAGTCACCTGAGCACCCAGATCACGTCGATCAAGAACGCGGCGCAGGCCGTGGCGACCGCGGTGGCGCAGCTGGACACGGCCATCGCCGGCGTGGCAGCCATCGCCCAAGAGAGCGCGGCGACCAGCCAGGAAGTGTCGGCCCTCGCCGAAGAACAGACGGCGACCCTCGGTGAGATCACGCGCGAGATCCACGAGGTGACCAACATGGCCGAGGAACTCCGCTCGGTCGTGAGCAGCGCGGCAGGCAGCTGGTCGGTCCCCGCGCCGCTACCCGTCGAACAGCTCGCCCTCGCCGCCGACTAAGGGCGCGGGTGCTCCAACGCCGCATGGGCGGCGGCCAGCCGAGCGACCGGCACTCGATACGGCGAGCACGACACATAATCGAGCCCGTGGCGGTGAAAGAATGCCACTGACCGCGGCTCGCCGCCGTGTTCCCCGCAGATCCCGACCTTGAGCGTCGGCCGCGTCTTCCGCCCCTCAGTCACGCCGTGGCGGATCAGCCGTCCCACGCCCTCCTCGTCCAGCACCTGAAACGGGTCATCGGCGAGAATGCCCTTGTCGAAATACGCGGGCATGAACCGCCCGGCATCATCGCGCGACAGCCCGAGCGTCGTCTGCGTCAGATCATTCGTCCCAAACGAGAAAAAGTCCGCGTCCCGCGCGATCTCGTCAGCGGTCAACGCCGCCCGCGGCAGCTCGATCATCGTGCCGATGAGATAGGGGAGCTCGATCCCCATCGTCCCGAGCACCTGCTGCGCGACCTGCTCGAGGATCGCACGCTGGTTGACGAACTCCTTGGACGTCGCGACCAGCGGAATCATGATCTCCGGCCGCACATCGACGCCGCGCCGCACGGCCCGGACCGCGGCCTGGAACAGCGCCCGCCCCTGCATCTCGGTGATCTCTGGATAGGTGATCCCCAGCCGGCACCCGCGATGCCCGAGCATGGGGTTCGTCTCGCGCAGCCCATCGACAATCCGCATCAATTCTTCGCGAGACAGATGCAGCTGCCGCGCGAGCGACTTGCTCTCCTCGCCGCCGTGCGGCAGGAACTCGTGGAGCGGGGGATCGAGCAGCCGGATCGTCACCGGCAATCCATCCATGGCCTGGAAGAGCCCCTCGAAATCCGTCTGCTGCATCGGGAGGAGCTTGGCCAGCGCGCGTCGCCGCCCGTTCTCGTCGCGCGCGACGATCATCTCGCGCATCGCCGTGATCCGGTCGCCCTCAAAGAACATGTGCTCGGTCCGGCAGAGCCCGATCCCCTCAGCGCCAAACCCGCGCGCCACCCGCGCATCGCGCGGCGTGTCAGCGTTGGCGCGCACCTTGAGGACGCGCACCTCGTCGGCCCAGCCCATGAGGCGCGCGTAAGCCTGATACACCGGCGCATCCCCAACCCGCAGCGTGCCGTTGGTCACTCGCACGACCTCGCTCGGCACCGTCGGGAGCTCTCCGGCGTACACCGCGCCCGTCGCCCCGTCGACGGTCAACCAGTCGCCTTCGGACACGGTCGTGTCGTCGACGGTGAACCGACGGTGCGCGACGTCGACGTCCATCTCCTTGCACCCGACGACGGCGCATTTTCCCATGCCGCGCGCCACGACGGCGGCATGACTCGTCATCCCGCCGCGTGCGGTGACCACGGCGCGCGCGGCGACGATCCCATGAAAATCCTCTGGCGTCGTTTCCTCCCGCACGAGCACGACATCGTCCCCCGCACTCGCCCGCCGCTCGGCGACGTCGGGGTCGAACACCGCCACACCGCTCGCCGCGCCCGGACTGGCCGGCAGCCCCCGCACGATCGGGGTCGCCCGCACGCCTTCGTCGATCACCGGATGCAGGAGCTGATCGATCTGCCCCGCCGGAACGCGTCGCACGGCCTCGGTCTGGTTGATCAAGCCCTCGCCTACCATCTCGACCGCGATCCGGATCGCCGCGGCGGCGGTGCGCTTGCCGGTCCGCGTCTGCAGGAGATAGAGCGTCCCCCGCTCGACGGTGAACTCCAGGTCCTGCATATCTCGATAGTGGTGCTCCAGTCGGTCCTGCGTCGCCAACAGCTCACTGTAGGCGCCAGGCAGCCGATCTGCCATCTCATCGATCGGCAACGGCGTCCGGATTCCCGCCACCACGTCCTCGCCCTGCGCGTTGACGAGGAACTCGCCGTAGAACCGTCGCTCGCCCGTCGAGGGGTTCCGGGTGAACGCTACCCCGGTCCCCGAATCGTCGCCCAGGTTCCCAAAGACCATGGCCACGATGTTGACCGCGGTCCCCAGTGTGTCGGAGATGCCGTTCACCCGCCGATAGTCGACAGCCTTCTTGAGCGTCCACGAGCGCCACACGGCCTCGATCGCGCCCCACAGCTGTGTCTCAGGCGACATCGGGAAATCCCGCATCGTCGATGTCCGGACGAGCGTCTTGTATTCCTCGACCAGGTTGCGGAGCGCGGACTCGTCGAGCTGGGCGTCCGTCTCGACGCCGGCCATGATGCGCTTCGCCCTGAGCAGCGACTCGAACTTGTGCACAGGGACGCCGAGCACGACATCTCCGTACATTTGGAGAAACCGCCGATACGAATCGTAGGCGAACCGCGCGTCGCCGCTGGCCCTGGCCAACCCGACCACGGTCCGGTCGTTGAGACCAAGGTTGAGAATGGTCTCCATCATCCCCGGCATCGACACGGGAGCGCCGGAGCGGACGGAGACGAGCAAGGGGTTCGTCTCGCTGCCGAACCCCTTGCCGCTCGCTGTCTCGACCCGAGCGAGTGCGCTGGCGACTTCGTCGTGCAGACCGGGGGAAATCGCGTCGTCACGGAGAAAGTCGATGCAACACTGCGTGGCGATCGTGAGTCCCGGGGGCACCGGCACCCCGAGGTTGGTCATCTCGGCGAGGTTCGCGCCCTTGCCACCCAGCACATCGCGCATCTCGCGTGTGCCGTCGGCGCACCCGTTCCCGAAGAAGTAAACCCAGGTCAACAGCCGCACCCGAAGCGGAGCTTGTCCGGATCGGTCGGAGGCGGCGTCGGGTAGTCTCCCGAGAAACACGCATGACAGAACCCGTCGGGTCCTCCGGGCACGGACTCCAACATGCCCTCGAGCGACAGGTACCCCAGCGAGTCGACGCCCAGATCGGCGGCGATCTCGTCGACCGTCATGTTGGCGGCGATGAGCTCTTCGCGGTTTGGGGTGTCGATGCCGTAGTAGCACGGCCCGGTGATCGGCGCCGACGAGACGCGCATGTGTACCTCGCGCGCGCCGGCCGCCCGCACCATGGCCACGAGACCGCGGGTCGTCGTGCCCCGCACGATCGAGTCGTCGATCATGACCACGCTCTTGCCCTGCAGCACCTCGCGCACGGCGTTGTACTTCACCTTGACCTTCGCGTCCCGTCCGGCCTGCGTCGGCTGGATGAACGTCCGGCCAATGTAGTGGTTCCGGATCAGCGCGAACTCGAACGGTACGCCCGATTCCTCGGAATAGCCGAGTGCCGCGGCATTGGACGAATCAGGAACGCTGAACACGATCTGCGCGTTGGGCGCGGGGCACTCGCGCGCCAGGCGCCGTCCGAGCGCGCGCCGGGCCTGCTCGACCGAGCCGCCAAAGACCTTGCTGTCAGGCCGAGCAAAGTACACGTGCTCGAACACGCACCGCTTGAGCGCCCGCGCTGCTTGACGACAGCTCCGGCGCACGCCGTCGGTCCCGATGGCGATGATCTCGCCGGGCTCGACCTCGCGCTCGTACGTTGCGCCGACGATATCCAGGGCGCAGGTCTCGGACGTGAACACCGTCGCACCGTCATCCTGGGTCCCCATGACCAGCGGCCGCCACCCACGCGGGTCGCGCGCCGCGAGCAGCGTGTCGCCGATGAGCACGACCAGGCTGTAGGCGCCCTCGACGCCGTTCAGCGCGTCGCCCAGGCGGTCTTCCGGCCGCTCCGATGTCGACGCGGCCAGCCGGTGGAGCAACACCTCGGAGTCGTTGGTCGAGCTGAAGATCGACCCGCGGTCCTCGAGCTCCATGCGCAGCTCCGTGGCGTTGACCAGGTTGCCATTGTGCGCCAACCCGATCGCCTCGCCGCGGAACCGAATGAGCAACGGCTGCGTGTTCTCGATCGTCGTCGAGCCGGCCGTGCTATAGCGCGTATGTCCGATCGCCACGCGGCCGGGGAGGTCGTGCTCCACCCGGTCGGTGGGAAAGGCGTCGGACACGAGCCCCAGCGCGCGCAGGCTATGCGCGTGCCCTTCGGGGTCGACGCTCACGATCCCGGCCGACTCCTGGCCACGGTGCTGCAACGAGTACAATCCCAGATGGGTGACGGCCGCGGCCTGCGAAGTGCCACGGACGCCGAATATCCCGCACATGTGCTACACCGTAGTGAGAGGTTCCTCTGCGACGGCGGCTGCCGCCACGGAGCCCGACATGATCGACGGAATCGCGTCGTGATACGCCCGTACTAACGCCTCGACCGTGACACGGAGTTCGGCGCCGTGTGACCCGCGGATGAGCAGTCCGCGGCTCTCTGGCTGCACCGTTCCGATGACCCGCGCCGGCACTCCGGCCTCGGACGCCACCGCCAGCACGACGGCGGGGTCCGGCGACGAGACGACAATCCGTCCCTGGCCCTCACCGAAAAGTAGCGCCCTCCAGACGATCTGTGTCGGTGACAGATCGATGTCGGCGCCAACGACACGCGTGATGTCGCCCACGCAACACTCGGCGAGCGCCACGGCCAACCCGCCGTCGCTCACATCGTGCGCCGAGCGGACGGCGTCGCGGCCGATCGCCGTCAACAGGGCGTCAATCAGCCGCCGCTCGCCGTCGAGATCGCACGCGGGCGGCGCGCCGGCCACCACGCCGTGGATGCGGGCCAGATACTCACTGCCGCCGAGCTCGCCGGTCGACTCGCCGAGCAGCACGATGGCGTCGCCAGGCTCTGTAAACGTGCCGCGCGTCACGTGGTCCAGCGATGCGATCAGCCCGACCATGCCGATGACCGGCGTGGGGTAGATCGCCCCGCTCGGGTTCTCGTTGTAGAGCGACACGTTGCCGCCTGTGACCGGCGTGCCGAGCGCCTCGCAGGCCTCGCCGATGCCGGCGATCGCCTCGCGCAGCTGGAAGTAGACCTCGGGGCGGGTCGGGTTGCCAAAGTTGAGGCAGTTGGTGATCGCCATCGGACGCCCGCCGACGCACGCCACGTTGCGCGCCGCTTCGGCGACGGCAATCCGTCCGCCCACTCGCGGATCGAGGAACACGTAGCGGCCGTTGCCATCCGTCTTGAGCGCCAGCGCCTTGTCGGTCCCCCGCAACCGCACGACGGCGGCATCACCGCCGCCCGGACCCACCATCGTGCTTGTGCGGACCGACGTGTCGTACTGACGCGTGACCCACCGCTTGCTGGCGATCGTCGGCGACGACATGAGCTCGAGGAGCGTCCACGCGGGGTCTCGCTCTTCCGGTCGTTCGCGGATCGCGTCGACGTCGCGCGCGCGGAGTTTTCTGATCGCGTCGCTCTCCGCGGCAGGCGGTCGATAAATCGGGCAGGCCTTCACGAGCTCCGACCCGGGAAACTCGGCGACGACCCGATCGCCTTCCGTCACACGGTACACAGGCTCGGCGATCACCTCGCCGATCACCGCGGCGGCGAGATCCCATTTGGCCAGGATCGCCTCGACCTGCCGCTCGTGCCCGCGGTGGGCCACGACGAGCATCCGCTCCTGCGATTCGCTGAGCAGGATCTCGTACGGCGTCATCCCGCGCTCGCGGACCGGCACCTTGGTCACATCGATCGTCACCCCGACATCGCCGCGCGCCGCCATCTCGGCTGACGATGACGTCAACCCGGCGGCGCCCATGTCCTGGATCGCCACGATGTGGCCGCTGTTGATCAGCTCGAGGCTGGCTTCCAGGAGGAGCTTCTCGGTGAACGGATCGCCCACCTGCACGCGCGGGCGTTTCGCGTCGCTCGAC
>DATMNB010000010.1:0-13621 GCA_035569435.1 Gemmatimonadaceae bacterium
TGGCACACCCTCACGATTGATCTTTCTCATGTCTCGATCACGACGAGAGTTCGTCAAGCTTGCTTCTACGGCGACCGCGGCCACCGCGGCCAGTATCGTGTGGCCGACTCGGGCCATCGCGGGGCTCAACCCAGCGCATTCGGTGCTCGCGGCGCTGGGCATCGAGGACCGCGTCGGTTTCGACCCTGGCGAGCTCGCGGCGCTGGCCCTCGATGCGGCCCGCGCGGCGGGCGCTTCATTCGCCGATGTGCGCATCGACCGACAGATCGCGCAGGGGGTGAGCCTCCGGAACGTCAATGGCGGGAGCGTGGGATACAACGACAACGTCGGCATTGGGGTGCGCGTCATTGCCGACGGACAGTGGGGATTCGTCTCGAGCGACTCGACGACGCCCGATGCGGTCGCCGATGCGGCGCGCCGGGCGGTGCATCAAGCGCAGGTGAACGCCAAGGCCAGAACGACGCCAATCGCGCTCGCGCCGTTGCCGGCGGTTGCCGATGGACGATGGGTGACGCCGGTCGTGGTCGACCCGTTCGGGGTGGCGGTGGGCGAGCAGCAGGAGGCGCTGCTAGCCGGGACCAAAGCGGCGCTCGCGCTTTCCGGCATCAAGGAAGTGCTCGCCGGCGTGACGTTCATGCGTGTCGAGCGCTTGTTCGCGTCGACCGATGGGTCGCGGATCGCGCAGACGTTCAGCCGCGCGTTTCCGAACGCGAGCGTACGGGGAACGGTGGCGGGGGAGTTGGCGATGGCCACCACGGCGCCAAAGGGATTCGACTGGGCGGCGGGCGGGTACGAGGTCGTTCGGGATGCCAAGTTGGCGGAGACGATGCGTGCCGCGGCCGAGGAGGCGCTGCGCGAGTCGCAGGGGATGCTGGGCGCGACGGCGCCACGCTCGGTCGACGTTGGCCGATACGAGCTGGTCGTCGGTCCCGGGATGATGTGGGGACTGGTCAACGGCACCATTCTCGCCGCGCTCGGCATGGAGCGAGCCTTGGGCAAGCGGGCGGGCGCGGAAGGGACGACGTATGCGGCGCCGCCCGACAAGGCGATGGGCACGATGCAGATGGGCGCGCCGTTCTTGACCGTGCGGGGAGAACGCTCGGCGGTGGGTGGACTGATGACCGTCGGGTGGGACGATGAAGGCGTGAAGCCGGATGACGTGACGTTTGTGGAGCACGGGACGCTGGTTGACTACCTCGCGATGCGCGAGGACGCGACAGCGCTTGCGCCGTGGTATGCGACGCGGGGCATGCCGGCGCACGCACACGGCGTTGCCGCCACCGGACGGTGGAGTGTGCCGAATGAGACTACGCCCAACATCACGGTCGATCCCGGGGTGGCGGCGGTTTCGACCGAGGATCTGATCCGCGACGTCAAGCACGGCCTCTATTTCCCTGACGGTGGCGCCTCGGCCGATTTCGCCATGCAGAACGCCTATGGGACGGGTTCCGGCGCGCAAGAGATCCGGAATGGCAAACTGGTCGGGCACGTGAAGGACGCCGCGATCCAGTTCCAGACGCAGACGTTCTGGAAAGGACTGCTGGCGATTGGTGGGCCGGGGTCGTCGGAGTCGTTTGTCGACGGATTCCCAGCGTTGTTTGCGTGTCGGACTGTGCGGTCGGTGCCGGCACGGTTCCGCGACGTCAACGTCGTCAACACAGGACGGACACAATGAGCGCGCGGCACATGATGCAGGATGCCCCCCGATCGCTGTTGGCGCCGGCCGATGCATCGCCCGTCCTATTCACTCGCGAACAGTCGCTGGCCATCGGGCAACAGGTGCAGGGGTACATGGCCGCGATCGACGATACGGTGGCGGTCTCGTCGTCTGCGCCTGGCAGCACCGAGTTCGCTTTGAATGAAGTGCAACATGGCGACGATTCGTCTCATCACTCGGTGGCGTTCGCCGAGCACTTCGACCACCGGCACGTAGGGATGGGGACGGACGAGCTGGACGAGGCATCGCTCAAGGCAGTGGTGGCCAAGGCGGAAGCGTTGTCACGGGCACTGACCGTGCTGGCTCCGTTAGAGGAGGCGGACGATCCGCTGCGGCCTTCCCCTGCGCCAAACCTCCGCCTCTGGTCGGACACGTCGGTTGCGCTTGTCGCGCCCGAGGTGCGTCTGGCGGCCGTGCAGACATCGTTGGCGGCAGTGCGACAGGTCGGGTTGATCGGCGCGGGGCATATCAGCGTGTACCCGAGCACGTCGGCTGTCCTGACAAAGGCCGGGCACTTCGAGTATGGCCACGTGTCGACGTGCGACTACTCCATCACGGCGCGTACGCCGGATGGCACCGGTTCGGGGTGGGCGGCCTGGGAAGGAGAGGATTGGTCGGCGGCGCACGTGGATGCGCTGACGGCCCGGGCCATCGATCTGGCGCAACGCAGCAAGAATCCGGTGGCCATCGAGCCGGGGCGATACACGGTGGTCATGACGCCGGAGGCGTGCGGGGCGCTCGTGGCGATGATAGTGCGGGTGCTCGACGGCAGGTACGCCGACCGGGGCCTCACCCCGTTCTCGAAGCCGGGGGGCGGCAACAAGATCGGCATGCAGGTTCTGGACGAGCGTGTGTCGTTGTCGGCCGATCCCATGGATCCGGAAGGCGGCTTCCTGCCGTTCCGGTACATCGGCGCGATCGCGCAGTTCGTGCCGGTCACGTGGGTCGATCGCGGTGTGCTTAAGGCCCTGTCGTATCCGACGCGGGCGTTGGCAGCGGCGCATGGGCTCGACCAGATCAACAATCCCAACGTGCTCCGAATGTCGGGCGGATCCACCTCGATCGAGGAGATGATCGCGTCGACCACGCGAGGCATCTACGTCACGCGGTTCTCAGATGTCTCGCTCATCTCCATGAAGACCTTGTACATGACCGGTGTGACGCGTGATGGGACGTTCCTGATCGACAAGGGGAAGATCACGAAACCGATCAAGAACCTGCGGTTCGAGGACTCACCGTTCTTCTTTCTGAACAACTTGGAGGCGCTCGGCCCGGCGCGACGGGTGACTGGGGGGAACGTCGTGCCGCCGGTGATGGCGCGTGATTTCGCGTTCACCAGTTTAACGGATGCTGTGTAACATGACCGAACCACGCGCGTCGACAACGACACCTGCGCTTCATTAGCGGATGACGGTGACACGGGGACTGTGGTCTCGTCGACGGTGTGATCGATTTGCGCATCGCGCAACTGATGCTTGACAGCCTCCCCGTGGCGTCGCAATCATCGCCGCATGTCCGACCCCGTCGCGCGTCCGTCGATTGTTCCCCCGTTGGGGCCGGAGCGCGATGCGCGTGCGGAGGCCGCGGAGCGGGCGCTCGTGGCGCGGATTCGACTGGGAGACCAAGCGGCGTTCGAAGCGCTGTTCCGTTCTTACTACCAGACGTTGTACGAGTTCGCGCTCCACTACGCGGGATCGCACGTGGATGCCGAGGAAGTCGCGCAGGAGGTGTTGTGCGCCGTGTGGGAGCGGCGCGAGCAGTGTATCGTGCGGAGCTCCGTGCGCGCGTATCTCTTCGCCGCAGTTCGGCACCGGTTGCTCAATACGCTGCGGGGCGCGCGGGTGCGCGACGCGTTCGCGGCGACGTTCGGCGGCGAGTCGGACGACACGGCTGAGGAGTTTGGCGCGCCGGCTGCCCGGAGTGCAGGAGAACATGGCGTGCCAGGCATGGGTGTTCCACCGGTCTCGCCGGACGTCGCACTGAGCCAGGCGGAGCGAGCGACGGCGCTGCGGCAGGCGGTCGCGAGGCTCCCGGCGCGCCGGCGGGAGATTCTGGCGCTCCGGTGGGAGCGGGGACTGACGCACGCTGAGATTGCGACGGTCCTGGGGAGCACTGTCCGCGCGGTGGAGCAGGCGCACCTCCGCACGCTGAAGGCGTTGCGCGGGCTACTGTCCAGGTTCAAGGACTGAGCTCGGCTCCGCCGGAGGGCATTCCGGTGCCTCTGCAACATAGAATGTCGTAGTTTCGCGCGGTCGCGTGCCGTAGGAGTATGCGACTACGCGAAAGATTCCCGTGAGCGGCGGCCCGGAGGACGCGGGTCTCGAGTCGTTCCCGCTCGATGCGGAGCGACTGGACGGATACTTCGCGGGCGAAGCAACGCCGGCGGAGGTCGAGGCGGTGCGGGCCTGGGTGGGCGGCCGCGCCGAGCGCCAGGCCATCCTGACAGCGTTGCGGATGGCGGCGCGCGAGGGAGCGCCGGAGGCCCGGCGAGTGGATGTGGACGCGGCGTGGGGTGCCGCGCGGCGCCGGCTCGACCTTCGACGTGGCCTGCGTCGTGCCCCCCGACGCGTGGCGGCGGGTGTCATGCGCTTGGCGGCCGCGATTGTTGTGGCGGTCGGCGTCGGCGTGTTGTGGCGTACCCTCCAGCATCGGGAGACCGCGAGCGGCGGTCGGACGTTTGCCGCTGCGTCGGCGGAAAGGACGGCGATCACGCTCGAGGATGGGACCGGAGTCATGTTGGCGCCGGGAAGTCGGATCCGTGTGGCCACCGATTACGGTCATGGCACGCGTGACGTTTATCTCGATGGACAGGCGTATTTCCAAGTCACGCATGACCCGCGACATCCCTTTGCGGTGCACGCGGCGAATGCACTGATCCGGGATATCGGCACGCGGTTTGGCGTGCGCGCGTATCCGGAGGATCGGCGCGTGCGCGTCGTGGTGACCGACGGTGTGGTTGCGCTTGCCGACTCCGCGTCCACGCGAGGCGGGATGGCGCCGCGTCTCGCCGCAGGTGCGGTCGGCGAGATCGATCGCGCCGGCGCGGTCGGGGTCACGACAGGCGTCGACACCGTTCCGTACCTGTCATGGACAGCGGGACGCCTCGCGTTCCGGGACACCCCGCTTCGTGAGGCGCTGCCGGAGCTTGGGCGCTGGTACAACCTGGACTTTCGCGTCGCTGGGCCGGTGCCGGACAGCATCGCGCTGTCGGCGACGTTCGGCACCGAGCCAGTGGCGCACGCACTGGCCGCACTGGGCGTTGCACTCAACATGCGCGTCGTGCAGGTCGGGCGCGCGGTGACACTCACTCCAATCCTACGAACTCGGTGATGCTCGCTCACACGTGGTGGCGCTTGCTTACGGGCGGGGCCATGGTGGGAGGACTCGTGCGTCCTGCCATCGCCCAGACCCTTCCCGGCGAGGTCCAACTCGCCTCGCGGGGACCAGCGTTCTTTTCCGTGGACCCCTCGACTGGTGTGCGGGGCGATGCGCGCAACGCGGCCGTGTTGCGGCAGTCGATCGCGGTGGCGCTGACGGACGTGTCGATCCCGGAGGCCCTCGACCGGATCGCGCAACGGTCTGGGCTCAAGTTCGCGTTTCGGACGGGGGTGTTTCCGGCCGGTGCGCGTGTCTCGCTCTCGGCCAGCCACATCACTGTGGAAGCGGCGTTGACGGTCATTCTGCTGGACGCGGGACTCGATGTCGAGCTCCTGCCGAGTGGGTTCGTGGGATTCGTGGCGCGGCCGGGGGGCGCGACCGCGCCGGCGCGTCCGCAGCCCGCGCCTGGGGGCACGATCGTTGGGTCCGTCACGGACTCGGTGACCGGGGCGACCATTCCGGACGCTCTGGTCCGCGTGGAGGAGACCGGGCGCGCTGTCGTTTCGGGGCCGCAAGGGAAATACACGATTGCCAATGTGCCGCCCGGGTCCTACCGCGTCACCGTCCGACGGGTGGGCTACATCGTGCGGGCGCGGACTGTCTTCGTCCAAGAGGGCGAGGTGGTGAGGCTCAACTTCAAGTTGAGCGAACCCATGACAAAGCTCGATGAAGTCGTGACGACGGCAGTTGGCGATCAGCGGCGGTATCAGGTGGGGAACGTCATCTCGACGGTCAATGTCGACTCGATCGCGTTGACGGCGCCGATCACCAGTGTCACGGACGTGCTGACCGCGCGTGTACCGGGGTTGGAGGTGGTGGAGACGGGCGGACTGACCGGCAGTGGCGAAGCGATCCGCATCCGTGGACAGAGTAGTATGCTCCTGCAGAGCGATCCGATCATCATCGTCGACGGCGTTCGCCAGGACAACACGGCAGGTGGCACAAACGGCGTTTATTTCGCCGGGGTCACGCCGACGCCAAGCCGGCTGAATGACATCGATGTCAGTCAGATCGAGACGATCGACGTGCTCAAAGGTCCGGCGGCGTCGACGGAGTACGGAACGGATGCCGCGAACGGCGTGATCGTCATCACGACGAAGCGTGGGACGTCGGGTACGCCACAGTGGCACGCGGCTGTCGAAGATGGGGCGAACACGATCCCGACCAACTATCCGGATTTTTATTACAGCTGGGGGCATCTGACCAACGGGTCGGGCACCGTCCAGTGTCCCTTGGTGGCGAGCCAGTCGACGCCACAGTCGTCGAACGGGAGCTGCGCCGTCGATAGCGTGACCCATGACAATCCGCTGAACCATTCCTCCACGTCGATCTACGGTACCGGGTCGCGGCAGAAGTACGACCTCGACGTGCGTGGGGGCTCTGAGACGATTCGGTACTTCCTAGCCGGCGGCGCCTCGAACGAGACGAGTGCGCTTCAGGTTCCGCCGGTGGTCATCCCACTGCTCCAGGCCGCAGGACTGCCGCGTTCGACGTACAGCCCCAATGGCGAGAACCAGCGCTCGGGCCGGGCCAACACCTTTGTTCGGCTTGGCTCGACCGCTGACGTGGCGGTGAACATCGCCTACATGTCGACGTACCAGACGATTCCATCTCTCCAGATTGGGCTGCTGCGCGGCGCCGCCCAGGGCGGCCCGCTCGATTCGGCCAATGGGTATGGGTACGGGTATCGGTACGATCCCATTGCCGCCGTCGCCACCGCCTCCTCGCAGCAGACCAATCGCTTCACGGGCGGCCTGGCCGCGAACTGGCGGCCGACCTCATGGCTTGTCACGTACGCGGATGCGGGCATCGATCACGGCACCCAGGCCAATCTCACCGTCCGGTTGCCACAGCTCTACGCATACCATGGTATCGCCGGCAATCATGGCGTCTATGTCCTCACGCAACGAGGGACAGACATCTATTCCGGCGATCTCCGCGCGGCGGCGACGGCGCAGCTCAGTCGCGTCGTCCGGGCGGTGACGACCGTCGGTGCGAACCTTCGTGATACGCGGGCCAGTAGTCTGACTTCGGCCGCCTCGAATCTCTCGGACGCGAACCTCAGTCTCGTTGGCGCGGCAACAACCTATACGACGCAGGGCGGGGGGCGGAGCGCGACGCTCGGTGGATATGCCGAGGAGCAGTTGCAGCTGGTCGACCGATTGTTCTTCACCGGCGCCCTGCGCGTGGACGCTGCCAGCGGCTTCGGGAGTAATTATCAGGCCGCGGCGTACCCCAAGGTGAGCGCGTCGTGGCTCGCGGTGCGGACCGGCCAGACGAGCGTTCGATTGCGGGGCGCGTTTGGTGCCTCCGGCGTGGCGCCGTACAATGGACTGACGCTGCAACTGTTCACGCCGGTCGCGGTCCCGACGGCGAACGGCACGGCGTCGGCCGTGCAACTCAGTCAGCCAGGGAACCCGAACCTGCGGCCCGAGCGCACGGGGGAGTGGGAGGGCGGCGTCGACGTTGGTCTGTGGGGCAATCGACTGAGCCTCGAGTTCTCCGGCTACCAGAAGACGACCACCGACGCGCTGTACTCGGAGGCGCTGGGCTGGGACTACAATAATTACTCGACCGAGATCAACATCGGCGAGATCAGAAACAGCGGCATCGAGGGATCGGTCACCGTGGTCCCGATCCAAACGCGATCGGTGTCTTTGACGGCCACGATTAATGGATCGGTCAACCACAACATGCTCGTCCGGTTGGCGCCGGGTCTGACGCCGTTGAGGTTCGGCCTGTCTCAGCAGATCCGGCCCGGATATCCGCTCTACGGGTTCTGGGGCACGCAATATACCTATAGCGATGCGAACCATGATGGCATTATCGAGGCGGGCGAGGTCACGGTGGATACGGGCGCCTCGTATATGGGGTCGAGCATTCCGACGCAGACCGGATCGTTCGACACCCATCTGTCGCTGTTCCGCGGCACGCTGTCGATCGGCGCGCTGCTGACGTACCAGGGGGGCTATCGCGTGTACGACTCGTTCGCGCAAACGACCGATCGATACGGAACGTCGAAAGGGTTGAACGTGCCCGGGGGCTCGTCATTGGCGGATCAGGCGCGCTTTCAGGCGCAGAACTCGCCACAGGGGTGCTGCTTCGCCGCCGGGTATTTCGAGGATGGCACGGTACTACGCCTCCAAGAGATATCTCTCACGTACGCTCTGCCTCCGGGGTGGGCGCGGGCGATCCACGTCCACACCATGAGCCTGACGGGTGCGGTTCGGAACTTGGCGTTCTGGACGCGCTATTCGAACGGCGATCCGTCGGCCAGCTTCTCGGCGTCGGGGACGGCCTCGATCGCGAACACCCAGATCGTGAACAATGACATTCGGGAGAGCGGGGTCAGCGCGGTGCCGCTGGCCCGGTACTATCAACTTCGTCTCAATGTGGGGTTCTGACATGACGCCGCGAACCACGTGCCTCGTGACCCTGACGGTGCTGGCACTCACCGGCTGCCGACCGAGCGACGTATTGGATGTTCCACCGCCCATCGGCGTGATCGCGGGGAGCACGCTGGCGAATCAGAGTGGGGCGGAGAGCGAGCTTGCCGGGGCGACGGCTCAACTGTACCAATCCATCGCGAATTACGAAGGGCTGTTGGAGGTCAGTGAGGTCCTGACCGACGAGTTTACCTGGGGCTACTACGCCAACTACTACGGTGTCGGGGTGGACGCCCGGTACACCGCCGAGACTGGAGCTGCCGAGGCATATCCGGAGATTGGCGCGGGGTTGGTCGGTCCGGTGCTTGGCGCGCGGTCGTCACTGCTGATCGCGGAAGCCGGGCTGCGGAAATACGAGCCGGCAAGCGGCCAGTCGAAGATCGGCGAGGCCTACGCGCTCATCGGTTATTCGGAGTTGATCATGGCCGAAACGTTCTGCGCGGGTACGCCGCTGAGCGTGGTGCTCCCCGGAGGTGGCACCCAGGCCGGGACGTCGCTGACGACGGACTCCTTGTTGGGGACGGCCGAAGCACATTTCGATTCGGCGCTCGCGCATGCGGGCGGCAACGACTCGGTCGTCGGGCTGGCGAGTGTTGGCCTCGGGCGCACGCGGCTCGATCGCGGCCACTTCGCCGCGGCCGCGAGCGTGGTCTCCAGCGTACCGACTGGGTTCGTGTTCAACATTGTGAGCGACGTGCCTGGCGGCAGCACGAGCCAGGTCGACCTGTACTCGTATCCGGACCCTTCGTACGGTGGGTGTAGCGAGTATGTCGTCGCCGATCGGGAGGGCGGCACGGGGCTGAATTACATCTCGGCTGGCGACGCTCGGTTGGTGTTCGATACCACGGTGTCGAAGACCTGCGATGGCGGCACGTGGTACTACCCGGTGAAGTTTGGGAGTCCATCGCGGTTCATTCCGTTAGCGACCGGCGTCGAGGCCAGATTGATCGCTGCGGAGGCGGCGCTGCAGGGTGGCAATGCCAGCACGTGGGCGGCGGACCTCAATGCGCTGCGGATCGCGGCGCCAAACACTTATCTCGCGCTGGCGAGCTCGATGGACACTTTGACGTCGGACTCGACGAGCGGGGCGCCAGCGGTCGAGCAGCTCGACGTGATGTTCCGCGAGCGGGCGTTCTGGCTGTTCGGTACCGGCACACGCCTGGGCGACCTGCGCCGCCTGATCCGCCAGTACGGGCGCGACCAGAGCACGGTGTTTCCGTCCGGCGCGTACGTCAACGGCAACAACCCGAACCTCCCATCGCCGCTCCCGACTTACGGGACAGACGTGAGCATCTCGCTGCCAACCGCGAAGGGCGGGTCTACGACCACCAATTCCAACTACAAGGGCTGTCTGTCGCCGCCGAGTACAGCATGAGTCCGGACGAGTGGCCCGTGCGACCAGAGCCGGGGAGTTCGGGGGATCGGCGGTAGCAGTCGAACGGTTTGGCCATCAAGAGCGAGGGGGGGACGGGGGCTCGCGTGTCTACCTGGGTAGACGGGCGAGTGCTCGCCTCCTGTTTCATGCGGACGGACTCGCGCCGAGGTGTTATGTCGGATGTGCCGGCCGTCCGTGATCATCGATCGCGTGCACCCGGGTATGCACGCTGGCGGCAGCGCATCCAGTAATGTCGTCGGATGAGGATGCGGCGTGGATCGCGGGGATCCAGCGTGGCGACGTGACAGCGTTCGAGGCGACCGTGCGAGGGTACGGGCCTCAGCTGGCCTCGTTCGCGCGCGGGTTGCTAGGCGCGCCGGACGATGCGGAGGACGTGGTGCAGGAGGTGTTCTGGCGGATTTGGGACAGGCGTCAGGAGTGGCGGCCGACGGTGTCGCTCCGGGCGTATCTACTCACGGCGGTGCGCAACCGCGCGCTCAATGTGCTGGCGCATCGGCGGGTGCAGGCTGTACATCGGGCCACGGATGGGGCGGAGGCCATCGTAGAAGGCGGTGTGGACGCCGTCGTTGCCTTGGAGGAGGCCGTCGCACAACAGCGGGCTTTGGAGCGGGGGTTTGCGGCGCTGACGGAGAAACAGCGGACGGCCGTGCGGCTGCGATACTCGGATGGGCTGGCGATGATGGAGGTGGCGGCGGTGCTCGGCGTGTCGGTGAGTGGGGCGGAACGATTGATCGCGCGGGCGTTGCGCGTGCTGCGTACGGAAGCTGCCGGAAGCGCTACGGAGTGATCCGTTGCCCCACGGGTGTGGGTTTTTCAGAGTCGGCTGTCCTTGGTATGTGACCATGCGTGGGGACAGGGAGCCCGAGGACGGGCCGGAGGCGGGGGGCGATGCCACGGATCTTCCCTGGCCGTTGCTGGACCGGTATCTATCCGATAGTGGTTCGACGGAGGAGCGCCGTGCCCTCGAGACGTGGCTCTCCGAGCATCCGGCGTCTCTGGGTGGGCTGGCAAGCCTTCGATCGTTCGTGCGCGAGCCTGGGCCTCCGACGCTGACCACGGGCGCCGACGATCTGTGGGCTGGGATGGCGCGGCGCATGGCATCCCGGAGGCGGCTGCGCCGGTGGACGGTCGGGTCGGAGCTCGGTGCGATCGCGGCCGGACTGTTGATTGCGGCGGTGCTGCTGGGACGAGGCGGAGTGGGTGCGAGCGGTCACCGGGACACTACTATAGTAGCCACCGTCGGGAAGGCCGTCGCGAATACGGCCGCGGTCTCGGTGGCTGAGTCCGTCGATGGCGCGGCGGATACGGCGCATGTCGCGTCGGGCACCCTGGGGCGGGCCCGCCGTACGGTTGGGAGCGCCGGTCGTCACGCGCACGGCGCGCGGGAGGTGTCGCGGCCACGGGACGATGGGGTGCCGCCAGTCGAGGGTGATGTGGGAGCGCGGGCGGTGAGTCTGGCGGATGACCGACCGGGCGCTGCGGATACGCACTGGCCGTGATGACGGACCAGTCGCGCCGGGAATTCTTGGCCGTCTCGTCCGCCGTGGTCGCCCTGGCGACATTGGGGGAGCGGGCGCGCGCGGAGCAGGTCGTCGAACGGCGACTGGCGAGAGTGGAGGGCGAGGCGGCGCGTGACGTGGCCATGGCGGCAGTGCAGGCCGCGCGCGAGGCTGGAGCGAGTTACGCGGACGTGCGGGTGGACGTGGATGCGTCGCAGGCGGTGAGCGTCTGGCAGCACCATGCGGCGGGGTCGGTGCGGTATGGCGAGCGGTTCGTGTATGGCGTGCGGGTAATTGCCAACGGACAGTGGGGATTCGCTGGCGACATTGAGCCGACGGTAGACGCGGCGGCGCGGGGCGCACGGCGCGCCGTCGCGCAGGCCACGGCGAACGCGGCGCTGCGACGCACGCCGGTCGCGCTCGCGCCGGCACCGGTGGTCGCGGATGGGCGCTGGGCGACGCCGATCGAGCTCGATCCATTCGCAGTGTCACCGGGAGAGCAACAGGAGCTGTTGCAGCAGGGCGTGCAGGCAGCGCTCCGCGTGCGAGGGATTCGGTCGGCGGGCGGAACGTTGGCGTTCTCGCGGACGGTGCGGACATTTGCGTCGAGTGACGGATCATTCATCGTCCAGACGTTCTGGTTCGCCAATCCGTCGGCGTCGACGTCGGCCGCGGCCGCGCATGATCCGGACCTTGTCGTGTCGCGGTCCCTGCCGGCACTGTCGCGGGTAGCGGGAGGGTACGAGGTCGTGCGCGATGCACGGCTCGAGGCCGGGATGACTGAGGCCGCGGACGCAGCAGTGCGGGGCGTCCAGTCACTCGCCCGGGCGAAACCCGTGGATGTCGGACGGTACGACGTGGTTCTGTCCGCGAGTGCCATGGCCGGCCTCATCACGGGCACACTGGGGCAGGCGACGGGGTGGAATCGGGTGAGTGGGCGCGACGCCAGCTATGAGGGGACGAGCTTTGCGGCCCCGCCTGAGCGGGCGTTGGGGCACCCCATCGCGTCGCCACTAGTGACGCTCATCGGGGATCGCGTGCTCAAGGGTGGCCTCGGGACCGCGGCGTGGGACGACGAGGGCGTGTCCACGAGCACGTTTCCACTCATCGATCAGGGTGTCCTCGTGGATTACCAGACGACGCGAGAGGGCGCGGCGGCGCTCGACTGGTGGTATGCCGAGCGCGGACGGGCGGCGCGGTCGAACGGGTGCGCGTCGGGCGGCGGGTTGACCACGCCGCGCGAGGCGATGCCGAACGTCGTCATGCGGCCGGGGCGGACGGCTGCACGCGTCGCGGAACTCGTCGCTGACGTCGAGCGGGGAATTCTGTTTACGGACGAGCTGAGCGGGGGGATGGATGACACGTTGCACACGGGGGCGTGGTGGGCGCCGCTCGCGTACGTGATTCGACATGGGAAGGTGGCGGAGCCTGTGCGGGACGTTGGGATGCAGTTTCGGACCCAGCAGTTGTGGATGGCACTCGACGCGGTAGGCGGGGCGGCGAGCGCGGAGAGCGTGGGTGTCGGGACGGCGACGGTGCGGGCGGTTCCTGGACGGTTTCGGGGGGTGGCGATCACGAGTAGCGGGCTCGCGGTGTGAGGGGCAAGGCGCGGCCGGTCTCCCTCTTCGAGGCGGCGGATGGGGACCTCCCGTTCACCGCGGAGACGTCGCGGGTGATCGCCGAGCGCGTGCTGGGGTTCGTGTCGGCACCAACGGCGATCGTGACGGTGGATGGCGCGAGCACCGGGTTCACGGAGTTCGCCGGGAACGCCGTGATCGGTGCGAGCGACACGCGCTATGCGACGGTGGGCATCATGACCGGGTACGGCGCGCGGTCGGCGGGCGTGACGACGACGCGGCTCGACGACGCCTCGCTACAGGCTGCGGTGGCGAAAGCCGAGTCGCTTGCAGCGCGCACGAGTGTTGACGAGAGCGATGTGCCCGACACGGCGGATGAGCCGGGGCCACCCGCTGCGATCAATGCCGCGCTGTGGCACGCGCGCGCGCTGGACAACCTCGAGCCCGGCCATCGGATCGACGTGGTGCGACGCGTGCTCGGCACGACGGAGCGCGCGGGGCTCGTGGGCGCGGGGGTGGTTGGGATGTCGGCGCGGTCCGTGGCGGTGTTGACGAGCCACGGGCACTTCGAGTACGGGCGGACGTCGACGTCGGAGTGCACGGTGACG
>DATMNB010000011.1:0-7058 GCA_035569435.1 Gemmatimonadaceae bacterium
GGGCGACCGGCTTGGCGGCGGAAATAATCGTGGTCGACGACGGCTCGACCGACGGCACCTTCGAGCGGCTGCTCGAATTGCGATCAGCGCCCGGCCTGAAGCTGGTGCGGCATCACGGGAATCGCGGCAAGGGCGCGGCGATCCGCACGGCGCTCGCCGCGAGTACGGGCAACATCGTCATCGTGCAAGACGCCGATCTGGAGTACGATCCCGCCGACTGGCCGGGGCTCCTCGAGCCGATCATCGACGGGGTCGCCGACGCGTGCTTTGGGTCGCGCTTTCTCGGTGGTCCGCACCGGGTGCTCTACTTCTGGCACTCGGTGGGGAACGCGGCGCTGACGACGTTGAGCAACATGTTCACGAATCTCAACCTGACCGACATGGAGACGTGCTACAAGGCGATTCGCGGCGATCTGGCGCGATCGCTACACCTCACGTCGGATCGGTTCGGGTTCGAGGTCGAGGTGACCGCGCGGTTGGCGCAGGCGCAGGCGCGGATCTACGAGGTGCCGATCAGCTACTCGGGGCGGACGTACGCCGAGGGGAAGAAGATCGGCTGGAAGGACGGGATGGCGGCGTTCGTGCACATCGTCCGGTACAACATGGGTCGCTGAGCCACGAGAAGACGCAGCTCGTCCTCGTGGTCGCGCTGGCGGTGCTGGCGTCGATCAACGGGCTGCACAACTGGTACGCGTACGACGACGTCTCGCTGATCCTGTCCAACGCCGCGGCGCACAGCCTGTCGGCATTGGTGCACGTATGGGGGCAGCCGTATTGGCCCCCGGGAGTCGGCGGTGCCCTCTATCGGCCGCTGACGTCGGCGCTGTGGGCCG
The DNA here is from genome assembly GCA_035569435.1 of Gemmatimonadaceae bacterium. Taxonomy (GTDB): domain Bacteria; phylum Gemmatimonadota; class Gemmatimonadetes; order Gemmatimonadales; family Gemmatimonadaceae; genus DASRDS01. Next base: position 834 of record DATMNB010000011.1, read on the forward strand.
TGGAATGGGTGGTGGGCCAGGGGTCGCCGCTGCCGTTCCACATCGTCAATATCGTGCTCTACGCCGGCGTCTCCCTGAGCGTGTACGGGCTGGCGCGCCGGCTCGTGCCGCCGTCCGCGGCCGTCATTGCCGCCGCGCTGTTCGCTGTCCATCCGGCGCACGTCGAAGTCGTGGCCAACTGTGTCGGCCAGAGCGAGCTGCTGGCGACGCTCGCCGTCACGACCGCCACGCTCGTCTTCCTCGATTCCCCGAGTGGCGGCGCCCGGAGCCGCTGGCTCATCGCGCTGTTGTACGCCGCTGGCATCCTGTCCAAGGAATCCGCGATCGTGCTGCCGGCGCTGCTGCTGGTGGCGGCGCTGACCGTCGTTCGCGACGGCCGCCCGTGGCGCGCCCAGCTGGCGGCGTTTCGGCCATTGGCGTTCGCGCTCCTGGTGGCGTTCGTCGGCTGCTTGACGCTGCGCTACGCGGTCATTGGCACAGTGTTGGGCGATCCGGGCCACCCGATGCTCGCCGGCGCGTCGCTGCCAACCCGGCTATGGACCATGCTCGGCGTGGTCACCGAGTGGGTGCGGCTGCTCGTCTGGCCGGCGCATCTCTCCATCTCGTACAATCCGCCAGCCATCCCCATTCGCTCCCACCCTGATGGCACGGCGCTCGTGGGCGCGCTGATGGTTGCCGCCGTCGTGTGGGCGGTGATCGTTGCGCGGCGCCGCGCGCCGGCGATCGCGTTCGGTCTTGGGTGGACGGCGCTCGCCCTGGTCCCCGTGAGCAACCTGCTGTTCGTGACCGGCGTGCTGCTCGCGGAGCGCTCCCTCTTTCTCCCGAGTGTCGGTGCCGCGCTGGCCGTTGGGGGTGTTGTGGCGATCGTGGGCGAGTGGCGCGGACTGCGCGTCGTGGCGGCGGTGTGCATCGCCGCCGGCGTGTGGCGGAGCGCGATCCGACAGCCGATCTGGCACGATGACCACACGCTGTTTGCGCGTGGCGTGATCGATGCGCCACGTGACTACTACACACACTATCTGTGGGCCGACCAATTGTTCAACGAGGGACGCACCGACGACGCGGCGCGTGAGGCGGGCCGGTCGATCGATTTGTCGCGGGGCTATCCGCCGGCGTTGGCGCTGCTGGCCGATGTGTACGCGCGTGACGGGGCGTGCGACCGGGCCATTCCGCTCTGGCGTCGCGCGCTGCGCGTCATGCCATGGCTGGTGCCGCCGCGCGTCCGCCTGGCCGCCTGCCTGGTGCGCACCGGCGAGTACGCCGACGCGCGGGCCGTGGCGGTCGAGGGGATCGCGCACGGCGAGACGGATCCGGCGCTGCGTCAGACCATCGTCGCGGCCGACAGCGCGGCATCGAGACGGCCATGACCTCAGACGAGACCGAGCGTCGCCAACGGCAGTGGACGATCGCCATCGCCCTGATCGCCTTCCTGGCCTACGCCAACGCGATCGCCAACGGGTTCGCGCTCGACGACCGGTGGATCATTCTCGACAATCCGCTGGTCGCGTCGGTCAGCGGTATCTGGCGGGCGTTCGGCGCGCCGTACTGGCCCAACGGATTGGTCGGTCAGTACCGGCCGTTGGTGATTGCCAGCTTTGCCGTCGACTGGGCGGTGGCCCATGGCGGCGCATGGTGGTTCCATCTGGTCAACCTCGGCTGGCACGTGGCGGCAACGGTCCTCGTGCTGCGGCTTGCCCGTCAGGTGCTGCCGGAGATGGGGGCCATCGCCGCGGCGGTGCTCTTCGCGGTCCATCCGGTACACGTGGAGGCGATCTCGAGCACGGTCGGCCGGTGCGAGTTGATGGCCGCGGTATTCGTGCTCGCGGGGTTGCTCGCCCATCGGGCGGGGCGCCCGAGCGCGGTGGGCTGGTATGTGCTGGCACTGCTGTCCAAGGAGAGCGGGATCGTCCTCCTGGGATTGGCCGTGTGCCACGACGTGCTGTTGACGGAGGGCGGCTGGGCGACGCTGCGTGTGAGGCGCGCGTGGTATGCCGCCTACGGGGTGGTCATTGCCTGCTACGCCGGCCTGCTGGCGTGGGTGTTTCGTGGCGGCCAGGCGCTGGTGGTGCAGTCGATCACGTGGGATGGCGCGACCACGGTCGACCGGTGGCTCACCATGCTGCGCGTGGTGCCGGAATACGTGCGGTTGATGGTCTGGCCGTGGGATCTGGCGATCGACTACACGCCGCGCACGCTCGTGCTCGTGACGACGGTCACGCCAATGGTCCTCCTCGGCGCCGCGCTGCTCGTGGTGATCGCCGGGATCATCGTGCTGACGTGGCGGCGGGCGCCGGTCGTCGCGACCGGTCTCGTCTGGTTTGCCATTGCCATGTCGCCAGTGGCCAACGTCTTCTTCCCGTCGGGGATCGTGCTCGCCGAGCGGACGTTCTATCTGCCGAGCGTCGGCGCCGTGCTGGTCATGGGATGGGTCGTCGCCGCGGTCGCGAGCCGGCGGACGGATCGCGTGCCACGTGCGATGATCCTCGGGGCGGTGGCCGGTGCGGCCGCGGTGTTCGCCGTGCGCGGATGGGTGCGCACGCCGGCCTGGCACGACAACAAATCGTTGGCGCTCGTCTGGCTCGAGACGCACCCAGAGTCGTACCGCGGGCATGCATGGGCGTCTATTGTGCTCTCCAAGACCAATGCGTGGGCCGCCTCGGGACGGGAAGCGGCGCGGGCCCGGGAGCTCTATCCCGCGGATCCGGGGCCGTACATATTGGGATCGGAGGCCGCGCTGGCGTTGCACGACACCGCCACGGCGTTGACGCTGTTGGACAGCGCGGTGGCCATCGCGCCGACGGAAGCGGCACCGCTCGTGCGGCGCGCGCGCATCTACGCGGTGTACGGTAACTGGCCGCGCGTGCGGGCCGATGCCCGTCACGCCTACGCGATGGATTCGCGGTTCGCGGGGGCGATCGCGCTCGAGGTGGGCGCGGCGCAGCACCTGGGGGATGTGCCCGCCGCGCGGGCGGCGTTCCGGCGCGGACTCGCCGATCATCCGCGCAATCGGAACCTCCACCTGGGCTACGCGGCCATGCTGCGCGCCATTGGTGACCCCGCGATGGCCGCGCGGCAGGACAGCCTGGCCGCGGCCAGCCCGCCGGCGCGCAGCGATATCGACGCCCTGGATACGGACGGCCCCTAGGATCGTCCTCGTTCGAGCCATGCCAGACGCACAGTCATCTCGTGAGCATCCGTTGCCGCCGACCCGCGTCGCGATGTGTGTCGTCGCCGTGGCCGTGCTGTGCTATGCGAACGCGCTGGCCAACAGGTTCACCTTCGATGATCTGTGGGTGATCATCAACAACCCCATGGTGCGCGAGGCCTCGGGATTGTGGCGCGGGTTCCTGCACTCCTACTGGCCCGAGGCCACGCACGCGGGGCAGTACCGGCCGTTGGCGATCGCGGCGTTCACGATCGACTGGATGCTGGCGCCGGGGCAGGCCTGGTGGTTTCACCTGGTGAACGTTGCCTGGCATGCACTCGCCTGTGTCCTCGTGTGGCGGTACCTGGGGACGATGCTGTCGCCCCTCGGCGCCGCGGTCGGGGCGCTCTTGTTCGCGGTCCAGCCGGTGCACGTGGAAGCCGTGTCGAACATCGTTGGCCGTTCGGAAATCATGATGACAGCGTTTGTCCTCATGGGACTACTCGCGCACCGGCGGGGATCGCCGGTGGCGATCCTGTGCTTCGCGCTCGCCATCCTGTCCAAAGAGAGCGGTGTCGTGTTCGTCGGCCTGGCCGCGGCCGCCGATCTCCTCCTGTCGGGCGACGGGTGGGACCAGGTGATCGCGCGGCGCGGGCTCTATGCCGGCTATGTCGTCGTCGGGCTCCTCTACGCCGGCGTGTTGGCGTGGATCTTCCGCCATGGGCACTTTGTGCTCATCGCGCCGACCTGGAAGGGCGCGCCGGTGTGGCAGCGGTGGTTGACGGTCCTGCGTCTCATCCCCGAATACGTCCGGCTGATGGTCATGCCGATGCAGCTCGACGTCGACTACATGCCGAACACGATCGTGCTGGTGTCGGGGCTCACGCCGCTCGTGGCGGTGGGCGCCGGGCTGCTGGCGGTCATCATCGCCTGCACGGTGGTCGCGTGGCGGCGGGCGCCGGTGGTGGCGTTTGGGTTTGTGTTCTTTGCCGTGGCACTCTCGCCGGTGTCGAACGTGTTCTTTCCCTCCGGCATCGTGATCGCCGAGCGCACGCTGTATCTCCCGAGTGTGGGCGCGGCGATTCTGGCCGGGTGGCTGGCGCAGTGGGCGGTGGCCCGCCGGCCCGCTCCGGTGTACGCGCTGGCGACGGCAGTGGGGCTGGCGTTCGCCATCCGGGCGTGGACGCGGACGCCGATCTGGCACGACAACAAGACGATGACGGTGGCGGTGCTCTCGGAGCAGCCGGAGTCGTATCGTGCGCACGCGACGGCCGCGGCGATCTTCAACCTGGCCGGGAACTGGCCCGCATCGAAGCGCGAAGCCGAGCGGGCGCGGACGCTCTTTCGGGGCGATGCCACGCCGTATCTCGCCGGGGTGGAAGCCAATCTGGCGCTCACGAGTCCGCACGATACCGTGCTCGCGCTGCTGGACAGCGCGGTGGCCGCCGATTCGTCGGCGTTCGCGCCGTGGATGCGGTCCGCGGAGATCCGGTATGCCTGGGGCGACTATCCCGCGTCGATGCGGGATGCGTGGACCGCGTACCGGTTGAGCCCCGACTCGGTGCGGGCGATTCGGTACGTCACCCTGTCGGCGCAACGGCTCCAGGACTTCGCGATGGCCGATACGGCGTTTCGACGCGCGATCGCCGATCACCCGGACGTGCAGTTTCTGCGTGCCGGCTACGCCGCGATGCTGCTGGCGCATGGCGACACGACGGCGTCGCGGCGGCAGGACTCGGCTGTGACGCGGCTGGCCGCTCGTCGGTCATGACGGATGGTGCGAGGCATCAGTGTGACATGGCGCACATCGCAGAGTGCAAAAACGCGTGGTGAAACGCGAGGTCAGGAATCGCGCGGTCATTGGGAACGTCTGAATACAGTCGGTATGTGGCCACTTAAGCGGGTGAAACCGTTCTGAAACCGTTCTGGCCTCGTGGTTGCTTTGGCGACAGGTAGCCGGTCACACCGGTAGTACGCAGTCCATCACATATTTCTTCCGCGGAGCACGGCACAATGATGCGCACGGCCAAAAAAGGATTCACGCTGATCGAGCTGCTGATTGTCGTGGTCATCATCGGCATTCTCGCAGCGATCGCGATCCCCAAGTTCGCGAGCACCAAGCAGAAGGCGTATGTCGCCTCGATGAAGGCCGACCTGCGCAACCTGGTGACGATCGAGGAGGCGTACTTCTCGGATCAGACGACCTACGCCACCACGGGGACCCTGCAGACGAATGGCTCGTACCAGACGTCGAAGGGCAACACGGTGACGGTTGCGAACAACACGGCGACCGGTTGGTCGGCGACGGCGACGAACGTCTACGTTCCGGCGACCACGTCGCCCAGCCAGTGTGACGTGTGGATCGGTGCGGCCGCGCCGCCGAACCCGGCGACGGACTCGATCGAAGGCGCGCCGACCTGCCACTAATCGGCGCGTTCGCGCTGTCGTGAACGTGTGGTGTTTCACGACAGCGCGCGGGTTCGCAGAGTGCAAGCCGTCGTGCAAAACACCCTGCGTTCTGCGCACCCACGTTCTGAGATGCAAGTTTTAAAGTGTGTGAAGACAACGACTTAAATAGATGGGACCGGTTTGGCCCGGTGGTTGCTTTAGACCCCGGTCAAACAGTCGCAGCACCGGCAGCCGAACGGCTGTCGCTACACAATTCCTCCGGAGTACGGCACAATGATGCGCACGGCCAAGAAAGGTTTCACGCTGATCGAGCTGCTGATTGTCGTGGTCATCATCGGCATTCTCGCAGCGATCGCGATCCCCAAGTTCGCGAGCACCAAGCAGAAGGCGTATGTCGCCTCGATGAAGGCTGACCTGCGCAACCTGGTCACGATCGAAGAGGCGTACTTCTCGGATCAGACGACCTACGCCACCACGGGGACCCTGAAGACGAATGGCTCGTACCAGACGTCGAAGGGCAACACGGTGACGGTCGCGAACAACACGGCGACCGGTTGGTCGGCGACGGCGACGAACGTCTACGTTCCGGCGACCACGTCGCCCAGCCAGTGTGACGTGTGGATCGGTGCGGCCGCGCCGCCGAACCCCGCGACGGACTCGATCGAAGGCGC
>DATMNB010000012.1:0-2904 GCA_035569435.1 Gemmatimonadaceae bacterium
CTAGAACCGACACTCGGAGGTGAAATCCCCGTCCTAACTCACACACTTTCGGCAGGCCCACCGGGCAAAACTTCACTCGAGCGGCCGTCGTTCCAACTAGTTCAGTTGTAGTGTCTTACAAAATGCTGGTCGCGTTTGCGATCAGCGGGTGTGCGCCCTCACCGCAGTACCGGTGATCCCATCAGTCCGGACCGGCCGTGCGTGAAACGACGGCTGCGGAGACTCGCGAACCGGCCTGATCAGAGCGCCTAGTCGCGGGCTACCGACACATGCGTTTTCTATGCTGAAAATGTTTGACGCCGTGACAACGCGTTTCTCCGACAATATGGGTTAAGACTCAGTCGATCGCCTTCTCGATTTTGCGGAGCGGCGGGTCTATTGTCGGCCCGCCCTAACGCGGCCACGGGCGGCCATTGGACATAACCCGGGAGGTACCGCGGTGGACGCTCAGCGACCAATGCCTCGCGACGCCGGGGCCAACGATGGTTCGGCGCTTATCGAATGCCGCGAACCGACTCTCGCCGAGCTCAACGGAGTGCCGTATCGCAGCCCGTGCCACGCGTACCCGGTTCCTGGGCAGACAGAGCGACCCGCAATCGTGATGGTCCACCGGTGCGGCAACCGGGACTTTACGATCTACGGTCGCCGATGCGTCGTCGGCTGGGAGCAGTGGGGCGACGTGCCGATCGCTGTGTTAACTGACAACTGCCCCACCATGGACAAGTGGTACGAAAAGAACTTCGGTCCCCAGAGCGTCGATCGCGCATCCCAACTCTCCCCGCTCCCCATGCTGATGAGCGCCGAACAACTCGAGACGCTGCACGACCACGCGGACGCGCTGATGGACGTTACCGCTGCACCGTGGACAGGCCGTAACGAGTTGCCGCGGCTCATCGATATCGCCGAGAAGGCAGGCGCGTTGATCCGCTTCATCAACGGCCTACTCCCGGTCAATGTGCGGCTCGTCGAGCTCGGCAAACTCTCCAGCGAGCTTGCCGACAGGATCGGTCGCGATACAAACGCTCGCTGTGGATAGAGAGGAGGCGCGGCGTAGCGCGACTATGGATATCGTTAGCAGACGGCCCGGTGTCTACGCCCGGTGTTAGCCACAAGAGATGGCGGCAGTCGAGATCACCCCCGACGGGCGCGTTTACTTCACCGACGACCAGGGCCAGCGGCACCGTGTCTACGACGTGTCATACGGCCCACCCAACGCCGCGCCCTGGCAGCTCAAAGCGCATCAGCCGCCGTACGTTGGCGCCAACTACCGGTACTTCGTGACGGCAGACGGGACGCGGCGCTCCTACCAGTTCGCACGGTCAGACACGCGCGTTCTGACGATCGAGAATCTCCAGCGACAGCTCAACTCAGCCGGCTACCCGGCATTAGAACGCTATGACTCCTCGACAGCGTGGTCGCCCAATAAGAAGTGAGTACGCGCCGTCGTGACGAAAGGGATTAGGGAGAAACCGGCCACACGTCTCCGACACACTCCTGGCTCCCACATGCGGCCACCGATTCAGCAGTCACGCTCCTCTAACGCGGCCCGACGCGACGTCCCGCGCCATCCGCAGCGCGGCGTACGCATTCACGATCCCGCCCGTCACCGACAACGATCCAAACGGCACGCGCTCGTCCTTCGACCCCGGCCGGATCACCATCTCGCTCGGGTAGGGCGTCGCCGACTGCAGGATGATGCGCTTGAGCTCCACGGCCGACAGGTGCGGATAATAGTCGAGCAGGAACGCGGCGAGCCCCGTCACTACCGGTGCCGCCATGCTCGTCCCACTCTCGCGCGCGTACGCGTTCCCCGGCACCGTCGACAGAATGTCGACGCCGGGCGCGAACACGTCGACCTTCGTCTTACTATAGTTGCTGAACGGCGCCGCCAGGTGGTCCCCGCCAGCCCATGACGACGCCCCGACCTCGATCCAGTTCGGCGCCGTCTCGCCGTCCAGGTACACCGGCGACGGAAACGTCGGCGCCATGCTCACGTCCTGGCCATCGTTACCGGCGGCATGCACCAGCAACACATCGTGCGCCGCCGCGTACCGCACCGCGTCATCGACCGCCACCTTCTGCGGAGAGTACGACTTGCCGAAGCTCATGTTGATCACCCGCGCCCCATGGTCGACCGCGAACCGGATCGCATTGGCGATGTCCTTGTCCCGCTCGTCGCCGTCCGGCACGGCCCGGACCATCATAATGCGCACCGCCGGCGCGACCCCGTCGATCCCGACGCCATTCCCGCGCACCGCGCCGATGATCCCGGCCACGTGCGTGCCATGCAAGGCGTCCGGACCCATCACATCGGCATTCCCGTAGTGCGCCTCGCGCACGTCGCCATACTGGTCGCCGACGATGGGCCGGGGATCGTACGACGGGTTGAGTCCGTAGTTGACGCGCGACTGAATGCCAGTGAGCGCGCGAGCGACCGCCGCTGGCGTGCCGCCCTGCTTGGCGAGCGACAGATACACCTGCTGCGCCCGCGCCGTGCTGCTTTCGGTCGCCTGCAGCCCCTGCACGCGCTCGACCGTCAGCGGCCCCGGACCGAGCGCCCGCTCGAGAACCTTATCGGCGGTGTCCAGCACGCCGGCGACCCGCTGCACATTCGCGAGCTGCCGCTCGGCCTCACCGCGCAGCCGCATGAACTCCTTGTCCAACCGCACACACGTGGAATCCGGCGACACCGGTGGGGTACCGCCTTCCACACCGCCCTGCCGACACCGCGCGACCACCCGCGTGAGCTCGTACGTGTCGTGCCCCACGTTCTGGCCACTCGGCCCACCGATGAAGTTCCACCCATGAGACTCATTCGGGTGCCCATCCGCGGGTGCGTCCGCCGGCCGCGTCCACAGGTTGGCCTTGAGATCGACGTGGGCCGTGTCGATGCCGCCGTCGATC
>DATMNB010000013.1:0-6503 GCA_035569435.1 Gemmatimonadaceae bacterium
GTCTCACACTTGCGCAGTGACCGTCAGCGGTACCACAGTCTGTTGGGGAGACAACAGCGACGGTCAGCTTGGGGACGGGAGCACGACCCACCGCTCCATTCCGGTCGCCGTGAGTGGCACGCGATAAGACGGTTCACCCGCAATTCACAAATGCACACTCGACTCGGTCGGCTGGCACTACGCCACGCCGGTCTCATTGGCCTGGCACTGGTATTCGGCTGCGGCGGGAGCGGAGACAACTCCCCGACCGGCAGCGGCGGCCTATCCAAGATCCTGCTCACACCGAGCACCGACACGATCCAGATCGGCGACACCGTCACGATCGCCGCGCAGCCCCAGTCGGCAAACGGGAGTCCGATCGCGGGCGTGACGCTCTTCTGGTCGACCAGCGCGGCGGGCATCGCGACCGTCAATCAGAGTGGCCACGTGACCGCTGTCGACTCGGGCACGGCCGTAATCGCCGCCAGCGCCAGCGGCGTGTCGGCCTCGGCTACGATCGTCGTGACCCACAAGAACGTCGCGTCGATCACGCTCGCACCGGCATCCTCGAATCTGTTCGTTAACCAAAACGTCCAACTCGCGGCCACGCTCAAGGATTCCTCTGGGAACGTCCTGACCGGACGCCCGATCACGTGGACGAGCAGCAACACAGCCGCCGCCACCGTCGATCAAGCCGGCTTCGTGCTCGCCGTCGCTGTCGGGTCGGCGACGATCACCGCCAAGTCGGGCGGGGCAACCGGCACGGCATCGATCACCGTGAGCAACGTGCCGGTGGCGTCCATCACGATCACCCCCGCCGCGCCGACCGTGATCGTTGGGCAGACGACCACGCTCACCGCAACGGCAAAGGACGCCGGCGGCAACGTGCTCACCGGACGTCCGGTGTCCTGGACCTCCGCCACAACGGCCGTCGCCACGATCGACCCGGCGACTGGTGTCGTCACCGGCGTCGCCGCTGGTACATCGATTATCACCGCCACATCCGGCGGCATCTCTGCGCACGTGACGGTCACGGTCCAGAACCCGCCCGCGAGCAGCGTCGTCATTTCGCCTAGCGTCGCCAACCTGCTTGTTGGCCAGACGTTGCAGTTGACCGCCACGGTCACCGATGCCAGCGGCAACCCGATCACGGGCGCCGTGGTGACCTACACGAGCGGCACCCCGGCGATAGCCTCCGTCACGACCAGCGGCTTGGTGACGGGCGTTGGGGTGGGCACGGCACTCATCACCGGCAAGAGCGGCACAGCGACTGGTGCCGCGGCAGTGACCGTCGCAGTCGTCCCGGTCAAGACCGTCACCATCACGCCCTCCCTGGACACCCTCACGGCGGGCTCGCAGGTGCAGTTGACCGCGACGACGCTCGACAGCGCCGGCAACGTGCTCACCGGTCGCCCCGTGACCTGGACCTCGGGCAACACTGGGGAGGCCACGGTCAGCGCGACCGGACTCGTCACCGCCTCCAGTTCGGCGAGCATCACGACCAACCGCACGTTGACCATCTTCGCCGCGTCGGGATCTGCGCAGGGCGCGGCAACGATCGTCGTCCGGCCGATCGGCATCGCGTCCGTGACCATCACTCCCGCGCTCGATACCGTCGTGCAGGGCGGCACACGACAGCTCTCAGCAACGGTCATCGACTCGCTGGGACGGACGGTCACGCGCACGATTAGCTGGTCATCGGCCAACCCCAGCATCGCCAGCGTCAGCGGCTCGGGAGTCGTCACCGGCGGCGTGGATACCGGCTCGACTCAGATCACCGCCACGACGTCAGGCGTCTCAGGCACCAACACTACCGTGGTCATCCCCACGGCCACTACCGGCGTGACCGTTTCGCTGAGCCCGGCCAACGACACCTTGGTCGTCGGCGGAACGGGTCGCGCGACGGCGACGACCATGCCTACCGGCCGCACCGTCACGTGGTCGTCGTCCAACACGTCGGTGGCCACGATCGACCCCAGTGCGGGGACGATCACGGCTCTTGCCGCCGGATCGACGACGATCACCGGGACGTCGGGGAGCGCATCAGGCTCCGTCGTGCTCACCGTCGTGCAGACGCCGACCACTGCCGTCACCGTCACGTTGTCACCTCCGAACGACTCGCTGGCCGTTGGCGCGAGTGGTCAAGCGACCGCCACGACTACTCCGGCGAATCGACCCGTAACCTGGTCGTCGTCCGCCACGTCGGTTGCGACGATCGATGCCAGTTCTGGCGCGATAGCCGCCGTAGGCAAGGGTTCGACGACCATCACTGCCACGTCAGGTAGCGTGTCGGGATCGGCGGTGCTCACAGTAACCGCGCCTCCGCCGGCGTCGGTCAGGCTCGCCCCAACCCCGGACACGATCTTCGCCTCGGCGCCCGGCAACGCAGTGACCCTGACCGCGACCGTGCGCGACGCGAGCAATAACGTGTTGACCGGTGTCCCTCTGACCTGGGCATCGACGTCCAACGTCGCCGGCGTCGTGGGCGGCGTCGTGACCGCCAGCGGCGCGGGGGTTGGCTCGACGACGATCTCCGCGACGACGGCCAACAACGTCGTCGGGCAAGCCTCGGTCGTCGTGTTGGGCCACGTCGGCACCGTGGTGCTCTCACCCGCGGCCGGTACCACGACGCTGAGCACGATTGGTGTCGTCGACCCGAGCAGCGAGCCGGTGTCAGCCACCGTGCTCGATACGTTTGGCAACGTCGTCACGACGTCGGAGACGCTGACGTGGGCATCGTCCGACCCCGCCAACGCGCCACTCACCGTCAACGGATCTCCGCCCTCTGGTGCGATTCCTGCTTCGACTGCTGTGACCGTCACCTCGACGGGTGTCGTCACCGAGACGGTGACGATCACGGCGACCGCAACCGACGGCAGCATCGTCGGCACCACGACCATTAACATCGTACCGTGACGCTCAAAACCTTCGTCGTAGCGGCGGCATGCGTGCCCGGCATACTGGCCGCCCAGACGCTCTCCCTCAAACGGACGCCGCCGGCGCCGACCGCGGCGGCGTGCCCCGTCTTTCCCCCGCCGGCGCCACCCGTCCGCGAGCAGACGGAAGAAGCCAACCGCCTCGGGACCGTGGCGCGCGAATCAGCGCTCGAGGGCGACCACAAGTCGGCGCGGGATCTGTTCAGCCAGGCGGCCCAGCTGAATCCGTCCGACCCGAGTCTCGCCTATCGGCTGGGACGCGAGAACGAAGAGCTAGGCGACACCACCAGGGCCGTCCACGAGTACTGCCGGTATCTCTCGATCGCGCCCAAGGGCGGCGAGGAGCCCGGCGTCCGCGGCCGTCTGACGGCGCTCCTCGCGCCGGCCGTCAATCAACAGGGCACCACCCTGGTCGCGCAGTTCGAGTCAGGCCTGAAGGCGTACGATGCGGGCGATTGGGATGCCTCGGGGACGGCCTTTGGCAACGTCACCCACGGCGCGCCCGGATACGCGCCGGCGTACTTTGACCGCGCCCTCGTCCGCGCGCGCCAGCACCACCAGGGCGACGCCATCCGCGACTTCAACGCCTACCTGCGCCTGGCGCCAGCGGCCGATGATCGCGGCGACGTCGTGCAGCGCATCGATCAGTTGCGCCACGAGATGCCGAGCGCGGGCGCGGCGTTCGCCTTTGGACTCCTCCCGGGCGGTGGTCAATACTATACCGGGCAGTACATCCTCGGCGTGTTCGTCACCGGCGCGGCCGGCGGCGGCGTCGCCTTGGCGCTCACGACCCAGACCGTGACCAAGCTGCACCACTACGTCGACGTCAACGGCGTGCCGTACACCGCGCCATATCAAGCGACCGAGCACAAGAACCTGGCCGCCGGCATCGGCATCGCTGGTGGGGTGACGCTGCTCGGCGCGATCGAAGCGGTCATCGTCGCCAACCACCGGAACGCGCAGTTGCCGCCGCCGGATAGCACCCTCACTGCCACGACCGACACCCGGCGCCCGGCGCTCGCGCTGCAGTTCCCGACCGTGGTGCCCAGCGCCGACGGGCTCCGCATCGGCATGCCGATCCACCTGACGTTCTAGGACCCGGAGCTAGGAGCCCGGGCTAGGACCCGGGCTACCAACCGCGCGCGCAGGGCGGCCCGCGACGACGCCCTCGTGCCAGTTCTCGCCAGGCACCAGGTAGCCGACAACGCCGCCCGCCACAAACCCGCCCGCGATGCCGGCCTCGCCCAACTGCGCGGCGTTGTGTTTCGACGCGTTGCCGATGATGACGCCAGCCGTGCCACCCGCCAAGGCACCGATCGCTGCGCCGATCAACAAGCCCTTCCACCGCGCGGCGGAGCGGACGCCCTCGCTGATTTCCACGTGCCGGACGTGCGTGAGCGACAGGCCGATCACCGGCACATGCGACGGCGCCAGGAACAACGAGTCGCGACCAATGTTCCGCACGGTCCCGACCAGATCGACCGGCGCCTCGTCGCGCTCGCGCACCCACACCCGGACCCGTTCGCCGGTCTTCACCGTGTCCGGGGGCGCGATGAGCGGTCGACTGGCCGATTCCAGCGACACGGCTTGCGCGCCGAGCGTCCCAACGCTGGCCGCCTCGATGAGCAGTACGACCAGACTCAGCGCGATCCGCATGCCCCCAAACTTCATCCGGCGCGGACGACTTTGGCAGTGGTGATGATCTGAGCGGCATGCCGCTGCGTGTGCTCACCGATATGGAACAGGAGCCCGAGCAGCGTCGTCGGACGCGCCTTCCGCCCAACGGTCCGCGCCTCGAGGAGCCCATCGGCCGGCGTATCCCTCAGGACCGCCAGCGCGCCAGCGATCGCTGCGCGCGCCTCTCCCACCAGCGCTGCCGCATCCCCTGTCCCCGGCCGTGACTCGGCGGCGAGCATCTCGTATTGGCGTCGATCGAGCGCCGCGCCCCGCGCATAGGTCAGCAACCGGTCGATGCTCCCCGCGATGTGCCGCAGGTGATACCCAACCGACGCCGCACCACCCGGCGTGGTCCATAGCTGATCGCTCGTGAGCCCCTCGGCGGCGCCCGCCATCTCCTCGCCCGCCTGTATCAACGCGTGGGCCGCCGGCTGAAGCCACGGATCAACCCCCGCCACGGGTCCTCTCAACCAGGCTTCTTCTGTAGTAGCCACTGTAGGAAGCTACGAGTGGCTACCCCACCGTTGCCAGCTTCTTCACCGCAGTCCCACCAGTCCGCCGATGCGTGCGGCTCCCATCGTGCCCCGTCAACCGGAACCCATTCACCAACCCACGCATCTCCTCGGCTTGACTCTGGAGCTCCTGCGCCGCCGCCGCCGACTCCTCGGAGCTGGCCGCCACATTCTGCGTCGCGTGATTGACCTGCTCCATTGCCACGCGAATATGCTCGACCCCCTCCCGCTGCCGCTCACTCCCGCTCGCCATCTCCTCCATCACGAGCGACACCTCACTCGCAATCGCCGCCCCATTCATGGCATGCCGGCGTGCATCCTCGATGAGCCGCGCCGTACTCTGCGCCGCCTCGGCACTCCGCGTCGAGAGACTCCGTACCTCCTGCGCCACCACCGCAAACCCCCGCCCCGCCTCTCCCGCCCGCGCGGCCTCGATGGCGGCATTGAGCGCCAACACATTCGTTTGCGTCGCCACGTCGTCCATGGCATGCACAATCGCCACAATCGCCGCCGATGACGCCTCGATGCGCTTCATTGCGTCCGACAACTCCCGCATCCCAGCCGCCCGACGCGCGGCGCCACTCGCGTTTCCATTGCCATCCCCACGCACGGCAGCCGCATTCTCGGCGTTCTGCTGCACGAGCGTCGCCAACTCCTGCAGTTCCTCAAACACCGTCCCAATCGCCGCGGCCTGCTCCCCCGCTCCGTGCGCCAACGACTCACTCCCGATCCGGATCTGTTCCGACGCGGCGGCCACCTGCTCGGCGGCCCCGCTGACCTGAATGAGCGCGTCGTCAAGGTTATGCACGGCCGAGTTGAGCGTCGACTTGAAGTCGGCCATGTCGCCTGTGTAGGTATCGACCATCCGCGCCGTCACATCCCGCCCCGCCGCGCGCTGCAGTACCTTCGACGCCTCGGCCAACGGATGCACCATCGCATCGAGCGTGTCGTTCATCCCCTGCACGACATCGTGAAAGGCTCCCTGATACGCATCGGCCGGCCCCCGCTCGGTCAACCGCCCCGCCTTGGCCGCGGCAATCAACCGCGCCATGACCTCGAGCAACGACCCGACGGTGGCCTGCAACTGCGACACGGCCTGCCCCGTGACATCGAGCTCCCCTCGCGGCGTGATCGGCGCCGACACATCTCCGGCCGCCAACGCTCCAACCGCCCCCGCCATGACCCGCTCAGCCGAGATGATCCGCTCCAACGCCCGCGCCAGCTCCCCAAACTCGTCGCGCGACGTGATCCACACCTCGAGATTGACCTCGCCGACCGCCAGCCGCCGCATTTTTTCCTTGAGCTCCTGCACCGGCCACGCAACGCTCTGGTCGATGAGCCAGGCATTGAGTAGCCCGAGCGCCAGCAACGCGGCGGTACTCAGCCAGAGGAGCGACCG
>DATMNB010000014.1:0-9694 GCA_035569435.1 Gemmatimonadaceae bacterium
GCGCCCTCGTGCGGACGGCGGCGATGAGTCCGGCCATCGGCCGTCGCAAAGTGGTCGTCGTGGGCGACGCCGAGCGCATGGTTCCGCAGGAGGGCACCGAGTTCGCCGCCAACGCATTTCTCAAGTTGCTCGAGGAGCCACCGGCGGACACCACGATTGTCCTGACATCACGCGAGCCCGCCGCGCTCTTGCCCACGATCCGCTCGCGTGTCGTCGCCGTCCGCGTCCCACCACTCGGCGACGATGCCGTGCGCGAGTTCGTGCGGCACCCTCGCGTGGCGTCATGGTTCGAGCGCGCGGGCGATCGCGCGTCCGAGGCGGACCGCATCACGCGCGCGGCCGGTGCGCCGGGCGTGCTGCTCGCCGGCGCGCCCGCCGCGGATGCCACGGAGGCCGCGCGCGCGCTGCTCTCCGCCACCAATCACGCCGACTGGTATCGCCTCGCGTTGCGACAAGGCTCGACGGGCGCGCGCGGCGCGTTTGCCGATACATTGGATGCCATGATTGCCCTGCTCCATGCCCGCGCGCGTGATGCCGCGCGGAACGCGGACGAGCGCGCGGCGCGCGCCGCCGAGCACGGGATGCGCGCGGTCGAGGATGCCAAAGGCCAGGCAAATGGCAACGTGAATCCGCAGCTCATCACCGCATCACTCTTGCGGACGCTGGCCGAGGATCGCGTATGAGCGACGAGACCGCGAGCGACGAGAAACTGTCGCACATCGATGCGCACGGCGACGCGCGCATGGTGGACGTGAGCGCGAAAGCGGACACCGAGCGTGTCGCGCGCGCGACAGGAGTGATTCGCATGCGCCCCGATACACTCCAAGTCATTCGTTCAGGCACTGTCGCAAAAGGTGACGTGTACACAGTGGCACGAATTGCTGGCATCATGGCAGCCAAACGGACTGCCGAGCTGATTCCGCTGTGTCACCCCTTGCCACTGACGGATGTGCAGGTCACACTTTCCGCTGACGATTCGCTGCCGGGTCTGCTGGCTGAAGCCACGGTGCGGACTGTCGGAAAGACAGGGGTCGAGATGGAAGCGCTAACGGCCGTGTCGGTGACGCTGCTCACCGTGTATGACATGGTCAAAGCGATAGATAGAGCCATGGTGATTTCGGACATCTTGCTCGAAGAGAAGGGAGGAGGACGGAGCGGCCACTGGTTTCGTGCGTAATGGCACACCGGTTGCCCTAAGTAAGGAATACTGACCTTGAGCTTGGATGAGGTGATATGCGCGCGTTACGAGGCACGTATACGTATTTTGGCGACCGTGAGCGCCGACATAAGCAGTGGCGCCGGGCGATCGTAGCGGTAGCCTCCTGTGGCGCGCTGTTGATCGTGTGGGCGGGACACCGGCCGCGTGAAGCGCGCGCCGAGCCCGAGGCGACCCCGCTCCTGGTCTTGGGACCATCGGAGATCCGCAATCGCTTGGATGCCGTCCAGGGGCAGCTCGACCTGGCCAACTCACAGCTCGAGCGGATGCACGCCGTGTTCGACTACTCGAGCCGCTACAAGATCGGCGCCGATCTCGCCGCGTCGGTCTATGATGTCTCGCAAGCCGAGGGCATCGAGCCCGAGTTGGCGTTCCGGCTCGTGCGTATCGAGAGTCAGTTCAACGAGCACGCCACCAGCCCGGTCGGCGCGATCGGGTTGACGCAGATCATGCCGTCGACGGCGCGGTACTTTGTGCCGGGCATCACGCGCGACGGACTCTATGATCGGGAAACGAACCTGCGCTGTGGGTTCCGCTACCTGCGCTCGCTCGTGCGTGAGACGCACGGCAACATGAAGACCGCGTTGCTCATCTACAATCGCGGCGAGCAGGCGGTCAATCTCTCACGCCAGCTTGGCCTCGATCCCTCGAACGGCTACGAGCGCGTCGTCTTGCGCGGCTATACCGGCAAAGGCACAACGAACTAGTTCTTCGTGCCATCTCGTTTGATGATCTGAGCGCTTCGCGCTCAGATCTGTGCCCTTCGAGAGCAGTGGGTTTGCCTAGGTTTGTGGGTGGTGGTGTTTGTGCGCCACCCGCCGCGTCCCCGACACCACGAGCGCCTGCCCCGGCAGGATCGTGCTCTTGCGGAGCCCATTGAGTCGCATAAGCGCCGCCACCGACGTGTGATAGTGCTTGGCGATGAGCCCAAGTGACTCGCCACGCTTCACAATGTGAATCCCCCCACCCGTCCCGTACCGCTCGATGGACGGGTCGGGCACGTCAACCGCCCCAGCCAGGGCGACGGACGTCGGCACCAGAAGCGGCGTCCCGAGCGGCAGCCGGCCGCTCTTGCTGTGCGGCGCCTTGGGGTTGTACCACCCGAGCTCTTTCGCCGTGATCCCCGCCCGATGCGCGACCGTCGCCATCGTCTCGCCCTTCTTGGACACGACCTTCGTGTACGACACACGTTCGCTCTTGGGCAGCGCCGCGAACGCCGAGTCGAACCCATCGGCATGACCGGGCGGCACGCGCACCGTGAACGAGTCCTTGGGCGGCGTCATGCCGCGCAGGATGAACGGGTTGAGCTCACCCACGGCGGTCGTCGTCGCATTGCACGCCTTGGCCACCGCGGCCAGCGGCGTCGCCGGCCCCACACGCACGGAATCGTACGTGTACGGCTCGAGCGCCGTGATGTGCAGGCCATAGCGCGTCGGTTCCTTGGCGACAAGCGCGGCCGCGATCAACTGCGGCACGTAGTTCTTGGTCTCATCGCGCAAGTAATCCTTGTCGGCCAGCGCGAAGAACAGGTCGTCCCCGCTCTGCCCCTCGAGATCGTCGGCATACCGCGTCAGCCCGCGCGAGATGCGCCCCGGCCCACCGTTGTACGCCGCCGCGGCCAGATACAATGACCCGAATTGGTCTTTGAGATACCGCAGGAACTTGATCGCCGCATCCGTCGACCGGACGGGGTCGCGGCGTTCGTCGACCCACCAATCGACACGGAGCCCGGCACCCTGCGCCGTCGATGTCATGAGCTGCCACATCCCGACGGCAGCGGCCCGCGAGTACGCCTGCGGCGAGTAGCCACTCTCGATCAACGCCAGATACGTCATGTCCTCCGGCAGCCCGGCCGCGCGCAGCTTCGCGCGAATCATGGGCTCGTACCGCGTCCCGCGCTCAACCTGCTCCTGGAAATGGTCGCGCGACTCGCCGGCAAACAGCGCGACAAATCGCGCGACCCGCCGCTGCGTCTCGTACGACCGGACATCGATGTCCCAGGTGACCACGGCGGAATCGGCGGACGTTCGCGCCGTGTCGGCGGCCATGGCGAGCTTGGCGCTGTCGCGTGCCAGGCTGTCCCCAAAAACACTTGCCGCCTGCCCGACCACCTCGGCACGCGTCACGGTATCTCGCTTCGCGCCGGCGGTGTCGGACTTCGCCTGGGGCGGCGCCGGGACGCCCGTCGTCGGGCCACCAGCCGGCGCACTCGGCGCTGGCGTCGGCGCGGGGCGCGCATGCCCTCCACAGGCACCCACGAGGCCCGCGAGCCCCAAGCCCGCGGCGACGCGTGCACTATGCAAACATTTAGACATCCGTGGAATCCTTACCCCGCGGTGTGGCATGGCGCCACTACCGAGTCGCAATGAAATTCCCAAGCAACCGGTTAGTGGCGTTCAACACGGCGACAACAGCCGCTCGGACGGGGTCGCTCTCCGCAAGGTAGGCGCCAAGCAACCGCTGGGGCCCTTCTCCTTTGCGTACGCCGACGGCGACGATGACGATATTTGCGTCAAAGGCACGCAGCGCTTTGATACCAGCGAGATCGAATGCGAGCGCCCCGCCAGCAAAGCTCTCCAGCGCCTTGAGCCCTGCCTCGGCTGCCACCCTCAGATCCCCCATGGGACTCGACTGCCCGCTCGCCCGCCCCACCACCGTCACGCCATCCACCCACTCGAGTTCCACCTCGGCGGTGCACAACCCCGACGGCGTGCGGACAAACCGAAACGTGGAGAACCGCAGCCGCTCCCGTTTGATCTGGAGCGGTGTGATGGGATTCTCGACCGGTTCTTTTGGGCTAGGGAGGCTCATTTACCTAGAAACGAGCCAAGACCCGCCTAGCAACGAACCCCGCGAGGGTGACTCGCCTAGGCTGGCCGCATGAGGAGGATGACCGCGACGTCCGTCGCCACCGCAATCGCCTGCCCGGCCAGGACGTCACCCGGGTAGTGCACGCCCAACCGCACCCGCGAGAACCCCACGGCGGCCGCGAGGGCCAGCAGTGGCGCCGCAAGCAACGGAAACGCCATGGCGTAGGCGAAACAAACGGCCATGGCCGCCGTCGCATGCCCCGACGGGAACGAGAACTCGTCCGGAACCCGCACCATCGTCTCACACCCCAACCGCTCCGACGGCCGCTCGCGCAGAATATTCCGCTTGAGCACTTGGACGATCCCGTGCGAAAGGATCAGCCCCAGCAATGCGCGCACCGCCGCCGCCCGCACGCTGGCGCTGGCAATCAGCAGCGGCAACACCGCCGCCGCGACGCTGCACCACACGCCGCCCAGGTGCGTCACCGCCACCCAGGCGTGCCGCCCCGCCGTCGACCGCGTGAGCATCCACCGATCAAACAGCGCGCGATCCCGCGCATCGAGTCGAGCCAGAAGGGTCGATCCCATATGCTTAGCCTAGCACCTCACCATGACGGCGGTACGCAACACCAGAAACGACTATGTAACAGAGTTAGCCTGAGCCTTGCGGTGGCGCTAGGCCGCGCTAAGCAGCGGCCATGGCCTCGAGAAAGCCGTCCGTCAGCGCCCGACCGGCATAACTCACCGGACGAGCCACGCCGAGCGACCACAGAATCGTCGCCGGAATGTCGACGAGCGAGACCGCGCCCGTCAGCTCGCATGGTTCGACCGCTGCACCTGCTACCATCACAAAGATCGTCGTGTCCGAAGGGTGATCGCTATCGTGGTCCGTCAACTTGGCGCCGCCGCCACCGTGGTCCGAGCAGGCGATGAGCAGCGTCGCGGGATCATGCGCCAGGTCGAGATCGGCGACCAGCGTGCCGAGCGCCGCATCGAGCTGCCGTGCCCCCCGCTCGTACCCAGGCGTCATCCATCCATGCTCATGCCCCAAGCGATCCGCGTCTGGCCAGTGTATAAACACCAGACCACGCCGTTGGGTCCGAAGCGTCGGCCGCGCCATCGCCAGAATCTCCTCGGCGCACTCACCACCAAAATTCGGCGACTCGACACCCAGGTGCTTCGCAATCCGCCGCGCCAGTCCGGTGTACAGACGGGGGACAGAATGCATAAAGGCCGACATTGGATAGCCGGCCTCGGAAAGTACGCGGGGGAGGAGGTGAAGAGGTCCCCGGCTTCGTGGGATATGGAATCGGTCGCTTTCGAGTCCGTGGTATTGGGGCGGCACGCCGCTGAACACCGACGCCATCGCGGCAGCCGTCACGCTGGGACTGACGCTCCGCGCCGCGAGCGTCGACGCGCTCGCGGCCGCCAGGCCGCGCACGTGCGTCAGATCGTACCGATCTATGGCATCGGGACGCAGTCCGTCGAGCACCACCAACACCACTCGTCGAACGTCGGTCGGACTGATCATGGCGGCTCCTGGGCGGGTAGGATACATTGCCGCGCGCTGTGGCCCGAGCCGGCCTGGTCCCTGAGCGCGCATCTCTTACGCGCTTCATAAGTTGGCGAACGGCAGTACCGGACATGGCGCCGTCCCGCGACAGGTCCGTAACGCTTCGATGACGGTTGAATCACTGCATGCGCATTCTCTACTGCACTGACACGTATCCGCCCCAGGTGAATGGGGTCTCGGTCGTCACCGCCCTCTCTGTCGCCGGACTCCGTGAGCGCGGCTGGGAGTGCGCCGTCGTCGCGCCGCGCTATCCCGAGATCACCGACAGCGTCTTCACCGAGTACGGCAACGGCCACGATGACGCGGTGACCGCGATCCCCAGCATCCCTTTCCCCTACTACCCCGACGTCCGGCTGACCGCGCCGCCATTCGCGGCGGTGTACCGCGTCGCCCGCCAGTTCAAGCCGGACCTCATACACAGCGAGACCGAGTTCGTCATCGGCCGCGTCGGTCAGCTCGTTGGCCGCCGGCTCGGCATCCCGCTCGTCTCCTCGTATCACACCGATTTCGCGCGCTACACCGACTCCTACGGCATCCCCTGGCTGCGCAGCACGATCGAGGCCTACATCACCCGCTTCCACAGCCGGAGCCGCCGGACCTACACGCCGTCGGCGCCGTCGCGCGAGGACCTGCTGCGATTCGGCATCCGCGACGTCGAGGTCTGGGGGCGTGGCGTCGACGTGACCGCATACAACCCCCGTCTCCGCAGCGACGCGCTCCGCGAGCGGCTCGGCCTCGGCCGCCGGTTCACCTTCCTCTACGTGGGCCGCCTGGCGCACGAAAAGAACGTCGAGCAGATCGTCGAGGCCTATCGCCTGGCGCTCCCGTCCCTCCCGCCCGACAGCACGCGACTCGTCATCGCCGGCGCGGGTCCGCGCGAACCCATCCTCCGCGCCGCGGCTCCTCCCGGCGTCACCTTCCTCGGCTATCTCGACCGGCGCACCGAGCTCCCCGCCCTGTACGCCAGCGCCGAGGCATTCGTCTTCGCCTCGCTCACCGAGACGCTCGGCCTCGTCGTCCTCGAGGCCATGGCGTCCGGGCTCCCCGTGATCGCCACCCCGGCCGGCGGTGTCGCCGACCACCTCCGCGATGGGGAGAACGGCATCGCCTACCCCGCGGCCGACGCGCGCGCGATGGCCGACGCCATGGTCGCCCTCGCGATCGACCCGACCCGCCAGCGTGCACTCTCGCTCGGCGCCCGGGCCACCGCCGAAGCGCTCGGCTGGGACCTGGAGCTCGACCGACTCGATGCGAGCTACCGCGACGTCGTCGGCGGCGTCACGGCGACGGTGTAGTAGGGTCTTGGCCATGATTTGCCTGACCGTGACCTACGTGATCCGCGCCGGCGCCGAAGCCCACGCCATCGATCTCTTTCGCGCGCTGACCACCGCGACCCGCCAGGAACCCGGGAACGCCATGTACATCGCGCACCAGTCAACGACCGATGCGCGCCGCTTCCACCTGTACGAGCAGTATCACGACCAGGCCGCGCTCGACGCCCACCGCGCGTCACCGCACTTCGCGCAGTACGTCACCAACGGTCTCTATCCCATCGCCGAGAGCCGCATCGCCGAGCTGTACACGCCCGTCTAGTCCAGCAGGACCTGCCGGGCGTGGCTGACAAAGCGATCCACATCGCCCGGCGTGGTGTCAAACGCGCACACGAGTCGGATCTCCGTGCGCCGCGCATCCCAGACATAGAACGCCCCGCCCCGCTCGAGATCGGCCACGGCGTCCGGCGGCACCGTGGCAAACACCTCGTTGGCCTCGACCGGCTGCGTGAGCGTGACCCTCGGGATCGCCGACAGCCCCTCGGCCATCCGCCGAGCCATGGCGTTCGCGTGCGCGGCATTCGTCCGCCACAGGTCGTCCGTCAAGAGTGCGGTGAACTGTACGGCCGCATATCGCATCTTCGAGGCTAGCTGCCCCATCTGCTTGCGCCGATAGACGAAGTCCCGCGCCAACTCGGCGTTGAAGAAGATCACCGCCTCCGCCGCCATCGCCCCGTTCTTCGTCCCCCCAAACGACACCACGTCGACGCCGCATTCCACCGTGGTGGCGGCCAGTGACACGCCGAGCGCGGCGGCGGCGTTGGCGAGCCGCCCGCCGTCCATGTGCACAAGCAGCCCCGCCGCGTGCGCCGCCTCCACCAGGGCCCGCACCTCCGACGCCGTGTACACGGTGCCGCATTCGGTCGACTGCGCGATCGAGACGCACCTGGGCTGCACCTTGTGCTCGTCGCCCTTCCCCTCGACGCGCGACATCATGCCATCGATCGTCAGCTTGCCCGACGGCGACGGCACCGTCGTCAGCCGCACGCCCAGCAGCCGCTCCACGGCCCCGCATTCGTCGACGACGATGTGGGCCGTCTCGGCGCAGATCACCGTCTCATACGGACGACAGCAACTACCGATCGCCAGCACGTTGGCCGAGGTGCCGTTGAAGACAAAGTACGGGTCCGCCGACGGGCCAAACGCCGCCCTGACGCGCTCCACCGCCTCACCCGTGAACGGGTCGGCGCCATACGGCTGCACATGGCCGCTGTTGGCGCGCGTCAGGGCCGCCAGGACAGCGGGGTGAACGGGCGCCCAATTGTCGCTGGCAAACGCACTATGGTCACTCATGGCGCCCGCAACACCTCGCACCGCACCGTGAGCGCATCGACCCGGTCGACCGCCACCGTGACACCGATTCCCGCCCGGTCGAGCGGCACCCGCACCATCCCCTCGCCATCCATGGTCCACTCCGGCTCGACGATATCCTGCGCCCAGTAACGGGCACTCGGCGACAAGTCGCCGGGCAGCAGGAAATTGGGCAGCGACGCGAGCGCGACGTTGTGCGCCCGCCCGACCCCGCTCTCCAGCATCCCACCGCACCAGACCGGAACACCATGCCGCGCGCAGTGGTCGTGAATCGCCCGCGCCGCGCTGAACCCGCCGACTCGGCCGGGCTTGATGTTCACGATGCGCCCGGCGCCCAGGGTGATCATGTCGGCCGCGCGATCCAGATCAGTGATCGACTCGTCGAGGCAGATCGGCGTGGTCAGTCGCCGCTGTAACGCGGCGTGGCGGACCAGGTCATCGCTCCCGAGCGGCTGCTCGATCATGATGAGATCGAACGCGTCGAGCGCCACCAGGTGGTCGGCGTCGGACAACGTATATGCCGTGTTGGCGTCGACCATGATGTGGGCCTCGTCGCCGAGCGCTTGCCGGACCGCGGCGACATACGCCACGTCGCGCCCTGGCGCGATCTTGAGCTTGATCTTGCGGTAGCCGGCGTCGCGCGCCGCCACCGCTCGCGTGACAAGCGCCGCCGGCGTGTCCTGGATCCCGAGCGAGATCCCCGTCACGACGCGGTCGCGCGTGCCGCCCAGATGACGCGAGAGTGGCACGCCCGCGATTTTGGCCGCCAGGGCCCAACACCCCATCTCGAGCGCAGCCTTGGCCATGGCGTGACCCTTGACGTCGGCGTCCAGCAGCGCGCGCACCTGCCCGGCGTCGTCGATCGTGCGTCCGAGGAGCTTGGGCGCTAACCAGGTCGTGATCGCCCACCACGCGGTATCGACGGTCTCCGCAGTGTAGTTTGGCCACTCGCCGGCCACACATTCCGACCACTCGCTCGTGCCCGAGTCGGCATCCACCATCTCGAGCAGGAAGATGCGGCGCTCGCTCACCATCCCCGACGAGATGCGGAACGGCTCGCGCAACTGGAGCCTCAGCTCGCGCAACGTGATGCGGTCGACAATCATGGGACGCGCGTCAGAATGTAGTGCGCCTCATTGGCATCCCGACTGAACCCCGTCACCCGATAGCCCTCGGCGAGCGCCGTCGTGAACGCCGCGCGCGTCCGCTCCCGCCACTCGGGCGTCGCGACGTCGCCCACCGCGGGGATCACCACCCGGCGATCGTCCGCACGCGCCGGCGGCGCCGCCGCGGGCGGCTCGGTCAGTCGCCACCGCACGACAAACCGGTCGGTCGCCACATCGCCGTGCAACGTGCTCCCCGTCGTCCCATACATATCGGTCACGTACTCCACGATCTCGGCGCCAAGCCGGTTGATGTTGAAATGCGCGTTGCGCGCCACCAAGGGATCGTA
>DATMNB010000015.1:0-22166 GCA_035569435.1 Gemmatimonadaceae bacterium
GATCGGAGACCGTAGGGCTCAACTTTCTCGGCTGGCGCATCCATATGGGTAAGACAACATATATGTTCTTGGGCCTATGATCGATCTTACAGGCAGGGTGGTACTCGTGACGGGCGGGTCGCGCGGGATCGGTGCCGTCACCGTGCGGACGCTGGCGGCCGCGGGCGCGGATGTTGTGGTGCATTACGGGCGCAGTCGAACCGCGGCTGAGGAGGTCGCGGGCGGGTGCGCGGCGGGCCGCTGTCATCTGGTTGCGGGGGATCTCGAGGATCCTCGGGCGCCGGCCGCGATTTGGGGCGCGGCCGTGGCGTGGCGCGGGCGGGTCGATGCGTTGGTGAACAACGCCGCGATGTGTTCCCCGGCCGGGGTGGATGACGACGCGTGGGGCGAGGTGTGGGCGCGGACGCTGCGGGTCAACGTGATCGCCGCGGCGGATCTCTGTCGCGAGGCGATCCGGCATTTTCGGACGCGGGGCGGGGGGACGATCGTGAACGTCGCCAGCCGGGCTGGCTTTCGTGGGGATGAGCCGCCGTACATGCAGTATGCCGCGTCCAAGGGGGCGTTGATCGCCCTCACCAAGAGCATCGCCCGCGGGTTCGCCACGGAGGGGATCGTGGCCTACGGTGTGGCGCCGGGGTGGGTCCGGACGGACATGGCCGAGGAGACGATCTCGGACAAGCAGCTGGCCTCGCTCGCGCGCGACATCCCCATGGGGGGCATGGCCCCCCCAGAGGATGTCGCGAACGTCGTGGCGTTTCTGGTCTCGGGGCTAGCGCGTCACGCCACCGGGACCACCATCGACATCAACGGTGCATCGTACGTGCGTTAGGCTCCGGTGAACAGACCGTGGCGGACGCGGGCTGCCTTCGCGGACGCGTTCGGGTCCACGGTGAGATGGGCCTCCACGCGTGGGACGCGCACGATCCGTATGGGCACGGTATCGATCGCGGCGGCGCGGCGAAAGACGAGGGGCGCGATCGTGTCGGTGGTCGTGCCGTAGCGGGCGGCGAGCTCGAAGTACGATGAGTCGTTCCGGAACGTCACGGTGCCGAAGCTCACGAGATGATCGCCAAGCTGCACGCCGGCCGTCGCGGCGGCGGCACCCGGCACGAGGTACTCGACGTGTGCCCCGAGCGAGTCGGCTGACGTGCCGACGCCCAATTGGACGAATTCGATGGAATCGCGCTGGAGCTTGAGCCCGGCCAGGGCGACGACCGAGTCGTAGGGCAGCGGCTCTCGTCCTTCGATGTAGCGTCGGTTGAATTCGACGAACGATCGTCCGGCGGCGGCGCGTGAGACCGTGCCCCACCAGTCGCCGGGGGTGAACCCGCGGTGCTGGGTGTAGGTCGTGGTGTAGAGCGTGCGCATGACGTGGTCGAGCGACGAACGGTTGTTGCTGGCGTCGCGGATGCAGATGTCGAGCAGGAACCCGGTCAGCGATCCTTTGGGGTAGTAGATCCCGGCCGATCCATCGGTGGGGTTGACCCACGGCGAGAGCGAGGCGTCGGTTTCCGCCGTCGGTGGGGCGCCGGACACCTGGGACATCTTGTTGGCGGTATTGGAGAGAAATGCCGTCGAGTCGTCGATTCCCGCGCGCAGCGTCGACAGATCCGAGTAATAGTCGGTGATGCCTTCGCTGACCCAGAGCCACCCGGTGGGTTGCGCGTCGTCGTAGCGGTACGGCACCAGGTCGGCGGGGCGCAGGCGTTTGACGTTCCACGAGTGGAACATCTCGTGGGCGTAGAGCCACGGGAGCCAACTCGCATCGAGCTGGCTGGTGGTGACTTCGTCGAGCTGCGAGTCCTCGTGCTCGAGGCCACCGCCGTTGACCGCGGTGTCGGCGATCTGGAGGACGGTGTACGTCGACCATGGCGTCACGCCGAAGACGGCGGATTCGGCCGGGGCGAGCTTTGCCAGCCAGCCGAGCGTGCGCGTCGCTCGGACGGGGAACTTGGGGCTCACGGGGTAGCTGACGAACCGGATCCAGTGCGTGCCGACCGCGGTGCTGTCGACGTCGAAGTGTCCGACGAAGACCGGGTGGTCGACGAGCTCATGGTACGTCGCGGCGTGGTAGGTGTGTGGCGTCGCCGACGCGGGCAGCCCGGTCGCGATGCGCCAGGCCGGGGACGTATGGACGGTGACGGTGGCCGGCCACTCGAATCCCCGGCCGGCCGGATAGAGAAAGAGATTGGTACCGTTGAAGAACGCGAAGTCGGCGCGTGTCCAGGCGACGGCACGGTCGATGGTGTCGGCCACGTACGAGAAGGAGACCGTCATCTGCTGCCCTGACTTGGCGGCGATGCGCCAGGTCTGGTAGTCGAGCATGCGCCAGTCCGCCGGGTGGCCGTCGGTTGATGGCGCGAAATGGGAGACGCGGCGGGAGAACCAGAGGAGCGTGTAGTGGCCTGGGCTCCAGGCTGGGAGGGCCAGGACGACAGGGCCGGGGCCGGTGACGCGGAAGTGCATCGTCACGTCGATCGAGCGGTGTTTGACGGTCGAGGTGTCGACGGTCACGTCGTAGTGGACGTCGGCAATGGGGGCGGAGACCGTCGCTGGCGGCGTGGCCGCGAGGAGGAGCGCGACAACAGGCGATAGGATCATTTCAGGGACTTGGGTGAACCGAAGTCGTGCGAAATTGGGGGCGCAGGGTTGGACAACCGGTTGTAGACTAGGGTTGCGGTCATGCCCGCTTGTGATAATTTTCACAAGCTGTACCAGAATTAGCCCAACCCCCACGCCCCCCAAGAGCCCGTATGGCCTCTGAGACTACGCTGCGCCCCGGCGAAATCAAAGACATTCTGCTGCGCGAGATCGAGGCGGCAGACCTCCATGAGTTGAACGCCGAAGAGGTCGGGACGGTACTGGAGGTGCGGGACGGCATCGCCCGCATCTATGGGCTCGACAAGGTGATGGCGGGCGAGATGCTCCAGATCACGGCGTCCGAGACCAAGGAACAGGTGACGGCGCTGGCGCTCAACCTGGAAGAGGACAACATCGGCGCGGTCGTCCTGGGCGACTATCTGGTGCTCCGCGAAGGCGATGAGGTACGACGCACAGCGCGTGTGCTCGAGGTGCCGGTCGGTCCGGCGCTCATCGGCCGGGTCGTCGATGCGCTCGGCCGCCCGCTCGACGGGCTGGGGCCGATCCAGGCGACGACGACGCGCAAGGTCGAGTCGATGGCGCCGGGGATCATCGTGCGGCAGCCGGTCAAGGAGCCACTGCAGACGGGGATCAAGGCCGTCGATTCCATGATCCCGATCGGCCGTGGCCAGCGCGAGCTGATCATCGGCGACCGCGGGATCGGCAAGACGGCGATCGCCATCGACACGATTATCAATCAGAAGGGGACCGGCGTCATCTGCGTGTACGTCGCCATCGGGCAGAAAGCATCGACCGTGCGTGGGGTCGAGGCCAAACTGCGCGAAGTGGGCGCGATGGACTACACGATCATCGTGAACGCCTCGGCGTCGGATCCGGCCCCCATGCAGTACATCGCGCCGTACTCGGGGTGCGCGATGGCCGAGTACTTCATGTACAACGAGGGGAAGGCGACGCTGGTCGTCTATGACGACCTGACCAAGCAGGCCGCCGCCTACCGGTCGATCTCGCTGGTGTTGCGTCGTCCGCCGGGGCGCGAGGCGTATCCTGGCGACGTGTTCTATCTCCACTCGCGGTTGCTCGAGCGCGCGGCCAAGCTGCGTGAGGACGACGCGATCGTGGACAACAAGACGATCTTCAAGCCCGGCGGGTCGTTGACGGCGCTGCCGATCATCGAGACGCAGGCCAACGACGTGTCGGCGTACATCCCGACCAATGTCATCTCGATCACGGACGGGCAGATCTTCCTGGAGTCCGACTTGTTCTTTGCCGGGCAGCGGCCGGCGATCAACGTCGGGATCTCGGTGTCGCGCGTTGGTGGGTCGGCTCAGACCAAAGCCATGAAGGCGGTCGCCGGTCGGTTGCGGCTCGATCTGGCGCAGTACCGCGAGCTGGAGGCGTTCTCGGCGTTTGCGTCGGATCTGGACGCCACGACGCGGCGGCAGCTGGATCGTGGGGCGCGGACGGTCGAGATCCTGAAGCAGCCGCAGTATGAGCCGATGCCGATGCCGCAGCAGGTCATGTCGATCTTCTCGGTGACCAACGGGTTGATCGATGCCGTGGCCGTGAGCGACGTGCGGCAGTGGGAGCGGGAGTTCCAGGCGTTTATGGCCGTGTCGTATCCACAGGTCGCCGATAAGATCGGGAAGGAGAAGGCGATCTCGAAGGAGACCGACGCCGAGTTGCGGCGGGGGATCGAGGAGTTCACCAAACAATTCCTGGACGCCCGCGCGCGTGGCTAAAGGACGGGAGCTTCGGGGGCGGATCAAGTCGATCGAGAACACGCGACGGATCACGCGGACGATGGAGATGGTCGCCGCGTCGAAGCTCAAGCGGGCGCAGGATCGCGTCGTGGCGGCGCGGCCGTATGCGGCGGTGTTGCGCGATGTGATCGCGGATCTGTATTCGCCCGAGCTGGCCGAGCGGTTTGCGCTGCTCCGGCAGCCTGGCGAGGTGAAGCGGGCCGCGGTGATTCTGCTGACGTCGAATCGCGGGCTGGCCGGTGGGTTCAATGCCAACCTCACGCGTGAGGCGCGCGGGCTGATCGCCACGCTCGAAGGCGAGCGGACGCAGGTCGATCTGCACGTGGTGGGCCGTAAGGGACTCGGGTACTTCCGGTACATCGGGCGCGCGATCGCGTCGAGTCGGACGGATCTGAGCGATGCGCCGACGCCGGCGGATGCGCGGCAACTGGTCGATGGCGTCATGGACGCCTTTGCCAAGCGGGAGCTCGACGCCGTGTATGTGGTGTACGCCAAGTACCAGTCGGCGCTGTCGACGCCGCCGACGGCGGATCGTATCCTGCCGGTGACGCCGCCCGAGCGAAAGGCTGATGCACCGGTGCGGGATTACATCCTGGCGCCGTCGGCTGAGGCGATTCTGACCGAATTGTTGCCGGCGTATGTGCGGAACGCGGTCTACCGGAGCATGGTCGAGACGGCGGCGGCGGAGCAGGGGGCGCGGCGGTCGGCGATGAAGAGCGCGACGGACAATGCGAACGATCTGATCACGACGTTACGCCGGACGTACAATCGCGCCCGGCAGGCGCAAATCACACAAGAGATCGCCGAGATCGTTGGTGGGGCGGCGGCGCTCGAGGGATAAGGAAGAAAAATTATTATGGAACAACGCAACGGAAAGGATCAGCGGGTCGACAAGGATCAGCGGGTCGACAAGGATCAGCGGGGCGACAAAGATCAACGGGGCGACCGGGATCAACACGTCGGCCGAGTCGTGCAGGTGATCGGGCCCGTTCTCGATGTCGAGTTCGAGGCTGGCAACCTGCCGGAGATCTATAACGCGCTCACGATCAACAAGGCCGCGAGCCCCGACACTGGCGGGCAGGCGATCAACGTCGTGGTCGAGGTGCAGCAGGAGATCGGCCGCAATCAGGTGCGCGCGGTCGCCATGTCATCGACCGATGGCGTCGAGCGCGGGATGGAAGTCATCGACACTGGCGGTCCGATCACGGTGCCGGTCGGCGCTCCGGCGCTCGGCCGCATCTTGAATGTGCTTGGCCAACCGGTGGACAATGGGCCGCCGATCCCCGCCGACGCGGTCCGGTGGCCGATTCACCGCGCGCCGCCGCTGTTTGTCGATCTCGAGCCCGAGACCGCGGTGTTCGAGACGGGGATCAAGGTCATCGATCTCGTGGCGCCCTTTGTGAAAGGCGGCAAGATCGGGTTGTTTGGCGGCGCGGGCGTGGGCAAGACCGTAATCATCATGGAGCTGATCAACAACGTCGCCAAGGGACACGCCGGGAAGTCGGTGTTCTGTGGCGTCGGCGAGCGCACGCGCGAGGGGAACGATC
Organism: Gemmatimonadaceae bacterium; assembly: GCA_035569435.1. Taxonomy (GTDB): domain Bacteria; phylum Gemmatimonadota; class Gemmatimonadetes; order Gemmatimonadales; family Gemmatimonadaceae; genus DASRDS01. The sequence continues at coordinate 5,909 of DATMNB010000015.1, forward strand.
TGTACCTCGAGATGAAGGAGTCGGGGGTGCTCTCGTCGGCCGCGTTGATCTATGGCCAGATGAACGAGCCACCTGGCGCGCGACTTCGCGTCGGGCTGTCGGGGCTCACGGTCGCCGAGTATTTCCGGGACGAGGAGCACGCCGACGTGCTCGTGTTCATTGACAACATCTTCCGGTTCACGCAGGCCGGGTCCGAGGTGTCGGCGTTGCTCGGGCGCATGCCGAGCGCGGTGGGGTATCAGCCGACGCTGGCCAACGAGATGGGGGACCTGCAGGAGCGGATCACGTCGACGCGCAACGGGTCGATCACGTCGGTGCAGGCGATCTACGTCCCCGCCGACGACCTGACGGACCCCGCGCCGGCGACGGCGTTCGCCCACCTCGATGCCACGGTCGTGCTGTCGCGCGCGATCACGGAGCTTGGGATCTATCCCGCGGTCGATCCGCTGGCGTCGTCGTCGCGGATTCTGGACGTGCAGTTCATCGGCGAGCGGCACTACAAGGTGACGACGGCGGTGCAGCGCATTCTGCAGCGGTACAAGGAGCTGCAGGAGATCATCGCCATCCTCGGGATGGACGAGCTGTCCGAGGACGACAAGAAGATCGTCGGGCGGGCGCGGCGCATTCAGCGGTTCATGTCGCAGCCGTTCGCGGTCGCCGAGCAGTTCACGGGGATTCCGGGCAAGTACGTGAAACTCGAGGACACGATCACATCGTTCGAGCGGCTCGTGGCGGGTGAGCTCGATAACGTGCCGGAGCAGGCGTTCTTCATGGCCGGTGGGATCGAGGACGTGTACGCCAACGCTGAAAAACTGGCGAAGAGCAGCTAATGGCCAGTGAGGGGCAAACCATGTTGCATGTCTCGCTGGTGTCGCCGGAGCGCGTGTGGTTTCAGGGCGACGTGGATTCGGTCGTGGCGCCGGCGTTTGACGGCAAGGTCGGGATCCTGCCGCGGCATGCGCCGATGGTGACGCTGCTCGGCGAGGGCGCGCTGCAGGTTGGCGGGCGCACCTTCACGGTGGCGGGCGGGTTTCTGCAGGTGGTCGACAATCAGGTACGCATCGTGACGGAGCGTGCCGGCGAGGGGTGAGCGCATGCGCATCGCCACTGTTATCGGACCTGTCCTCGTGTGGGGCGGGTCCGTGTCGTTTGTGGGGGCGCAGATTCCGGGCGCGCCGGTGCTGCAGAACGGGTTTCTCACGCCGGGGCTCATTGTCGCGGCGGACGGCGGAGTCGGGTGGAATCATGGGCTCGCCGGGGCCGCCGCCAGCTACTCACCCAACTCGCGCAGCGTGGCACTGAGCGCTGCCCTAGGGGCAGGATTCCCTCAAGGCCCAGCGTTCGCCTACGGCGTTCGCGCGACGCTGCCGATCCCCGTGTTTGCGCGGCGCGGTGCCTTTGGGCTGGTCGGGTTTCTCGGCCTCGGCGGTCTCTTGGGGTCGACGACCATCGTCGACGTGCCAATTGGCGTCGGCGTGGGATACCGGCATGCGCTTGGTGCCAATCGTGGCATATCCGTGTATGCCACACCATTTTACCTGATTCAACGGTCGGGCGGGAGCGACGGATCGTTCCGCACCGGGTTGGGTACCGATGTTACCGTGACGCCGCGCGTTGGCGTAACCCTCGGCGCGGATGCGGGAACGCGTGGGGGGCCGCGGTTTGGCGCCGGCCTCGCCTACCTGATCAGCCGATAAAACCAAGATCGCACCAAGATCACACCAATACGGAGAGGCAATGCACGATTGGACACGCCGGGTGGTGGTGGGAGCACTTGTGGGTGTGGCAGTTGCTGGACGGGCGGAAGCCCAAGCGTGGAATTACCCGACGTTCCAAGGGCCGAGGGTCGTGAGTCGCGAGTTCAACTTCGCCGTGGCGTACGGCGGGGATGGTGGCACGGATGTGTTCGCACAATGGCGCGAGGGACTCGATGCTACGAACCAACTCGAGGTGGAAGGCGGGTTTATCTCGCCGCGGTTCGGGAACGCCAGAGCGTTGATCGGCGGTTCGTATGCACACCAAATCACGACGGCGACCGCCGAGATGCCATTAGATCTGCTCTTCACCGTTGGGCTCTACGATTCGTTCGGGGACGGCAACTTTTTCCGACTGCCGGTCGGCATCTCGGCCGGGCACACGTTTCCGCTCGATGGCGGCGTGTCGATCACGCCGTACGTGCACCCGCGGCTGTCGCTCGATGCGTCGGGGTGCTGCGACAAGCTGGGGCTCGAGTTTGACGTGGGCGGCAACTTCCAACTGACGCAGCAGTTCGCCATTCGTGTGAGCGGGACCTTTGGTGGCTCGAACGTCGCCCCCAACGATTCCGGATTCGGGATCGGGGTGGCGTGGACGCCAAAAGGGTTGCGCGGAGCACACTGATGGCGACGCTCCCCCTCGTCAGCGAGGCCATTGAGGCCATGCGCGCGCCCATCGCGGCGCGGGGGGAGCTCATCGTCCTGTACTTCCGCTTTGTGCGGTTCGGGAAGCTGGAGGAGATCTACGGCTGGGAAAAGCTCGACGCGGTGCTCGAAACGACGGCTAACGCCGTACGCGATTATCTCCGCCGGAGCGCGGTGGCCGCGTCGTGCGCCGTGGTGGCGTTCCCGCACGACGAGGACTTTGTGTTTCTGCACGTGCCTGCCGCCGGCGTCGACGCGGCGTCCGACGCCGAAGTGACCGAGATCGCGGGGACGCTGCAACGGTACGTCTCGGCGCGCATCGAGTCGGCGCACGGCGAGGACATCGCGGCGCTGACCGAGATCTACGCCGGGCGGGCGCACGTGCAGTCGGACCCCAAGGTGCGCGTCGAGCGGCTCATCTACCGCGGGATCCGGGAAGCGGCCATCGCCGCGCGGAGCGTAGAGCAACGCGAGCGCGCGCGGCAGATCGGCGAGCTTCGGGCGACGATCCGCGACCGCGCGGTGTACATCGACTATCACCCCATCGTGGTCGCGGACACGGGGCGCGTCTTCGGGTACGAGGCGCTAGCGCGTGGGCTCAGGCGGTCGTTGCGGAGCCCGGAGGTGATGTTCGATGTCGCCGCCGAGGCGAATCTCTTGTGGGAGTTGAGCCGGGTGTGCCGGTCCAAGGCGTTGGAGGGGATGTCGCGGTTGGAGCCCGGGCAGCTGCTCTTTCTCAACGTCGATCCGCATGATTTCGCGGATCCCGAGTTCAGCGAGATGGCCAATCACGATCCGCATCGGGTGGTCATCGAGATCACCGAGCGCACGGCGATCAAGGACTATCCGTGGCTGCGCGATCGGCTGCAGGCGTTCCGGGCGCGCGGGTATCGGTTCGCGGTCGATGACGCGGGGAGCGGGTATGCCGGATTGGGGTCGATCGCCAACCTGGAGCCCAACTTCATCAAGCTGGACCGGTCACTCATCTCGGGGCTCGACACCAACGCCACGAAGCAGCGTCTCGTCGAGACCATGGTGCGGTTCGCGAACGAGCAGGGGGCGATGGTCATCGCCGAAGGGGTCGAGCAAGCTGAGGAATACGCGGCGGTCGGGCGGCTTGGCGTGCACCTCGTGCAGGGGTTTTTCGTGAATCGTGACGTGAGGGATCAACCGGTCAGCAGCCGGCCGACGATGGCCGCGGATCGCTGGGCGGCGCCCAACCCCTGACGGACGACCTCGCGGGCCGCGCTGCCCGCGTCGCGGCGGGCGCTGTCGTCTGTCGCCCACTCCCGGATCTGGGCCGCAAGATCGGCAATCGTCGGCACGGAGCGGGCGGCGCCCGCGGCCAGGAGCACGGCGGCATCGCGGCTGGCGTAGTAGCGCGGGCCAAAGAGGATCGGGACGCCGAACGCCGCAGGCTCGAGGGTCGAGTGCAGGCCCGCGGCGTGGAAGGCGCCACCGACGAAGGCGATGTCGGCGGTCGCGTAGAGGTCGCCTAGGACACCGACCCGGTCGACGAGGACGAGGTCAGCCGCGGCCGCGTCGGGGTCGTCCACGCGGGCGTAGCGGACGTCAGCGGCCCGTGCCCAGGCCTCGATGGCCGACAGGTGGGCCTGGGTCGGCTCGTGGGGCGCGATGACCAGGCGGGCCTTGGGGACAGCCTGACGCCAGGCGGGGAGGAGGACGCGTTCGTCGGATGGCCAGGTCGAGCCGGCGACGATTGTCAGGCGCGTGTCGTTCCAGGAGAACTCGCGATCGAGGATCGGGTGGGAGCGGGCCCAGACCTGGTCGTAGCGGGTGTCGCCGGTGATGGTGATGACGTCTGGGCGGACGCCGAGCGTGACCAAGCGGTCGGCGTCGGCCTGATCGATGGCGCCGACGGTGTCGAATCGGGCGTAGGCGTCCGACAGGAGGGCCCGGGCGAGGCCGGTGGTGCGGGACGACGATGCGCTCAGCGTTGCACTAATGAGACCGAGGCGGACGCCGCGCGCAGCTGCGCGTTGGACCAGGATGGGCCACACATCGAGCTTGCTGAAAACCAGGGCGGTGGGATCCAGGGCATCGAGGATCGCGTTGGCGGCGGGGACAGTGTCAAAAGGAAGAAAATCGGTGAAATCGGCCAGGCCGGTTTGGAGAAGAGTTCTGGCGAAGGTCTCAGCACTCGGGGAGAAAAAGGTGTAGACCACCTGGAGGTCGGGGGTGCGGAGCGGCTCCAGTGTCGGGCCGGGAGTGCGGAGAAGTTCGAGCACCGGTCGTGCCTGGAGGCCTTCGCCGACGGAGGGGGCGTGCATCCAGAGCAGCGGTCGCGTTCGATCCCGCGCGGTGTGGCCCCATGTCGTGAATCGGCCCACTACCCCGGCTCGGGCGGCGATCGCCCGGAGCCATTTCGGCCCGGGGCGGCCCCACCCGGCGATTCGTGACAGGGCCGCGGCCGACGTGGCGGCCACGGCGTAGGCCGCGCGGAGGACGGCCGAGGAGGCCGTTATTTCTTCGCGGCCGCGGCCGCGAGCGCGTCGTCGAGCGCCTGTCGGAACTGGTCGGTCGGGCGGGCGCCGGCGATCAATTTATCACCGATGATGATAGTCGGGGTCGACTGCACGCCGGCGCGTTCGGCCCGATCGACATCGGCCTGGATCATCGCATCCACCTGTCCCGATGCGATGCACTTGACCATGGCGGTGGTATCGATACCAATGGAAGTCGCCAGCGAGTCGAACACCGGGCGTGGGTTGGGGCGAGGCGCCCACCGGGCTTGCGCCGTAAAGAGGGAATCGTGCATGGGCCAAAACTTGCCCTGTGCGCCTGCGCACATCGCCACCTGGGACGCGGGGAACGCGTTGGGGTGCATCTGCAGGGGGAAATTGAGAAACGCGATGCGGACTTTGCCGTTGTCGACGTAATCGTGCTTGAGGGCGGCGAAGGATTGGTCGTGCCACTGCTTGCAGTAGGGGCACTGGAAGTCCGAGGCCATGACCATCCAGACTTTCGCCGACGGGTTGCCTTCGATGCGCGCTTGGTCGATCTTCTGCGCAAATGAATCCGTCGGAGCGGCGGTGTTGGCCACGGCGCGTGCCGTCACCCCCCCTTTGGTCGTCGTCGCTCCGTCGGATGTATTGCACGCAGCGTGAGCAACAACCACCACGATGAACGCGGGGATGGTGAGTGTGGACTTGAGAGCAGCGTGCATTCGCAGGTGGCTTCGCGTTGGTTGCGGGTGTGGTCTGGAGGCGGTAGGGCCGACGCCGGTACGGACATCTGGCATTGCGCCCGCCGTGCTTTGGCCCCAAAATCATATGCACTGTTCACTTATCCGTGCAAGGCATAGCTCTTGCGCCCGTCTCACGTGACTTTTCTCTCGCCGGGAGCAGGAGGACTCATGCGCACAACGGTCGTGGCCTGCACCGCCCTGGCCGCCGCGATGTTGTGTGCGGCGCGCCCGGTCCTGGCGCAAGACACGAACGTCGTGCAGCGGCCCAGCCTTCTCCAATCGGAACCCCAGGCGTTCGGGCCGACGCTGGATTTTGGCACGGGCTTGATCACAATTCCGACGGCGTGGGTTTCGCCCAAGTCGTCGGATTTCTTCATCTCGATCTCCGGGATCCGGATTCCATCGGCGATCGGCGCGACGAATTCCCTCTTCTCGTATTTCAACGGCAACGGGGCGATCGACACCCACTGGCTGGGACGATTCGACGTCGGGTTCTCGCTCTATAGCAACAATCCCGAATACGGTTTCTTCGGGAGCGTCCTGGTGGTCAAGGATCACCAGTTCTTCTCGTGGATGCCGGCGATTTCCGCGGGGGTTCGGAACCTGGGCCCATACCCGCACGAGGACCGTTACCTGATCGGCCACGACATCACGGTCGATTCGGCGGGCTTTGTGAAGGGATTCACCCCGATCTTCTACAAGCACTTCCACACGGCGCCGACGTTCTATGGCGTCGCCACCAAGTCGTTCGAGTTGCCGGTCCCGATTCCGTCGTCGGTGAGCGTCACGGTGGGTGAAGGGAGTGGCTTATTCAGCGAGGATGGTCGGCTCGGGAACGCGTACAGCACGTCGTTTAATGCCGGGACCGGATTCTTCTTCGGGCTCCAGGGCAGCACGCACCCGATCCAGGACCTCACGCTGTCGCTGCTGGGCGAGAACGACGGGTGGGAGTTCAACTTTGGCGGTCGTGCCGAGTACCGTGGCTTGGGGCTCGGCATTTACGGATTGGAGATGACACAGGGTGGGCGCCACCTGCCGCAGGCGGAGTTGATCTACAACTACAAGAAGATCGCCGTGGTCTTCAGCTACGCTGGCAACTTCAAGGAGCTCTCGCGCGGTGTCTTCCTGCGGTCGGAGATCTCGGATCTCGAGCGCCAGCAGCAGATCATGAAGACCGAGATCGCGCGGCGTGAGCACAAGATTCAACAACTGCAGGTGCAGTTGACCAAGCTCCAGGGGTCGGCACTGAGCGATGTCGATCGGCAGCGCCAGCAGCTGGAAACGCAGCTGAAAGAGGAGCAGGACGCGATTCGTCGGGCCAGTGAACGGCTGCAGCAGTTGCAGCAGGGGCAGAAACCCCAATGACAACCGCAACGAAATGGCTGCTGGCCGCTATCGCGCTCACGGGCGTGGCGCGCACGGCCGCGGCCCAGGGGGAGTTTCCGCAAACGCGGTATTGGGGCACGGGGTTGATCGACATCCCGGTGGCGTCGGTGTCGCCGCTCTCCGGGGACTTCTCGATCCAATACGCCGGGACGGGCTACCAGACGAGTTCCTTGGTGCCCCTCTATCACAATGGTCTCAACAGCCAAGGCAACCTGACGGTGGCGCTGTTTGGCCGCGCCGAGGTCGGGGTGACGGCGTTCTCCGGGGATCCGGAGCAGGGGTTCTCCGGCCAGCTGATGCTCCTCAGGGAACGCGATTTCTCGCCGAACAGCATCCTGCGGTATCTGCCCAACGTGGCGTTCGGTGTTCGCAACGTCGGCCCCTACCCGCACATCGATCGGTTCAATCTGGGCTACGGCGAAACAGTGAACCCCAACGGGGGGTCGGCGCCGGTGATCCGGGCCGACAGCGTCCATCGCTCATTCGAGACCAACAACTCGGTGTACGGGGTGGCGACTAAGGGCTTCCTGCTGTCGGACATCAAATCGAGCTTGCCGGAGATCGGGATCGATCTCACGATCGGCTACGGCGACGGGCTGTTCAGCAACCACGGCAACTTGCCGGTGAAGCTCTATGCGTCCAACGCTACCGGCGGGTTGTTTTATGGGGTCGATGCCACGATGCGACCAACGCCCAACACGCTAGTGACGATCATGGGGGAGAACAACGCCTGGGACTTCAACGTCGGCGCCCAGGTCGACTGGCGGGGTCTCCGCGCGGGCGTGGCAGTGACGGAGCTCGGCGCTGGCAGTCAGAAGATCAACCCGACCGAAGCGGCGACGGCGATCTACCACTATACCAAGTTCGCCTTCACGGTGGGGTGGCATAGCAACATCTTCGCGCTCTTCAAGGGACACTTCCTGGAGAATCGCGAAGCGGCACTCAGGAAGGAACGCGATACGATGCTGGCCGAGGTGGCGAAGCGGCAGGGGCGTATCGCGGAGCTGCAGGAGCTGGTGAAGCAGTACGAGGCGCAGAACCTGCTCGAGTTGGAGCAGCGGCGTGAGGCGGCACAGGCGGAGTTGAAAGCGGAAACTGAAGCGTTGCACCGGCTCGAAGAGCGGCTCAAGCGCGTCGAGCAGGAAACGGGAGGGCAGGCGCCACCACCCCCGCCGCAGGCCCCGCCCGCGCCTCATCCGTGAGGCACTGGCGGGTATTCGGCGGGTATGAGCGACCAAAGATGATGTTCCATGGAGACCACTTGATCACGCGATCCGCGTACGCCGTGCAAGCGGCGGTGTTGTGTGGTGCGCTGATGGGGGGCGGGTCGCTCGGGGCGCAAAATGCGCCGACATCCCCTCCTCCGGCCTCGAGAGATACCGCGGGCCAGCCGTACACGGTGCGGCGCGCGGAAGTCTTGAAGGACATCAAGGCATCCCAACAGAAGTTGGACGAACTGCGCGTGCAGCGGCTGCAGCTCGAGTCCCGGGTCGAGGCCGTCGCCTCGAAGGCCGCCGAGCAGCGGGCGAACACCCTCATGATGAGCCGCGAGACGTATGCGCTCCGGCAGCTCGACTCGCTCCTGACGAGCTCCCAGGACAACCTGCTGGCACAGCGGGACCGGTTCCTGTCGCTTGGCGACGCGGTGCGCCGGCGTGCGGGTGCCGAGCTTGTCGTCGTGTTCCGGGCGGACTCGTCGACGCAGATGCAGCGAATCGACAGTGTGACCGTCGAGATCGACGATGGGATCGGGGCGCAACGGCACTACTCGATCATTGCCAGCGGGGCGCTCGGCAACGGCGCCATCGACGAGCTGTACCGGTCCAACGTTCTGCCGGCCTCGCACGCGGTCGCGCTCACCGTGTCGGCTAACGGTGCGCCGCAGAAACAGACCGTTCACGTCGACGCCGCGGCCGGGGCGATCACGTACGTGCAGTTCACGCTTCGGAACGGACAGATGACCCAGGCCACGTGGGCCAATCGGGACACTGCCCCGCAGTGATGGGCGCCGTGCGGTCGGGTTCGGTCGGGAGCGGGTTGCTTGTCGTCTTCTGCGTGCTCGTGGGGACGGGAGCTGCCGGCGCGCAGCAATCCAACAAGAAGAAGGGGCAACCGCCCCCGCAGCCTGCGCAGCCGGCCGTGGCAATGCCGCGCGTCGTGGATACGACGCTCATTCCGGTCCTCGACCGCAATCGCGCCGTGGACGCCGAGGTCCGGTCGTCATTGTTTGACCTGATGGTCGACCGGCCGCTACGGGCGTTGGTGCGGCTCCGCAACCTGGACGCGAGCGGGGTCGATAGCACGCTCGGGTGGCGTGGCGCGCCGGAGCGGCGGTTTCTGATCGCCGAGTGCTACTATCGGCTGGGGATGGACGACAGCCTGCGCACGGCCGCCGAGCTCACGCTGGCTGGTCCCGGCGGCGCGCGGTTTGCCCCGGTGCTCGAGCCACAGCTCCTGCTGGCTGCCTATCGCGACGGTGATTATGCGCGGGTCGTCGAGCTGTCCCGGTCGCTGGGGCCCGCGGAGGCCGGGAACGGGGCGGCGTCGCTGTTTGCCGGGTTGGCCGCCTACCGGTTGGGGCAGCCCGCCGCGGCGCGGGCGGCCTTTGATAACGCCCGGGTCGCCGGTGCCGGCGGGCCATTTGCGGCGTACGCCGGCTACATGTCGGCCATCATGGATCTCAAGCAGGACACGACGAAGATCGCGGCCGCGGCGGCCGGCGTCGATTCGATGCTCGCGGGTGCGCACGGCGCCGCGGCCGATCAGATGCGGTTGACGCTGGCGCAGTTGGCGTATGAGGGCGGGCAGTACGACCGGGCCGACTCCGAGGCCAAGCAGGTGCCGACGACAGGCGCAGTCGCCGCGCCGGCGCTGCTCACGAGTGCGTGGGCCGAGTACCGGGCTGGCCACGTGGTCCCGGCCGCCCAGTCGTTTGCGCAGTTTGCGCGCGAGTATCCGGAGTTGCCGGCACGCGACGAGAGCCGGCTCATGTACGCGCAGTCGGCGCTGCAACTCAATCACGCGGATAGCGCCTCGACGGCGTTCATCGCCGTGGCGGATTCGGTCGCCGGCGAGGCCGCGGCCGTGGGTCCCAACGGGAGCGGATTGCACGGCAGTGGCCGACTCCTCGTGAATGCCCGTGTGGCCGACGTGCTCCTGCTGGGCGACGTCGCCGGCGGGAAGGCGATCGCGTTCCCGGACAGCGCCGGGGCGGGGAACGATGCCCTCCGGGTGACGGTGACGGACAGCGCCGCGGCGGCGCCGCCGGTGCCCGTGCCGACGCCGGTGTCGGTCAAGGATCTCACGCACCGGCTCGACGCGGCTGGCGTCGACTCGGCCGGGGTGGCGGCTGCTGGCGTCGCCGCTGGGAGCGCCCTCTTGCGGCGGGCCATCTTCAGGCCGACGTCCGATGCGCTGTCGCGGGCCGATCTCCAGCACGGGATCGCATCGCTGCACGACGCGGACGTCGGCGTGGCGCTCGTGGTCGAGGCGGGGCATTACCGCGACACGACGGTGGCGCTGCAGCTCGCCGACCTGGCGCGGATGCGGACGCAGATCGCGGCGGCGGGGGACAGTCTTCAGCCGGAGTTTGTCGCGCTCACCGCGCAGGAGGACTCGCTGTCGAACGTGAGCGCGGCCGTCGATTCGTCGGGCACGCGGTTGCAGCGGATGTTTCAGGTGCAGGTGAATGGGTTGCGTGATCTGGCGCATGAGAATCAGCTCTCGATCGATAGTGTGCGCCAGCGGCTGTCCGGGTCGCGGACGTCGGATGACCTGGAGTATCTCTCGCGCGAGCAGGAGAGCGCGGCGACGTACCAGCGGATGGCGGACGAGGTGCAGGCTGGGCTCATGGCGGCGATTCTGCGCAACCCGGGGTTTGCACTGCGGGATACGGTGCGGCAGCGCGGCGAGCGGGTGCGCGCGCTGATCGTGCAGACGCGGCAGGCGGTGAGCTCGGGCGAGGCGGCGGTCGATACGCAGGTGGCGCGGATCAACGGCGGCGAGGCTGGGGAGCGGACGATCATTCAGAAGCAGCTGGCGGCGGCCGAAGCGCGGCGTGATGCGGCCGCCAACGCCCTCGTCATCGCGGTGGACCGCGAGATGACGGCGCGGGCGACGGCGCTCATCGCGGAGCTGACCAAGGATCGGGAGGCCGCTGATTTCGGGGCGGGGAGTGCGCTGTTCTTCCGGGCGGCGGTGCCGGACAGCACGCCGCCGACATCGGCTGGGTCCACCGCGCCACCGCCGGGGGCGCGATGAGTGCCGTAAGGAAGAAAAGCGTTGGAGTAAGAACGTCGAGCGTTCTTGGCGCGCGGCGGGGCGTGTTTGCCGCGTGGCAGGGCGCGCTTGCGTCCTGGACGTGCGTTCTTGCCGCCGTGCTCGCGGGGGCGATATCCCTTGGGGCTCCGGTCGTCGGCGCTCAGACCCCCGGTGTGCGTCCTGTGGCGCAGCATGGGCCCGTGCCGGTGGCCGACTCGGCGATCGAGCAGTTGGATCGGCTGCTGCAGCGGTATCCCGATAGCCCGCTCAGGGCCGGGGCGCTGTTTGAGTTGGGCGAGCTGCTCGTGCGTCGAGCTGACGAGCGGTTTGCCGTGTCCGAGCGGGGTGACAGCGCTGCCGCGCCGAGTGGAGCACCGACGCATCCGGATTACGGTCCGGCGATCGCGCGGTATGAGGAGTTGGTCAAGCGGTACCCGAACTTTGATCAGATCGACGGCGCCGCATATACGCTCGGCACGCTGTACGCGTTTGACCAGCGGTATGCGGAAGCGGTCCCGATGTTCGAGCTCGTGGCGGCCAAGGACAGCTCGCATCTGCGGGCCGAAGCGATGTTCCGGTTGGGCGACGCCGAGTTCGAGTTGGCGAGTGCCCAGCGGGGCGACGCGCGGTTGGCGTTGTACACCAAGGCCGCGGCAGCCTACGAGCATGCCGCCACGGTCGCGACGGCCCAGAGCGATGTGTACTTCCTGTCGCTCTACAAGCTCGGGTGGTCGTACTACAACACGGCCACGCACCAGAATCCCGAGGGGTACACGAAGGCCGTCGACGTATTTGGCACGCTGGTCGATGCCTACGACAAACTGCCTCCCGAACGTCAACAGCGGCTCGGCCTGCGTAACGAAGCGCTGGAATACATGGCAGTCTGTTTCACCCAAGTGGGCGGTGCCTCGGCGGCCAACCGATACTTTGCCGACCGGCCGGACAGCGCGACGCTCAAGATCCCGGTGCTGCGCCGCGTGGCGGCTCGACTCCGCGATCAGGGCGACTTTGCCAAGGCGGTCGACGCGTATCAGGAGCTGCTCGTCGAGGCGCCCGACGACTCGTCGGCGCTCAGCATCTCGCGCGACGTGATCGACATTTATCAGAACCGCACGCTGGAGCCGGACAAGGCGCAGCAGGCGCGGCTGGCACTCGTGCAGAAGTTTGCTCCTGGGTACTCGTGGGTGAACGCGAACCCAACGTTGGCCAAGGACGCCACGGCGGCTCGAGAAACGGCGCTGCGTGAGAGCGCGCAATTCGAGCTCGCCAAGGCGCAGGCCGGATCGCCGCGGACGGTGGCTGCACGACCGACGAAATCGGGCAAGGGCCGGGCATCTGCCGACGTGGGGCTGGCGACGGCGCCGGTCGAGCCCACGTCGGCCGCGCAGCGGCAGCACTACGCCGAGGCCGCGCGACTGTACGGCATCTACATGGCGGACTATGGGCAGTCGGACAGTGCGCAGGCGGTGGACATCCACTATGCCGACGCGTTGTTTGGCGCCGGGGACTATGGGCACGCCGGGACGGAGTACACGCGGGCGGCGTTTGGGTTGAACATCGATACGGTCGCGGCCACGGCGGCCACGAAGACGGCCGCGCAGCAGTCGGCGCAGAACGCAATCGTCTCGTGGGACTCGGTGGCGACCGACAACAAGACCAACCGGTCGGCCCAGGACTCGTTGTTCGCGGCCGTCGATCGGTACGCGGAGCACTATCCCAGATCTGAGATCGCCAAGCGCGCGCTGATCGAGAAGGGGCGCCGGGCGGCCGAGGCGGGGCGGTGGGATGTGGAGGCGGCGACGTTCCGGACGTATGCGGTCACCTACCCGAGCGATCCCTATACGCCGACGGCACAGAAGCAGGTCGGTGACGCGCTGTACAAGAACGGCAACTACGCCGACGCGCAGGCGCAGTGGGACACGGCCGCCGTCGTGGCTCGCCAGAGTGGACGGCGCGGGCTGGCGGATTCGCTCAAGTCGATCAAGGAAGCGGCCGCGTCGGCGTACGCGGACTCGCTCATCAAGCGCGGCGACTACAAGCGGGCGGCCGACGAGGTGTACGTGGCGTTTGCCGACAAGAATCCGGGGAGCCCCAAGGCGCCGGACGCGCTGCGCGACGCCATCGAGACGTACATGTTGGCCGACAGTGTGGCGCGCAAGAAGGGCGATCAGGACGCGTCAAAGGCGGATCGCACCGCGGCCGCCGAGCTCGCCAACCGGCTGATCACGCAGTACCCGACCTACCAGTACCGGCTGCAGTATCAGACGCTGTACGCGGATCTCCTCATGGATATCGGCCAGGGCGATCAGTCCGTGGCCGCGCTCCGGACCCTGTTGGCCCAGAATCCGACGTGGAAGGGGCGCGCGGACGCCGAGATCAAGCTGGCAGTGCGGCTGGACTCGCTTGGCAAGGGTGAGGATGCCGCCGCGGCGTACGAGAAGTTCGCCGCCGACTACGCAAAGGATCCGCGGGCGGCCGACGCCAAGTACAACGCGGCGGTGAGCTATGTCCTGGCGCGGGACACGGCGCAGGGTGCGCGGACGTACGGCGAGTTTGCGACGCGGTTTCCGCAGGATCGGCGCGCGGCGCAGGCCCGGGTGCTCCGGGTGACGTTGCTCAAGGCCTCGGGTGATTCGAGCGCGGCCGGGTCAGAGATCGCACGGCTGTGCAGCCAGGCCACGCCGCCTCCCGAGATCAAGGGCGACTGCGCGCGGCGGGCGGGACAGGCGGCCTTTGACCTTGGATTGGCGCAATTCATGAAGTACCGGTCGCTCCGGCTGGTGATCGCGTCGCGGGCGCAGTTGACTGCCGCCGGGGTGAAGCGGGCGTCGGCGGCCAAGCAGAAGGCGTTGGCCGAGGTGACGTCGATATTCACCAAAGCGATCGCGTCGGGTGATCCCGAGTATCTATCAGCGGGCACGTACTACGTCGGGCTCTCGCAGTGGGAGTACGGCAATTTCTTGAAACACGTCAACCTGCCGTCGAGCCTGTCGGACGCCGAGCGTCAAGCGGCCACGGCTGGTGCCGGACAGCAGGCGGAAGCGTATTACGCAGATGCGAAGAAGACGTGGCAGGCGTTGTTGGACAAAGCGACGCAGCAGTCGCTCAAGAACCGCTGGATCGATTTCGCGCGTGACGGTACGCAGGGGACGGTCCCTGACGTGCCTCCTACTTGAGGCGCGTGTATATGTACCGGAGCCTATTGATTGGGGTAATAGCGGCGATAGCGGCGGTGCCGGGGCTGGCGTCGGCACAGCAGCAGAAGCAGCAACCACAGGGAAACAAACGGCAAGCCGCGACGACGGTGGAGATCCGCGGCGAGGTTCCAACACCGCAGGTCGTCACCGTTCGCCCGCGGGAGGTCCCGGCCTACTCACGAGGGATTTTGGTACCGGCGTTTTACGATCGGCATTTTTGGGCCGCGATCCTCGAGCCGTACAGGATCGTGCCACCGTTGCCGAGTGATACGGCTCATCGTCCACCGATGGCGACTGGCGATTCTACGAACGCGCTCCCGAGGGGGAAGACCTAATGCAGTTTCTCGAGTGGTTTCGCAACGGCGGTCCGGTCATGTACGCGATCCTCGTGGTCGCGCTGTCGGGGCTGGCCATTTTCCTGGAGCGCGTCTACGTCATCGTCTTCCGTTCGCGGATCAATGGCCCGGCGTTCATCGAGCGCGTGATGCAGCTCGTGCGGAGCGGCCGCATCGATGAGGCGATCCGTCTCTGCTCGCAGTCCCGGGCGGCGCTGCCGGACATGGGACTCCTGATCCTCCGGAGCAAGAGCCACGATGAGGCCGATTTGCAGAATGTGGCCGACGCGGCGTCGCTGGCGGTCATTCCGCGGCTGACGCGCCGGCTCCAGTATCTGCCGATGCTGGCCAACGTCGCCACGCTGATCGGTCTGTTTGGGACGATCTACGGGTTGAAGGGCGCGTTTGCGTCAGTGGCGTTGGCGTCGGCCGCCGAGCGGTCGGAGAAACTGGCCGCCGGGATCGCGGTGGCGCTGAACGCCACCGGGTTCGGGTTGCTCACGGCGATTCCGCTGACGGTCGCGCACTCGTATCTGGCCGCGCAGTCGGAGCAGATCATCGAGCAGGTGGATGAGTTCTCCGTTCGGCTGATCAACTCGCTCGTCGATCGCCCGGACGTCAAGATCGCGGCCCGCTAACCGCGGCCGGGAAAGAGCGGCCGCCCCATGGCATCTCGTTTTCATCGGGCCAATCAGCGTCGCAAGGAGCTCGGCACGAGCTCCCTGGGGCATGGTGGCATCAACCTGGTGCCGCTGGTCGACATTCTGACGTCGATCGTGTTCTTCAGCCTGCTCACGTACCAGGGCGCGCTGATGGCAAACCTTACGACCTACGATCTCTCCCTGCCGCCGGTTGTGGTGAACGCCGAGCAGACGCCCAAGGGGGACAATAACCAGTTGAACTTGCTCCTGGCCGTACGCGTGTCGACCGACCGGCTGCTGGTCGAGCATTCCGAGGAAGGCGGGTTCCGGCGCGAGATCATGGGGCTCGATTCCACGGCGCTCGATACGCTGCAGGCGCTCATGGCGGACATCAAGCGCAAGTATCCGCAGAACAACGACGTGCTGGTGATTCCGTCGGATGACGTGGCGTACGACGACGTGATCCACGTGCTGGAGCGGCTCAAGATCGCGCAGTACGGGAACGTGGCGCTTGGCACGCGGTCGCGGGCTTCGACGCCGGTCAGCGCTTCTGTTGGACCTTCGGGCCGACTCAGGAGCTGACCATGCCCAAGACCAGTCGGTTCCATCTGGCGCGCGAGGCTCGGCGGGCGAAGCAATTCCAGAAGTTCAAGCTTGCCGAGCTCAACCTTGTGCCGCTCGTCGATACGTTCGTGTCGATCGTGTTCTTCGCCCTGACGACCGCGACCGTGGGTGAGCTCATTCCGGTCATGCCTGGTGTCACGTTGCCGGAGTCGCACATTGGGGCCTCGGCTTTGCAGCAGGTGACGTTGGGTATTGGCGCGCAGATCAT
>DATMNB010000016.1:0-2927 GCA_035569435.1 Gemmatimonadaceae bacterium
CGAAGGCGTGCGCGCGGCGCGCGATGGATTCTCGGCCGACGAGCTCACGCGGGCCAAGGCAGCGGTGGCGGTCCCATACGACCATAGCTACGCGGAGCGGGACCGGTGGACGTCGGAGGAGCAAGCCGCGGCATTCGTGGACGTGGCACGGAACGGGGGGCAGTTGTCGGAGCAGCAGTTCCTCCACGATCAGGCCATGCTGCTCCTGGGCACCGGCACGACGGCGGTCAGCAGCGCGGAGGTCACAGCGTGCGCCCGGCACTGGGCTGACGAGACCCGATGGATCATGATCGTGGGGCTCCCCCGCGTGCGCGACGCGGGCACCAGTGGGATCGGGACGTTCGAGATGCGCACCATCGCCGATTCGATCGCCCGGACGCGCACCGTCGCATCCGCTGGGCGTTCGACGCCCGCGCCGGTCCGAGTGGCAAAGACCGCAGGCGAAGACTCGTTGTTGGTGCGCGTGCCGCCGGTACCGGGGCGGGTCGTGCGGGATAGCACTATCCCCGGTACGGGTGTCCGGGTGTGGACGCTGTCGAACGGGGTACGCGTCCTGTTCAAGCCAACGCCGTTCGACCCCGACGAGGTGATGATCCAGGCGCGGGCGCCGGGCGGCACCTCGCTCGCCGCCGATTCCGAATATCCGTCCGTGCAGCTCGTGCCGGTGTTCTTTCAATCAAGCGGTGTCGGTGGATACTCGTCGGCCGGGATCCGACAACGGTTGGCCGGCACGCGAGTCGCGCTCACCGTCAATGTCGCCGCGGATTTCGAGACGATCTTGGCCGCGGGCGCGCCACGCGATGCCGCGCTGATCCTCCAGCTGCTGCATGCCGAATTCCGCACCCCGCGCTTCGACTCGGCGATGGAAGCCTCGGTGCTGTCACAGGTGAGGGCGGCGCTGACGGGGGCCCCGATGCAGTTCCAGGGCGCCCAGCAGGCGGCCAACAGCAATGGCAACCCACACGGGCGACCGCCGACGGTGGCGATGGTGGATTCCGCGCACGCGGCAGTGGCCCTGGCGTTCTGGCGGGCGCGACTCGCGAACGCCAGCAGTTGGACGTTCTATATAGTAGGGGCGTTCAATCCCGACTCGCTCAAGCCGCTGGTGGAACGATATCTCGGGTCGCTCCCGGCCGGACAGCCGGAGCGGTGGCACGATTGGAAGGTCTCGCCGCCGGCCGGCATCGGACGGATCGGGCTCCCCTTCGGTCAGCCCGGACAGGCCATAGTCCATCTCTCGTACGTGCAGCCGGTGTCGAACCTCGACCGCGAGTCGAGTGTGGCGCTTGGCGTCGTCGCGCTCGTGCTCGAGCGGCGCCTGCGGACGCGGCTTCGGGAAGAGCTGGGTGGCACGTATGCGCCACAGGTCACCTCGTGGTCCGAACGGTGGCCCACGGCACGCGCCGCGCTCGACGTGCAATTCGACGCGACGCCCGAACGGGCGGAGGCGCTGACGCAGGCGACACTGGCCGTGATCGACACGGTGCGGACGCATGGACCAACTGACGTCGAGTTGCGCGAAGTCGTGGAGGGGATGCGCCAGACGGCGTTGGCGGCCCGGTCGACCAACGCGGCGTGGCTTCCACTGCTCTTGGAGTTCGACTGGAACGGGTGGCCCATGGACGCGGGGATGTCCGACCCTGGACCGGTGCTGGCGCGGATGACCCCGGCCCTCGTGCAGTCGGCGGCAAAGACTGTCTTGAACCCCAATCAGTATATGGTATTCACAGTTACACCCTATGCGGGCGCCAGCGCCGGGACGGGACGGTAGTGTCACAGCTCAGCGTCACCCCACAACCGGCGCCGCCGCTTGTCGCCCGGGACCGTCTCATGGCCGCGGCGAACGCGCTGCGGGAGGAAGTCGCCAAGCGCATCGTTGGGCAACGGGCCGTCGTCGAGGAAGTATTGATGACGATGATGGCCGGCGGCCATGCGTTGCTGGTCGGCGTGCCGGGATTGGCCAAGACGTTGCTCGTGCGGTCGATTGCCGAGGCGACGCATCTGGACTTTCGGCGGGTGCAGTTCACGCCGGATCTCGTGCCGAGTGACGTCACGGGCACTGAGATCATGGAAGAAGATCCCGTCAGTCGCCAGCGGTCGTTCCGGTTTGTGGAGGGGCCGATCTTCACGAACATCCTGCTGGCCGACGAGATCAACCGGACGCCGCCACGGACGCAGGCGGCGCTGCTCGAGGCCATGCAGGAGCACCGCGTGACCGCCGCTGGTCAGACCCGGGTGTTGCCCGAGCCGTTCTTTGTCTTGGCGACGCAGAATCCGATCGAGCAGGAGGGGACGTATCCGCTGCCTGAGGCGCAGCTCGATCGATTTCTCTTCGACATTCGGGTGGGCTATCCGGACGAAGCCGAGGAAGTCGCGATCCTGCGCAGCACGACGGGGTCGGTGAGCGAGCCGCTGCTGCCAGTCCTGACGGGCGATGACGCGCGGGCGTTGCAGCGGCTGGTGCGCGACGTCGCGGCGGCCGAGCCGGCGTTGCAGTACGCCGCGGCGCTGGTACGCGCGTCGCGGCCGGATTCGCCCAAGGCGCCAGACTCGGTGAAGCGGTACGTCCGATGGGGTGCCGGGCCACGGGCGGGACAAGCGCTCATCCTTGGCGCGAAAGCGCACGCGCTCCTGAACGGGCGCTTGCAGGTGGGTCCCGCCGATCTTCAGCGCGTGGCGTTGCCGGTGCTGCGGCACCGGATCCTGTTGAGTTTCGCGGCCGAGGCGGAGGGGATCGCGCCGGAGCAGATCGTGAACGAGTTGGTGACGGCGGTGCCGGTGCCGGCGAGCGGCGTGCGGGCGTAGCCATGTCGTTGCATGGGACGGCGCTCGCCGCGTATGGCGCCTTGCTGGACGGCGTCCGTGGTGTACGGTGGGCGCCACGGCGGCGCGTCGCGGGCGGTCCGACCGGATCGCACCGATCGAAG
>DATMNB010000017.1:0-26117 GCA_035569435.1 Gemmatimonadaceae bacterium
GAAAGCTAGCCGCCGTCGCCCTGGGTCAGGACTGTGTCACGGCTGTTTCAAGGCTGTTGTGAGCTCGCCTTTGAGCGCCGACCGTGTGGCAGCATACGCCGCCCGCTCGTCGGCCGACAGACTCGCCTCGCGCGCCGCAAACGTGTCGTCGAGATCGACGATCTGCTGCGCCAGCCGATCGCTGGGCCGTGCGACCACGGGCGGCCCGAGCGTCGGTCCCCGCGAGAACGCCCGCGCGAGCGACACCAGCATGGCCCCGCCGACCCCCAGGACCAACACCGCAAAGAACAGCGATTGCTTGTCCGCGGCGATCCCCTGCACGCCGACGTCGATCGTCTCCGTGGCGGGGAGATCCTGCGCCAGAAACCGCCGAAAGTTGCGCCCATCAGCGCTCACCGGGTTCGTCTCTTTGAGCCCGGCGCCCGTCAGCCGCGCCATGGGTTCCTCGAGCAACACCTCGAGCACGGACGTCGGCCGCTCCAACCGCACGCGCAACGGAAATGCCGACGCCGGTACCGAGTACCGGTACGACAGCTGCTTGACCCCCGGCGCAAACGGCGCCACGACCTGCGCCCGCCCGCCGGCCTGCGAGATGGCCTCCGGCGACACATCCCCCTGCCCGCCGGCGAATCGCTGCGCCCCGATTGGCAGCGCGGCCGACCACGTCGGCCGCTCCCCGGCACCCGGCGAGACCAACGTCAACGCACTGTCGTTCGAGATCTCGAACACCTCGACGACGTCTCGCATCCCGTCCGCCGCGGGCGCCGAGACGATCAGATGCCGTCCCCGGATCGACATCGGGACGGGCTTGGATGTGGTGTCGAACACCGTGACGTCGGCGTCCCCGCCGTGCACCACGTTGCCGTGCAGCGGTTGGCTGAAGTAGGCGATCCCGTCATAGCTCGACGAGACGAAATAGATCGCCTCCGTGCTCCCGAACCGATGGTAGGTGAAGTGAAACCGCCCCGCGGCATCGGTCCGGGTCGAGTCCATCGGGGCCGCCGTGTCGGGGCCGACCCGGTGCAACGTCACGGTGACGTTCGCGACAGGGGCCATCGCCTTGCCGGCGGGCCGCTCGACCCGCCCATCAACCTGCGATCCGACGCCGCCCTGCTGCAGCATCAGGGCGCCAAGGACCGCCCAGATCGGACCAGTCAAGAAACGCTCAAATATTGAACTTCCCGAGGTCCTCAGGCCGGAGATTCTCGAGCCGCTCCTTGAGCTGCTCCGCCGTCAGCTCGTCACTCCGCGACGACGGCTCCATGCCCGGCCCGCCCATCCCGCTGTCATCGCCGTCCCCGTCCGTCTCCTCGGCGACCGCCGTCAACAACGACTCCTGGGCGTAGATCGGCGCGGCCAGTCTGAGCGCGATGGCGATGCTGTCCGACGGCCGCGCATCGATCTGCACCATGCCTTCCGGACGCGCGACGTGGAGCTCAGCGTAATAGGTGCTCTTCTGCACCTTGGTGATCTGCACGCGCCTGAGCGTCCCACCCAACCCCAGGATCAGACTCTTGCAGAGATCGTGCGTCAGGGGCCGCTCCCGACGCACGCTCTTCATCTCCATCACGATCGAGTCGGCCTCCGGCGCTCCGATCCAGATCGGGAGCAGCCGGTGTCCATCCTTCTCTTGCAGGATCACGACATGGCTGTTCGTCGAGCTATCCAGCCCGAGCTTGGCCACGATGACTTCAACCATACGCGCTCCCGCCCCGACGTCAGGTGCCCACGTCCCACGACGCCAGATACTTGGTCTGCTCGGCGGTCAACGTGTCGACATCGACGGCCATCGATTCCAACTTGAGGCGCGCAATCTCACGGTCCACGGCCTCCGGCACGCGATGCACACTCTTCGACAGCGACTTCGCGTGCTTGACCAAGTACTCCGCGCCCAGCGATTGGTTCGCAAAGCTCATGTCCATGACCGACGCCGGATGCCCCTCGGCCGCGGCCAGGTTGATCAGCCGCCCCTCGCCGAGCACAAACACGCGCCGGTCCGCGATCACGTATTCGTCCACGAACTCCCGTACGTGCCGCGACGGCCGCGACGCGAGCTTGGCCAACGCCTCCAGGTCCAGCTCCACGTTGAAGTGCCCGGAGTTGCAGACAATCGCCCCGTCCTTCATGGCCTTGAAGTGCTCGGCCCGAATGACGTGGATGTTCCCGGTCAACGTGCAGAAGATGTCGCCGAGCGGCGCCGCCTCTTCCATCGGCATCACGCGGAACCCGTCCATGGTCGCTTCGAGTGCCTTGAGCGGATCGATCTCCGTCACGATGACGTTGGCCCCCGCCCCACGCGCCCGCGACGCCACGCCGCGCCCGCACCAGCCGTAACCCGCAACGACGAACGTCGATCCAGCGAGCAAGGCATTCGTGGCGCGAATGATTCCGTCCACCGTCGACTGCCCCGTGCCGTACCGGTTGTCGAACAGGTGCTTGGTGTACGAGTCGTTGACCGAGATCACCGGGAACTGCAGCACGCCGTCCTTGGACATGGCGCGCAACCGAATGACGCCCGTCGTCGTCTCCTCCGTGCTCCCGATCACGCGCGACAGGATCTCTTTGCGCTCAGCCTTGCTCAATGGCTCGACGTACCGCCGCACCGCCGGCGGGAGGTCATCGAGGCGATCCAGCGCGATCATGTGCAGCGCCCCAACCACATCGGCGCCATCGTCCATCGTCAGGACGGGTCCGTGCTGGATCACCGCCCTAATGTGCTCGTAGTACTGCTCCGCGTTCTCGCCCTTGATCGCATAGACCTTGATGCCGTGGTCGCGCACGAGGTGCGCGGCCACGTCGTCCTGTGTCGACAGCGGGTTGGAGGCGCACAACGCGACATCGGCGCCACCCGCCTTGAGCGTGATCACGAGGTTCGCCGTCTCGGTCGTCACGTGCAGACACGCCGACACCTTGAGACCCGCCAGCGGCCGCTCCTTGGCAAACCGCTCCTTGATCGTCCGCAACACGGGCATCGACCGCTCGGCCCACTCGGTCCGATCGCGCCCGGCGTCCGCCAGGCTCAGACTCTTGACGTCGGGTTCCATCGAGGACGAGCGAGCGGGCGCTTCAGCGAGCGGCATGCGCAACTTCCTGTGTCGATGATGAGTTATTGGAGCCCTGCCGCACGGCCGCCTTCAGCTGCTCGACGCGATCAGTCTGCTCCCAGGAGAACAACGTTTTGCCGGACGTCCCGTTGCCGATCTTCTCCCACTGACGTCCAAAGTGCCCGTACGACGACGTCGGGCTGTAGATCGGCTTGCGGAGGTCCAATGCCCCAATGATCCCGGCCGGCGTCAGGTCGAACACCTCTTCGACCGCCCGCATGATCGCTTGCTTGGTGACGCCAGGGGCCGTCGTGCCAAAGGTGTCGACATTGACCGACACCGGCTCACGCACACCGATCGCATAGGCCAGCTGCACCTCGACCCGGCGCGCCAAGCCTGCCTCGACGATGTTCTTGGCCACCCACCGCGCCGCGTAGCAGGCCGACCGGTCGACCTTCGACGGATCCTTGCCGCTGAACGCGCCGCCGCCGTGACGCCCCATCCCGCCGTACGTGTCGACGATGATCTTGCGGCCCGTGAGTCCGGCATCACCCTGCGGCCCGCCGACCACGAACCGCCCCGTCGGATTGATGTGATACTTGATCGCCTTGGTCCTGAGCTCGGCCGGAATCGACGGCTCGATGATGTCCCGGATGATCGAGTGCTTGATCGTCTCGGCCGACACGTGGTCCGCGTGCTGCGTCGAGACGACAACCGTGTCGACTTCGACCGGCCGATCGCCCTCGTAGACGACGGTCACCTGCGCCTTGCCGTCCGGTCTGAGCCACGGGATCGTGCCGTCCTTGCGCCGATCGGCCAACGCATGCGTCAGCCGGTGCGCCAACATGATCGGCATGGGCATGCGCTCGACCGTCTCGTCCGAGGCGTAGCCAAACATCATCCCCTGGTCGCCCGCCCCGCCCGTGTCGACACCCTGGGCGATATCCGGCGACTGGCGGTCGAGACTGCTCAGGACCGCGCAGGTCTTTGTGTCAAAGCCGAACGACGCATCGGTATACCCGATCCGCTCGATCGTTGCACGCACAATGTCCTGGACGTGCACATACGTGGTGGTCGTGATCTCGCCCACGACGCATGCCAATCCCGTCGTGACGACCGTCTCGCAGGCGACGCGCGCTAAAGGGTCGTCGGCAATGATGGCGTCGAGCACCGCGTCCGAGATGGCATCCGCCACCTTGTCGGGGTGGCCTTCGGTAACCGACTCGGACGTAAAGAGATGACGTTCGCTCACGAACGGGGTATGGTAAGGGGAGACAGGAGAATCATAGGTGTTTTAGGGAGTGTACCTTGCGTGGCACTGACACACAACTGGCATCGGTGCCACGCGCGTCTCTGCCCGTCACCCGTCCCCGTCGTCCCGCAGAAACTCCTTGTCCTTGACCGCCGCCAGCAGCCGCCGACGCAACCCCTGCTCGGCCACCTGCGCCGTGGGCGCCTCCATAGCCTCTTTCGCCGCCGCCACCGCCGCGTCGACCGTGATACGCCGGATCAGTCGCTTGACGAGCGCCACCGACCGCGGCGCGACGCTCAGCTGCCGGAGCCCAAGCCCGATCAGCGCAAACGCCATGAGTGGCTCCGACGCCATCTCGCCACACACGCTGACCTCGATCTCGTGCGCCCGCCCCACCTCGGCCACGCGCTGAATGAGACGCAGCACCGCCGGGTGCAGTGGCGTGAATCGCGACGCCAGATTCACGTTCCCCCGGTCGACCGCCAGCGTGTATTGCACGAGGTCGTTCGTCCCGATGCTGAAGAACGACACATCCCGGACAAACGTGTCAGCCGCGATCGCCGCCGCGGGCGTTTCGATCATCACGCCCAACGGAATCGTCTCCCGGCACGCGATGCCGCGCGCCGCCAGCTCCTTGATCGACTCGTCGATGAGCGTCTTGACCTGTCGCACCTCGTCCAGCGTGATCACCAGCGGCAGCAGGATCCGCACATCCCCGTGGAGCCCGGCGCGCAGCAGCGCCCGCAGCTGCGTCTTGAACAGCTCCGGCTCGTCAATGCACATCCGAATGGCCCGCCACCCGAGAAACGGATTCGCCTCGAGCGCGTACCGCCCGGCCGGCAGCTTGTCCCCGCCGACATCGTACGTCCGGATCACCACCGGCCGCCCGCCAAACGCGTCGACGACCTTGGCGTAGGCCCGATATTGCTCGTCCTCGTCCGGCATCGTCGCCCGCCCCACGACGAGGAACTCGGTCCGCATGAGCCCCACGCCTTCGGCGCCGCTCCGCGCGGCACTGTCTGCCTCCTCCGGCAGATCGACGTTGGACAACAGCGTGATCCGCACCCCGTCGACAGTCACCGGCTCCACCGACGCGTACTGCCTGAGCTCCGCCAGGTCCTCCATTTCGGCGCGCTGCTTGGCCCGATACGCCTCGACTTCTTCGTCGGTCGGGTTGACGGCCAGCACCCCCTTCCCGCCGTCGAGCACGACCCACTCGTCACCCGTCAACTGACTCGTCGCGTCCCTGAGCCCGAGGACCGCCGGCAGACCGAGCGACCGCGCCAGAATCGCCACGTGCGACGTCCGCGTCCCCGCATCCGTGGCGATCCCCACGATCGCCTCGCGGTCCAGCTGCACCGTCAGGCTCGGCGTGAGATCGTGCGTGACCAAGATGACGTTGGCGCCCTTGGGCACGTCGACCGGGTCGTGGTCCGGTAGACCCATCAGCGCCGTGAGCACGCGGATATGCACGTCGGTTAGATCGCTCACCCGCTCGCGCAGCATCTGCTGGCTATGCCGGGCGAAATGCTGCCGGTGCTCGAGCATCACCAGATCGAACGCCTTTTCGGCGCCGTAATTTCGCTGAATCACGGACTCCACCTCGGCGACCAGCGTCTCGTCGTCGAGGATCATGAGTTGCGCGTCAAAGATGCGCGCTTCTTCGGGCCCCGCGTGCGCCTCGGCACGGGCGCGCACATGGTGCAGGCGCTCCTTGGCCCGCGCGATGGCCGCGCGCAGGCGCACGATCTCCTCGCCGATCATGTCGTCAGCGATGATCCGGTATCGGACCTCGGGCACCTCCCACGTCAGGAGGTGCACCGGTCCGACGACGATGCCGGGCGAGGCGGGGACGCCGACCAGCGTGCGCTGCATGCGGTGGGCTACTTCTCCCCGAACTTCCCGGCGATGAGCGACGCGATCGCGTCGACCGCGCCGTCCTCGTCCGGGCCCTTGGCCCGCAACGTGATCGTCGCCCCGCACTCGGCCGCGAGCATCATGACCCCCATGATGCTCTTCCCGTTGACCTCCAGCTCGTCACGCACGATGACGATGTCGCTGGAGAACTTGGATGCCGTCTTGACAATCTCCGCGGCTGGGCGGGCATGCAGCCCGTTCTTGTTCACGATCGTCACGCTCCGTTCAGCCATAGGGCTTACCCATGTTGCCGCGCCACCGCGTAAAGGACGAATGCCGCCAGGACGACCATCGACGCGCGCCACCCTTCAACACGCCCGTGCAGACGTGCCAACGTGACGCTCCCGAGCGCCGTCACGAGCAAGATCCCGTAAATCAAGCCTTCCATGTCGCGCCCCGGCCCGATGACCCGGGCGAGCGCCGCCGGCAGCGCAATCCCCGCGAGGAGCGCCCCAGCCCGCGCGATGTACTCCGGCCCCCGTCGAAACACCGGCCCACCCAGCGCACCGGCCACCCGGAGTCCCCTCGACATCCCCGCCCGGAGTCCCCACGCGCGGAGCGCCACGTGGCCAAGGTTATAGACACCGAGGAACAGCGCGATCACGAGCCAGGACCGCGCGCCTGCGCCAAACGCCGCCAGCGCTAGCAACGAGCACACCGGCAACCAGCCGGCCCAGATCAGCCGGTCGCCGACGCTGCCCAGCGGACCACAGAGCGCCGTCCGAAAGCGTTCGATCGTGGGCCCGGGCACGCGATCCAACTCGGCCCGCGCGAGCGCGCCGACGGCGAGAGATGCCAGATAAGGGTGTGCGTTAAAGTATCGGCATTGCCGCGCCAACGCCTCCCGGTACGCCGGCCCATCGGGGCCGCCGGGCAACTCGCGGAGCGCCGGCTCGACGCAGAACGCAATTCCGGTACCCATCAACAGCTCGTAGCTCCACGACCCTTGGATGGCAAATAAGCGTACGAACATCGTCCATCGAGTCTTGAACGACGCTGTCATCGGACCATGGCCACCAACGCGCCCCCCCCGATCAACCCGGCGATGAAGAACCAGATCGCGCCTGTCGTCGCGTGGAACACCTTCCACGTCGCCCCCACCGCCACGGTCGAGGCAATCCCGACCACCAGCGCGCGCGTCAGACGCGGGTCGACGCTCCACACGCCGACCGATGCCGCGACCACCGGTCGGAACACGAGCAGCGCGACGGCCGTCAGTAACCCGCCACGGAGCAGATCCGCCGACATCCCCCGGAGTTGCAGCCCGACAACGGCCCGCGACGATCCTGCCTCCAACGCCGGCGCCGCGGCCCGCGCCCAAATGGCGTTCAGCTTGCGCAGTCCAACCATCGACCACCCGCCCACCCACGCCGTGACGAGCGCGGCCAACACCGAGCACGCCAGCGCCGCCGACACCCCCGATGTCTCGCCGTGGACGCTCACACTGGCCATGAGCGCGCCGCCCACGACCGATGCCGACCCCCACTCGGGGTAGCGCGACGCGCCAAACGGCAGGGTCTCGAGCGCGATCAGCTCCAGCGTCGCCCCGAGCAGCAACCCGTACTGGGCGTGACCGCCGAGCGCGCCACTCACCGTCGCGGCCACGATCGGGCGCGAGAACATGGCTTGCGGGAATGTGACGACGTCCACCCCGAGGACCGCGCCAAGCAACGCGAACGGCAACACGTCGATCAGGGTCTCGCCGGTCATGGCGTTCCCCGACCGTTCAAGATCTCAACGAGCGGGATGGGACGACACGCCGGCACATCCTGGGCGGTGATCGTCACGCCACGCGCCGCCAGCCGCGTCAGGTCGTCGACCTCCGCATCGGTCAAGAACACGTACCGCAGTCGCTGCCGCCGCCCCGGCTGATGATGCAACCCGCCCAGGTTGACCGCCTTGATCGCCGGAACCGATTCGACGATGTGCAGCATGCTGGCGACCGTCCCCGTCAACACGATCCCCGGACGACGATCGCCGGCATATCGCGGATAGTGACTGGCGAACTCGGACTCGGTGTCGAAGTACACGTCCATGGTCGGCGGGACACCCATCCGGTACAGTTCCTGCTCCCACTCGCTCCCAGCGACAGCGTCGTCCACCAACACGATGTAGCCGACGTCCAGCGGCTGTCCCCAGCCAACGACGACCTGTCCGTGAATCAGCCGGTCGTCGATCCGAAACAACTCAACGGGCACCCGGGGCTCCCACGATGGTCATGGCGCCGTGACCCTTTTCGACCGCGTGGCGCGCGGCGTTCGCCGGGTCGGCGTCGCTCTGAAAGACATAGTCCAGGAGGACGGGAAGGCTGACCGCCGTCACGACGATCAGCGTCGGCCGGTCGCGTTGGATGCGGCGCGCCGCCACCGTCCAACTGCCGGCCGGGAGATCCGTAAATATCACCACGGCCGACGTGGCGTCGACGGCCTCGCTCAGCTGGCGCATGATGTCCTCGCCGCTCAAGCCCCGATTGGTCAGCGCCAGGAACGCCGAGCCGCGGCCGGTGATCTGATCGACCGCCGACACCAATCCCGACGCGAATTCCCCGTGCCCGGCGACGACCGCACGTACGCTGTTCGGCGTGCTGCTCACGTGCTACTCACGTGCTACTCGACATCTTCGGCCAGGTACCGCTGGACATCGGTCGCCCGGCGCATGCGCTCGATCAGGCGATCGTTGAACGCTTCCGCGGTGTTGATCCCCGAGTAGCGCAGGAGATGGTTCATCGCGATGACCTCGGCGACCACCGTGATGTTTTTGCCAGGGTTCAAGGGGACCGTGATCTTGGGGATCGGGATATCCAGAATGGTCATCGTCACGCCGTCGAGTCCCGTCCGATCGATGACGGCCTCGGAGTCCCACTCTTCCAGCTGCACGACGACCTCGATGCGCTTCTGCTGTCGAACCGCCCGCACCCCGAAGATAGCACGCACGTCAACAAGCCCGATCCCCCGGACCTCCATGAAGTGGCGCTGCAGCTCGTGGCCGCGGCCGATCAGGACGTCGTTGCCGCGGCGACTGGCGATGACCAGGTCGTCGGCGACCAATCGGTGTCCCCGCTCGACCAGATCCAGGACGCATTCCGATTTGCCGATCCCGCTCTTGCCGATGAACAGCAGCCCTACGCCAAAGACGTCGGCCAGCGAGCCGTGGATGGTCGTCGTGGGCGCGAACAGGTCCTCGAGCACCGGCCAGAGCCGGCGATAGAACTCGTTGGTCTTGAGCTGTGAGATGAGCACCGCGACGCCGGCCGCCGCGGCGATGTCTGTCAACCCGGCCGGTGGGGTCTGTCCCTTAGTGATGAACAGCGCCGGGATCGGGAACGACAGAAATCGCGTGAGGATGTCGACGCGGGACTCGTGCGGGAGCGAGTTGAGGTAGGACACCTCCGTCTCGCCGAGGACCTGCAATCGATTGCCGACGAACCGTTCCATGTAGCCGGCGAGGACGATCCCAGGGCCTGAGATCTCGGCGCTGGTGATCTCGCGCTCCAGACCGCCGGTGCCGACCTGGTCGAGCTCGAGCGTCTCTCGCACGAGCTCGACCAGTCGGCCAACCGTCAGCGGCCTCGGCACGAGGCAGTGCGGTCGATCACGCGCGTGTCACGAGAAGTACCGAAGCCTCGGCGACGCGAGCCCGCGCCTTTGGCGTGCGCTTGCGGTGGCGCGTCTGCGCTTCGAGCCGCCCGATGGCTTCGCTTAGCGCGGGACCAAAAAACGCGCCCTGTCCTTCCACCACGAGTCGTCTGTGGCGCGGCGCGTGAACGACGATCTCGACTCGTCGTGTTCGTCCGTCCCCTTCGAAGCGCACCACGGCATCGACGGTCCGTTTCATTCGTGACGCGACCCGTTCCACCGCGCGTTGCGCGCGCTGACGTAGACGCTCGGACACGACGGCATGGTGTGCATGGAAGATGACGTCCATAACGCGACCTCCTGGCTGTGATAGCTGACTGGAGTTCAGAACGTGGGCATTGACCGGTACGTATCAGTCTCCTCTGGTGAGCGTTTTTGTGAGATGGGCCTCGGTTTCCGTGGCCGCGCGGTCCCAGGTATAGGACTCCGCAAACATGCGGCCGGCCGCACCCATCGTGCGGACGAGCTCGGGGTTGCCGGCAAAGCGCGCCAACCCCTCTGCCATGGCAGTGATGTCGCCGTGCGGAACCAAGAATCCGGTGCGGCCGTCGATCACGGACTCGCGGATACCGGGGGAGTTTGACGCCACCACCGGCGTCCCGCATGCCGCAGCCTCGAGATTCGTGATCCCCCACCCCTCCTTCGGCGATGCGAACGTCAGCGCCCAGGACCGCCTGAGAAGGGCGAGTTTCTCCTCCTCCGACACTCGTCCAAGAAACCGCACGCTGTCCCCAAGGTCAAGCGAGCGCGTGAGTCGCTCCAGGGCGCCACGATAGTTACCGGCTCCGGCGATGTCGAGCGTCGCCGTCGGGAACTGCGGCCTGAGCTTCGCGAACGCCCGGATGACCAGGTGCACTCCCTTGTACCGCTTGAGCCGCCCGAGATAGGCGAATCGCGGTTCCGTGGTGCGTTCGCTGGGGCACGGGGTGTATCCGACCGTATCTACGCCTTGGTAAATGACTTCCACGTGATCCCTGGGGATGCCGCGCGCCACCAGGTCGGCGGCCGTGCTCTCACTCACCGCCTGAAAAGACACGTTCTTATATACACTAGGTAACGGACGCTCGGCGAGCCAGACCGCCGCTGCCAACGGCGGCGCCAATTCCCGGAATGCGGTCAGCCCGAACAGATGGTGCACGAGTCCCACGACCGGCGGGGCCCGCCACTCCGGGGTCTGGAGGGGGATCTTATTCAGATCCTCGATTAGCAGGTCGTGGGACCGCTCTCCAAACATGCCCTCAAAGCGGGTCCGCGCGAGAAGCGGGAACGTGTGCCGCGTCCCGACGCGGTGCACCGCCATCCCGTCGAGCTCCGCGGTCGGCGCACACCCCGGCCACCCGCCGCAGAACAACGTGACCTCGTGCCCCATCGCCGCCAACCGCCCGAAGATCTCGTGCAGGTGCGTCTCCGCGCCCCCGGCTTGGGGGTTCTCGCGGTCCTGCCAGTTCACGACGACTAGACGCACCGATCAGGGGCCGAAGGTGTGAGATGAGCCCGCCTTGCCACGCGGTGAGATAGGGGGCGTCGCACCGCCGCGCCAGATACCCGGTTCGTGACCCAACGTGACGTGGCTCAAGGCCATGGCTGGAACCAACGCGCCGAGGTGCTGACGTTCCTCGAGCTGGCTGCGGCGGCGGGCGCCACACCGTCTCAGGTCTCGGTGACCGTCGGTGGCACCACCCAGACGTGGTCTGCCCTGTCGTTGAGCGCCGTGGACACCAACTCCAGCGGCCAAGTCCGCGATTCGGGTCTGGTCACTGTCGCGTACAGCGACTATGCCACCGTCATGAATGCCGTGATCGCTGACTACGACACCACGATCGGCGGCTCGAAGGCCTATATGCTCCTCGTGGTCGGCGACTCGGTCGGCGCGAGCGCGAGCAGCGGGAGCTATTCGGGATCGATCACGTCGACCGGTGCTGCCTGCAGCTCGGTCAGCGGGCTCTCGAACCCCAATATCGCTGGCCTTCGGTCGGTATACGCCTGCACCGAGATCAAGACGCAATCGTCGATGACGGCGACGTTTCCCGCCACGACGGGCCTCGACGCGTCCCTCCAGAGTGTCTCCTTTGCCAACATCGCCTCGAATGGCGTGCGGCTGTTCCAGTAGGTCCATGGCCGTCCGGTGGGATGGCGCTAGAGCCGTCCCATCCGGCGCGCCAAGGCGTCGATGACGCCATTAACGAACGTCGCACTCCTCGCCGAGCCATAGCGCTCGGCGAGGTGGATCGCCTCCTGAATCACCACCCGCGGCGGCGTCTCTCCCGCAGCCAACTCGGCTGCCGCGAGCCGGAGCACGCACCGCTCGATCGCACCCAGTCGATCGAGCCGCCAATTGGTCGTCACATCGGCCAACGCCCGATCAAGATCCACCCCCTGGCTCGACACCGCGCGGACCAAATCCGTTGCCAGCCGCCGCTCCTCGGCCGGCACCGCCAGGTCGTCCCACACCTGCCCCGCGACCCGCGTCAACGTCGCCGATGGCCCCCGCACGTCCCACGCATACAACGCCTGCAACGCCCGTGACCGCGCCCGCGTCTCAACCCTCGTCCGCATCCGAATCCGTATGGATGTCGATGGTCAGCCGCGCAAAGAGATCCACCATTTCCAGCGCGGCCATCGCGGCATCCGCACCCTTGTTCCCATGCGCACCGCCCGACCGCGCCTCCGCCTGCGCCATCGTGTCGCAGGTCAGCAGCCCAAACCCCACAGGGATCTCAAACTCGACCCCCACGTCCGCCAACCCCCGCGACGCCTCGCCGGCGACATAGTCAAAGTGCGGCGTCTCCCCGCGAATCACCGCCCCGACCGCGACCAACGCGTCATACCGCTCCGACTGCAGCAGCACCCGCGCGGCCGCCGGCAGCTCCCACGCGCCCGGCACCCAGACCAGATCCACGTCGTCATACGCCGCCCCAGCGTCCAGCAACGTTTGCACGGCCCCCTCGGCGAGCGCTCGGCTGATCCGCTCATTGAATCGGCTCGCGACGACCGCGAACCGCCGCGCCCGCCCGCTCGGCGTCCCCTCGAACTCGGCCACGGTCGCTCCTTTATGACGCGAGAAGGTGACCAAGCTTCGACCGCTTGGTCCGCAAATACGACGCGTTTTCCTCAGTGGTCGGCGCCTCGATCCGGACGCCATTCTCCACCCGCAACCCGTACCCCTCGAGGCCCACGAGCTTCTTGGGATTGTTGGTTAACACGCGGATCGACTTGAGCCCGAGATCGAGCAGAATCTGCGCGCCAATCCCGTACTCCCGGAGATCGGGCTTGAACCCCAGCCGCTCGTTCGCCTCGACCGTGTCAGCACCATGGTCCTGCAGCTCGTACGCCTTGAGCTTGTTGAGCAGCCCGATCCCCCGCCCCTCCTGATCGAGGTACACGAGCACCCCGCGCCCGGCATCGGCGATCATCTGCATCGCCCGGTCGAGCTGCCACCCGCAGTCACAGCGCATCGAATGGAACACGTCACCAGTGAGGCACTTGGAGTGCACCCGCACCAGAATCCCCTCGCCGTCCGTGACATCACCATAGACCAGCGCCACGTGCTCGCGGGCATCGACATCATTCCGATACCCCAGGATCCGCCACTCCCCATGCTCCGTCGGCAGCCGCGCCTCGGCAACCCGATGCACCAAACGCT
This sequence comes from Gemmatimonadaceae bacterium, assembly GCA_035569435.1. Lineage (GTDB taxonomy): Bacteria > Gemmatimonadota > Gemmatimonadetes > Gemmatimonadales > Gemmatimonadaceae > DASRDS01. The sequence continues at coordinate 13,492 of DATMNB010000017.1, forward strand.
CGTTCTGCAGCCGGTACGACACGAGCTGCGCGACCGTGATGAACGTCAACCCATGCTCCTTGGCGAACCGCTCGAGCTCGGGCCGTTGGGCCATCGTCCCGTCGGCGTTCATGACCTCGCAGATCACTCCCGCCGGCCGAAGCCCCGCCAATCGCGCCAGGTCGACGGCCGTCTCCGTGTGACCAACGCGCCGGAGGACTCCCCCATTGCGCGCCCGTAACGGGTTGATGTGCCCCGGCCGCACCAGATCCATGGGCCCCGACGCCGGGTCGACCGCCACCCGGATCGTCGTCGCCCGATCGGTGGCGCTGACGCCCGTAGTCACCCCATGCCGCGGCGCGGCGTCGATCGTCGTCGTGAACGCCGTCCGCATCGCCTCGCTATTGACGTCCGTCTGCGGGTCGAGGCGCAGGTAATCGGCACGCTCGTTCGTCAGCGCCAGGCAGATCACCCCACGCGCGTGCAGCAGCAGAAAATTGATCATCGCCGGAGTGACCAGCTCGGCCGCGCACAGGAGATCCCCTTCGTTCTCACGGTCCTCGTCGTCGGCCACCAACACGAACTTGCCGGCGCGGATATCCGCGATTGCTTGGTCAATCGTTCCGAAAGCCACGGTCCGTTTGATTGAGGTTGGCGTGGGAGTTGGTGTACGCGTTGGTATATGGCGCGACCAGCCGCCGCACGTATTTCCCTATCACATCGGCTTCCAACTGAACTCGAGTCCCCGAACGATACTCCCCGAGTGTTGTGTGGCGTTTGGTAAATTCGATGATGGAAACTTGCAGCACATCGGTCGACGGTATCGCATTCACGGTCAAACTCACCCCATCGACCGTAATTGAACCGTGCGGCACCAATAATTCGCCGATTTCTGCCGGAACGGCGATGTCGATCAGCCAAGCGTCATCCCGCACAGCCGTGGCGAGCACCTCCCCCACGCCGTCGACGTGCCCCTGCACCAGGTGTCCCCCCAGCCGGTCGCCGGCCCGCAGCGCCCGCTCCAGGTTGAGACGCGTCCCCACCCTCCAGTCACCCACCGTCGTCCGGTCCAGCGTCGTCACCACCGCGGCAACCGCGAACCACGCCGGGCCGCATTCGCGGACGGTGAGACAGGCCCCGTTGAGGGCAATGCTTTCGCCTACCGCCAGGTCGGGGTAGCCGCAGCGCACGCGCAGCTCACGTCCAGCGGGCGTGGCCGTGGCCTGCTCGATCGTTCCAACGTCGTCAATTATGCCGGTGAACATGCGTACACAGTCATGAGGTCGTCATCGAGCGCCCGGCGCTCTACGATGGGCAGCCGGGGCGCGTCTCCAGGGGTCCGGGCGGGGGCACAGGCGAACGCGCCAAGTGCGCCGGCGCCTAAGACGCACGGTGCCTGAAAGATAACGAGTCGGTCGACGAGCGCTGCAGTCAGTAACGCCCCACCCAGGCGCGCGCCGCCCTCGACGAGCAGCGAGCGAATCCCCCGGGCCCCAAGCACCCCCAACGCCTCCTCGATCGACGACGCCGTCACGATCTCTACGCCCGCCTGGACCAACGCGGCCGCGCGCACCGGGTCCGGGCGCTCCGCCACGATCACCACCGGTGTCTCGCGCGCCGTCTGCACGAGTCGACTCGCGGGGGGCGTCCTCGCGGATCGATCGAACACGACGCGGACGGGAGGCACGCGTGGCACCACGCCATCCCGGATCGTGAGCAACGGATCGTCGGCCAACACCGTCCCGATGCCGACCGCCACGGCATCGTTCCCGGCCCGCAGGTGATGCACTTCCCGCTGCGACGCACGGCCCGTGAGCCACCCCGAGCCATCCCGACCGGCGATGGCTCCGTCGATGGACACGGCAAACTTGAGCGTGACCCACGGCCGGTCGGACCGAAAGGCGTGGAAAAAGGCCGCGTTTAGCTCGCGCGCGCCCGCTTCCTCGACGCCGAGCACAGTCTCGATCCCAGCGTCCCGGAGCCGCGCCAGACCGCCGGCGGCCGTGGGGTTTGGGTCGGCCGTCGCGGCCACCACGCGCCGCACCCCGGCGGCAATCAAAGCGTCCGCGCACGGCGGCGTCTTTCCATGATGGGCGCACGGCTCGAGCGTCACGTAGGCCGTCGCCCCTCTCGCGCGATCGCCCGCGACTCGCAACGCGGCCACTTCCGCGTGATCGCCCCCGTACATCGCGTGGTGCCCTTCGCCCACGACCTCACCGTCACGCACCAGCACCGCCCCAACGAGCGGGTTGGGCGCCGTTCGTCCCCAGCCGCGGCGGGCGAGCGCCAAGGCCTGGCGCATGTACGCCCGGTCATCGGTCATACTAAATCTTAAGGCGCACCCCGACAGAACCGTAGAGCAACGCATCGCCCGCGTGGACGCCACTGTACGTGTTGTACGTCGCGATCTGCCGCGCTGTCACGCCCCCCACCTCGACGATCACGTGGAGCAGCGGCGGATCAAACGACAGGTCTCCGAAATAATTCGTCCGCGTCAAGCTCTGTCGCGGCGACGCCAACGCCGATGCGGTGGTAATCCCCAGTATGCCACCCGATGCCGTGATATCGGTCGAGGATTTCTCGTGGTCCTGGCCGACGCCGGCCGCGAGCCCCACAATGAAAAAGTGCTTCCCGATCACCGCCCGCCACGCCGACGTCTTCACCGAGAGATTGCTCACCTTGAGCGAGTCGCCGTTATCGTCGACGCCAGTGATCCGGGTCGTCGGCAGATCCCGCTCCATCCACGTCGCCGAAATCGCTGGCGTCAGCGCCGTCTCCTCGACGATGCCCAGGCGAGCACCGTACCCCAACTCGATGCCCCTCCCTGGACGCACTGCGATCCCGTGACCGGTATAATTGGGCGCGTAGAACGCGCTGCCCAACGCATCGATCCCGCCGACGTGGGTGAGCCCGACCCCAAACCCGCGAAATATCCCGACCCCGCCGTCGACAAACGCGGCCGGGATGGCGACCGTGCTCGTCTTGAAGTTCGTCTGCCCCGCCCCGACCGTGGCCAGCGTGGCGGTATTGATGAACGGCACGGCGCCGCGAACGACGTTGCCGCGCACTTCGATCGTGAAGTGCCCCAGCCCGCCAAGCGTCCCGGACTCGCCGAGCGTGGCATTGCCAGCAGTCACCGCGGTCGCCAACTGTGGCGCCATCAGCTGAAACAGATCCACCGTCTTCTGACAGGCGTCCGCCACCGCGCCAATCGACCTGGCGCATCCGGGATCGACCTGCTGGGCTTGGATCTGGGTTCCGGCGAGCACCACGCCCGCCACTCCGACCAACGCAGACATTCGACGACCCATGCATGCCTCCCTGGTGTGTCTTACTCGAGTCTCACCTGCCCTGTCCCACGAACGATCTGTCCGAGCCTCCACCCATCCACGCCCGCCGCGGCGGCGCTGGCGATCACGGCGTCGGCGGCCGACGGCTCCGCGATCACGACCATGCCGACACCCATGTTGAAGGCGCGGAACATCTCGTCGCGACTCACCCCACCCGCCTCGCCCAGCACACGAAACGCCGCCGGCACCTGCCAACTCCCCAACTCGATCACCGCGTCCACATCCGGTGGCAACGCGCGGTCGACATTGCCTGGAAGCCCACCGCCGGTGATATGCGCCATGGCGTGCACGCGATCGAGCACCGGTGTGAGCGCCCGCAGATACGACTGGTGCACCGCCAGCAACACGTCCGCGACAGTCTTCTCACTCCCTGGCCATAGATCTCCAGGCCCCACACGCAACCGCTCAGCGACGATCCGGCGCGCCAGCGAGTATCCATTCGTATGCAACCCGCTCGACGCCAGGCCGATGAGCACATCGCCCTCGCGCACGCGCGACGCACTGAGGATGCGCCCCTCGTCTACGATACCGACGATGAAACCCGCCAGATCGTAATCGGGTGGCGTGTACACCCCAGGCATCTCGGCCGTCTCTCCGCCGATCAACGCGCACCCATTCTCTCGACACCCCGCGGCGACACCCGCGACGACAGCCTCGACGACCGCCGGCTCCAGCTTGCCAAACGCGACGTAGTCGAGAAAAAAGAGCGGCCGGGCACCCTGGACGAGGATGTCGTTCACGCAATGGTTGACCAGATCATGCCCGATCGTGTCGTGCCGGCCGGCCTCGATCGCCACCCGCACCTTGGTGCCGACGCCATCCGCGCTCGCGACGAGCACGCCGCCGCCCGCCGGCACCTTGAACATCCCACCAAACCCGCCAAAGGCGCCGATCACCCCCGGCGTCGCCGTCGACTCGACGAGTCGACGCAACCGCCCCTTGGCGTCCTCGGCGGCCTCGATATCGACCCCGGCACTCCGGTAGTCGATCATGCGGGCAATGCGGTCTCGAACGCCACGAGGCGGCGGAATTCCTCGACCCGCCGGTCGAGATCACCCCGCGTGAGCTCCAGCAACCGTGTGTTCGAGAACTGCTCGACCGCAAACGACCCCATTGCCGAGCCGTACACGACCGCGCGCCGCATGTTGCCCTCGCTCAAGTCTCCGGTCTGCGCGAGATACCCGATGAACCCGCCGGCAAACGAATCCCCGGCGCCGGTCGGATCGAACACCTGCTCCAATGGATAGGCGGGCGCAAAGAATACCGTGTCCTTGGTGAACATGAACGCGCCGTGCTCTCCCTTCTTGATGATCACGTATTTCGGCCCATGCGCCAGAATCCACCGGGCAGCGTGCACCAGATTGGCCTTCTCCGTCAGCTGCCGCGCCTCGCCGTCGTTCAGCGTGATCATGTCGACGCGCTCCAGCAGCTGCAGGAGGTCGGGCCGCCGGCTCTCGATCCAGAAATTCATGGTGTCGCATGTGACGAGCTTTGGCGACTGGACCTGACTCAGCACATCGAGCTGGAGCCGCGGATCGATGTTTCCCAGAAACACGAACGGGGCGCGACGGAACTGCTCGGGAATGTGGGGCCGAAAGTGCGAGAACACGCCGAGCCGGGTCTCGAGCGTTTCGGCCGAGTTGAGGTCGTGCCGGTACCGGCCACGCCACCGGAACGACTCGCCATCGGCGTGCTCCAGCCCGGCCAGGTCGACACCTCGCTTGGCGAGTGGGGCAAGCTTATCCATGGGATAGTCGTTGCCGACGACGCCGACGAGCTGCACGGGCGTCAGCAGACTGGCCGCCGACGAGAAATAGGTCGCCGATCCACCGAGGACATCGTCCGCCTTGCCAAACGGTGTTTCGACCGAGTCGAGCGCAACCGATCCAACAACAAGTACCGTCACATACGCTCCGGCGCGTGAATTCCGAGGAGGTGAAGCGCGGTGCGCAGCACGAGCTGCGTCGCGCGTGCCAATGCCAATCGCGCCGACAAGACCGGCTCGGCTTCGCCGAGCACGTGGCGCGTGTGATACCAGTAGTGCGCGAGCCGCGCCGTGTCGTGCAGGTAGCCCGTGATGCGATGAGGCTCCAACGCCTCGGCGGCGCCGCGCACCACGTCCGGGAAATCGAGCAGCGCCTTGATCAGCTCCTGTTCGTCCGGCGCGGTCAGCGCGTCCAACGCCTCCGGATCGACCGTCAGCGCCGCCGGATCGATCCCTCCGACGCGGAAGATCCCGCACATCCGCGCGTGCGCCATTTGCACATAGTAGACGGGGTTCTCCTCCGACTGCGTGCGGGCCAGGTCGACGTCGAATGACAGTTGCGACTCGCCACGACGCATGAGAAAGAAGTACCGCACCGCGTCACGCCCGACCCACTCAATGAGGTCGCGCACCGTGACATAGCTCCCCGCCCGCTTGGAGATCTTCACCTCCTCGCCGCTCTTGAGCACTGTCACCAGCTGGTGCAATACGTACTCGGGATACCCGGTCGGAATCCCGATCCCCAGTGCCTGCAATCCCGCCCGCACGCGCGTCACCGTGCTGTGATGGTCGGAACCCTGCACGTTGATCGCCCGATGGAACCCGCGCGTCCATTTGGTCACGTGATAGGCGACGTCGGGCACAAAGTACGTATACGTCCCGTCGTCGCTCTTGCGCATCACGCGGTCCTTGTCATCACCAAACGCCGTCGTGCGCAGCCAGAGCGCGCCGTCCGCCTGGTATGCGTACCCCGACTGCTCGAGCGCCGCGACCGTCTTCTCGACATCGCCACTCGAGTAGAGCGACGACTCCAGAAAGTACGTGTCGAAGTACACGCCAAACGCCTGCAGGTCAAGATCCTGCTCCGCGCGCAGCGCGCGCACGGCAAACGCTCGGACCGCCTCCGCATCATCCCCGTGCGCGTCACCCGGGGTTGCCGCCACGTACGCCTCGGCGAGCTCCCCGATGTAATCCCCGTGGTACCCGCCCTCGGGGATCTCGGCGCCCCGGATGCGGGCCTGCACACTCTCGGTCAGCCGTTGGATCTGTACGCCGGCGTCGTTGTAGTAGAACTCCCGCGAGACCCGCCACCCGGTGCGCGTCAGCAGCTCCGAGATCGCGTCGCCCAATGCGGCCTGACGCCCATGACCCACGTGGAGCGGGCCCGTGGGGTTGGCGGAGACAAATTCCACGACCACCGGCTGATCGTTGCCGATGTTCGCGGCACCGTACGACTCGCCCAGCGCGAGGATGTCGGTCAGGCGACGCGCGATCGCCTCCTGCTGCATGCGGAAGTTGATGAACCCCGGCCCGGCAATCTCGGCCGACGCCACCTGGGCGGACGGGAGATCCATCGCCCCGATGACCGCTTCCGCCAACTCGCGCGGCTTCCGACCGAGGGGCTTGGAGAGCGTCATCGCGAGGTTCGTGCTCCAGTCGCCAAACGCGGGGTCGCGCGGCCGCTCGAGCACTGGCGCGACCGACTCCGGCGCACCAAGCGCCCGAGCCGCGCGGGTCAGCTCGGCGCGCAACAGGCCGGGCCCCGTCAGGACCGGGGCGGTCATTCGGTCGTGCCCGACCCGCTCTTCCCGCTACCGGTGCTCGCCGCCGGTTTCACGTCGGCAGGCTTCGACTCGGCCGGCCTCGCGTCCACCGACTTGGACTCGGCCGACTTCCCATCGCTCGACGCCTTCCCGTCGCTCGAGGCCTTCCCGTCGCTCGACGCCTTCCCGTCACTCGACGTGTTGGACTCGGCGGGCTTTTGCTGATCCTTCTTCCCATCCTTACCGTAGTCGGTGATGTAGAAGCCGGATCCTTTGAAGACGAGCCCAGCACCCCCTGAAATGATCCTGGTCGCGGTCTTCCCGTGCACCGGACACGTCAGGGTGTCCGTGGCCTCGCTCATCTTGAGAAAACGCTCGAAGTCGTGCCCTTCCGGGCACCGATACTCGTAAGTTGGCATTTTATGGAGACTTAGGCTGCTTGTGTCGGAGCCGTAAAGTAATGGAACTCGCACCCCGCGCCAAGCATATTGCAGTCACATGAAACGACACCATTGGATCGTGCGCGTCACCCACTGGGTGAGCGTCGTCGCGATCACGATCATGGTCGGGTCAGGCCTCCGCATCTTCAATGCCTATCCGGCATTCGGCAGGCCCGGTACGAAGTTCTGCTGCTACCCCTTCGAAGGCACGCCCATTCCCGCCTGGCTGACGTTTGGCGGCTGGCTGGGCGGCGCACGCCATTGGCACTTCGCCATGATGTGGGTGCTCGTCGTCACTGGCGCGGTCTACATGACGTTCGTCTACCTGTCGGGCGAGTGGCGCGACCTGGTCCCGCGCCGCGGCGACCCCCGCGATGTCATGCAAATGATCAAGTTCTATCTGTTCATTCGCAAGCATCATCCGCGTCAGGGGAAGAACAACGCCCTGCAGAAAGGCGCCTACTTCATCATGCCGTGGATCGGCGTCCTCATCGTGCTCACCGGCATCGCGATCTGGAAGCCGGTCGAGTTGGCGCCGCTGACCAATCTGTTCGGCGGCTACTTGTGGGCGCGCTACTGGCACTTTGTCGGCATGTCCGCGCTCGTCTTCCTGATCCTGGGCCACATCTTCATGGTGTTCACCGTCGATCCCTATGCGATCCCGTCGATGATCACCGGCAATTACGACGAGCGCCTCTCACCCGAGGCGCGTGACGCCCGGCCGTTCTATCACCTCCTCCCGCCGCCCGAGCGCAAGCAACCGTGATCGACAGGCGGAGGTTCCTGGAGGTGGCCGGCGGCTCCCTGCTTCTCGCGGCCTGCAACTCGCGAGGCCCCAAGTCCGCGGAGCGCCTCCTGGATTACGCCGAGCGCAAGAACGAATCGGTGGAGCGGTTTCTCTTCCGGCACACGTCGATGGACATGGCGGGCCGGAACGTGCCCAACACCTCGGCCGTCCCCATCTACTACATCGCGCCGACGGTCCCAATCTGGAACACCGCCGTCTCTGGCCCGTGGACCCTCGAGATCTCGGGCCTCGTCGAGCGCCCGGTCACGCTCACGTTAGCCGATCTCCAACGCCTGCCGTCCGTCAGCCAGCGCGTGAACCACTATTGCGTGGAGGGCTGGACCGCCGTAGAACAATGGACCGGCGTCCGCCTCGCCTCTCTCGCCCGCATGGTCGGCGTCCGCCCCGACGCCCACTACGTCGACTTTCAGTCCTTCGACGACGACTACCACGAGAGCTGGGACATCGAGAGTGCCACCCACCCACAGACGCTGATCGCCTACGGCATGGATGGCGCTCTCCTCGGTCCCGCCCACGGCGGCCCGGCCCGCGTGTACTCCCCAGTCAAACTTGGATACAAGAACACCAAGTATCTGACCAAGGTCGTCTTCCTTCCCGCCCGCAACGGCGGCTACTGGAGCGACCAGGGCTACGAGTGGTACGGGGGCGTCTGACTAACGGGACCGGGTCAGGAAGTTGTCGACGATGAAATCGGCGACCTGAAAGCCCTGCTGATGTCCGGCATTCTCGTCGAACCGAAAGTGCTGTCCGGCGAAGATGCGGCTGTTCGTCGCCTCGTCCGCCGCGGCGGCGTACGATGTAAATGAGCGCTGTGCGTTGGGCAGGCTTTCCGACGTGACCTGGAACACGAAGTCGTGCTCGGCGAAGAAGTTCATCAGCACGGTAGCCCCGGCCCATGATGTGGATGCGTGCGCGCCGGGATACGATGGGTCCGGCGCCGTCTTGACGGCCAGCGGCAGCCAGCCCGTGTCGGCTTGCAGCGCCGGGTTGTGCAACTCGTGGGCCTCGCGAATCGCCGTCACCGGCCGCCAGAGCGCGTACTGATACTTCGACTTGTAAAACGCGATCACGGCGTCGGCCAACGATAGATTGAGCAGCGCGAAGACGCGAGCACTCTCGGCCGTCGTCAGGTGATGCCCCAGTGCCGCAGTTTGCGTGATCTCGTTCCAGAAGTCCTGGATATTGCCGTTCCAGAAGCGGCCGACGAGTATCTGGTCAGCGGTGGCGACGGTCCCGTTCTCACGGCCGATCGCCTTCACCTCGTTGAACGCGTCAATGTACGTTCGACTGGTGAGGGCCGGCGGCGGCCCGAGCGGGAACTGGAGCGCACTCTGCAGCACAAAGGGCGTGACCTGTCCCCAGTGTGTAAACTGCGGCTGCTGCTGGAAGTTCGGCGGCATCGGCTCCCAGCGGCCCGGGATGTCGGTGATCAGAAAGGTCGGCGGCGTGACGTGCGAGCCATCATTGGCGCGCAGCGCCAGGATGCGGTCAGCCACCCCCCTGCCCAAGCGAACGCCGTCGGTCTTGGGCTTGCCGTCCGGGATCGCCGCCAATGATTGCTGCTCAGCCGAATCCAGCTTGCCGGTGAACGAGGGGTACAGGTTCACCAACGCTTCGTGTGCCGCCGCGATGGCGGCCGCGTCCTCCGACGCATCGCGAGGGGCATTTGGCACGCGAACGGCGTACGGTCGGTGAGTGCCGTCGATGGCGTTGACGGCGTCGTAGATGGCGGCATGCAGGATTGCGAAATCCCACGTTGAATGGATCAGCGGGGATTGAGCGCCCGGCGTGCGGACGATCTGGAGCACGATCCGATTCCACTGGATCACGGGGTTGACGGTGGTTGCCGTGGCGGCAGCTGCGGCCGCGGCCATTCGTGATCTTGCCGCTACTGGCGAGCCGGACGTCGGCCCGTCGCTGCAGGCCGCGGCGGCGAGTACGGCGAGACTCACGGGTAGTGCCCACTGACACTTCATAGGACGGTCACCTCGACTGATGTGGGGTAGGACCTCGCATCATTGGGGACCGGGCGCGGGACGCGTTATTCCCTGCGTCACGCAGCTGGTACACTATTCTTTCTTGTACTGCCCCCAGGCGGCCTGCAACCGGTCGGAGATCTCCCCGACTGACGCTCGCGCCCGCACGCTCTCGATGATCAGCGGCATGAGCGAGTCGTAGGAGGCCGCCGCGGCGGACAAGGCATCGAGCGCCGCCCGCACTCGCGTGGCATCGCGCCCCGCCCGCACCGCGCGTAAGCGCGCGATCTGCTCGGTTTCGAGCACCGAGTAGTTCGGGGCGGGCACGGCTGGGGCCTCCGAGCCATCGGTGAAGATGTTGACGCCCACGATCGGCGCCTGCCCCTGCTCTACCCGCAGTTGATGCTGATAGGCGCTCCGAGCGATCTCGTCCTGGAAGAATCCCGCCCGAATCGCGGCGACGGCGCCGCCGAGCGCCTCGACTTTCTCCATCAGCGCCAGCGCCTCGCGCTCCAATGTCGTGGTCAGTGACTCGACGTAGTAGCTCCCCGCCAACGGATCGACAGTGTTCGCGACCCCTGACTCATACGCCACGATTTGCTGTGTGCGAAGTGCCAAGGTCGCCGACTCTGGCGCCGGGAGCGCTAAAGCCTCGTCGTACCCGTTGGTGTGGAGCGACTGCGTCCCTCCGAGCGCGGCAGCAAGGGTTTGCACAGCAACACGCACGACGTTGTTGAGCGGCTGCTGCGCGGTCAGCGTCACCCCACCAGTCTGCGTGTGAAACCGCAGCCGGCACGTCGCATCGCTCGCCGCAAACCGCTCCCGCATGAGCCGCGCATAGATCCGCCGCGCCGCCCGGAACTTCGCCACTTCTTCGAATAGGTCGCTGTGCGCCGCGAAGAAGAAGGAGAGCCGCGGCCCAAATCGCTCGATGTCGACACCAGCCCGCACGGCGCCACCGATGTACTCAATGGCATTGGCGAACGTAAACGCCAACTCCTGCACCGCCGTCGCCCCGGCCTCGCGGATGTGATAGCCGGAGATCGAGATGGGATTCCACCCCGGCACCTCGTCGGCGCAGAACCGAAAGACGTCGGTGACGAGCGCCAACGAGGGCCCCGGCGGATAGATATAAGTCCCCCGGGCGATGTACTCCTTGAGCACATCGTTCTGGACCGTCCCGCTCACCTTCCCGCGCGGGATGCCACGCTCCTCGGCCGCGACGATGTACATGGCCAACAGCGTGGCCGCGGTCGCATTGATCGTCATCGAGGTCGACACCCGCTCGAGCGGCAACCCCCCCAGCAGCGTGTGCATGTCCTCGACCGTGTCGATCGCCACGCCGACCCGCCCGACTTCCCCGACCGCCCGCGGCGAGTCGGAATCGATCCCCATCTGCGTCGGCAGATCGAACGCCACCGACAACCCCGTCTGCCCGGCGTCGAGCAACATCCGAAACCGCGCGTTCGTCTCGGCCGCCGTCCCGAAGCCGGCGTATTGACGCATGGTCCAGAGGCGCCCGCGATACATGTTGGGTTGTATCCCGCGCGTGAACGGGAACTCCCCAGGATCCCCCAGATCGCGCGCGTAGTCCACCGCCCCGTCTTCCGGTCGGTAGACCCGCTCGATCGCTATCCCGGATGGGCTGCTTCGGCCCTCAGGCGCCGACACCGCTCAGCTGTCCACCGAGCACCGCCTGCGCCAACGCGACCTCCTCGGAGCTGCCGATATAGAGCGGCGTCCGCTGATGCAGCTCCGTCGGCCGGATGTCGAGCACCGGCCCATGCCCATCAATCGCCCCGCCGCCCGCTTGCTCACAGATGAACGCCAGCGGATTGGCCTCGTACAACAGTCGCAGCTTCCCCCGCTTGCTCTGGGCATTGGACGGATAACAGAACACGCCCCCGCCCAGCAGGTTCCGGTGGAAGTCGGCCACGAGCGACCCCACGTACCGCCCGCTCAGCGGCTTGCGATCACCCTCCATCCCCCGGTACCTCCGGATCAGCGACCGCGTCGGCTCGTCCCAGATCGATTCATACGAGTCGTTCACCGACAGATACCGCCCGCGCGCCGGCGTCCGAATGTCGTCATGCGACAGCAGGAACTCGCCGAGCGTCGGATCGAGCGTGAACCCGTGGACGCCTTGTCCGGTCGAATAGACCAGCATCGTGCTCGACCCATATATCACGTAACCCGCCGCCACTTGCTGCCGCCCAGGCTGCAGCATGTCGCTCAACTCACCGCGCGGTCCGCGCGAGATCTTGCGCAGCACCGAGAAGATCGTTCCCACCGGCACGTTCACGTCGATGTTCGACGACCCATCGAGCGGATCGAACAGCAGCACGTACTTCCCCGTCCGAAACTTGTCGGGGATCTGGATGATGTCGGTCTCCTCCTCCGACGCCATCGCCGCCAGCCGCCCCCCATGGTCCAGCGCCTTGATCAGGATCGTATTCGCCAGCACGTCGAGCTTCTGCTGCGTCTCGCCCTGCACGTTGGTGACGTCGGTCGCGCCGAGGACATCGGCCAGCCCCGCGCGGCGCAC
>DATMNB010000018.1:0-8186 GCA_035569435.1 Gemmatimonadaceae bacterium
CGCGAGCTGACCCCGTCGGACCCGCGCTATACGTCGCTGACCGACCTGATCGACCATCTCCCGGCCTCACCCACCGTCCCAACCCCGCTCGCCGCGCTCGGCTACGTCCCCGGCACCGTCGGCCGCCTCTCCTACGTCGCCGACATGAACCGATACCTGCGCACGCTCGCCCAGACGTCGCCCCGCGTCAAAGTCTTCACCCTCGGGACGAGCGACGCTGGCAAGGAGTTGATTCTCGCCGCCATCGGCGACGACTCCGCGATCGCGCACCTCGACCTGACACGGGCTGCGCTCGGCCGACTCGCTGATCCGCGCGGGTTGGACTCTGCAACGCGCGCCAGACTGGTGCGCGATACCAAGGCCATCTACTGGCTCACCGGCTCGATCCACTCGGCGGAGAGTGGCAGCCCCGAGATGCTCATGGAGCTCGCCTACCGCCTGGCCGTCGAGGAATCGGACTACGTACGCGCCATTCGGGCCAACGTCGTCACCCTCATTACGCCGGCGCTCGAGGTCGACGGCCGCGACCGCATGGTCGATGTCGTCAAGCTGTCGCACCGCCTGAAGCTCCCGGTCAACGACGTCCTCGAGTTTTCACGCGACGACGATACCGACCCGCAGGGCGTGCCATTGATCTATTGGGGGAAATACACGCAGCACGACAGCAACCGAGATGGCATCGCCCTCTCGCAACGCCTCTCGCGTCAGTTCATGGAAGGGCTGCTGTCCTGGCACCCCACGGTAGTGCACGACCTGCACGAGTCTATCGCGTTTCTCTACGCCAGCACGGGCACCGGCCCCTACAACCCGGAATTCGATCCGATCGTCGTTGACGAGTGGAACACCCTGGCCGCCCAGGAGGAAACGGAGCTCACGCGCCGTGGCCTCCCCGGCGTCTGGACGCACGGCTACTACGACGGATGGGCGCCCGATTACACGGTGGTCGCCACCGCCAACCTGCACAACGCCATCGGCCGGTTCTACGAGACGTATACCGCGTTCGGCGCGGAGTGCGGGGTCTCGCGCCTCACCGTCCGCGAACGCGCCCGACGGTGGGACCGCCCCAGCCCGCCGCTCAACGGCGTGCGGTGGTGCATTCGCAGCAATATCAATTACCAGCAGGCTGGCGCACTGGTCGCGTTGCACTACGTCGCCGACCATCGCCAGACGTTCCTGGCGAACTTCGCCGCCAAGGCAGAGCGTATGGTGGCGCGTGGCCGTACGACGGCGCCCTACGCCTACGTCATCCCGCGCGGCCAGCGCCATGCCGCCGAGGCGGCGGACCTCGTGAATCTGTTTCGCCTGCACGGCGCTGAGGTGCAGGTCGCCGATACGGATGTCACGCTGGCGGCGAGCCCGCTGGTTGGTGACACCGCGGGCACGCACACGACGCCCCGCCCGATGTTGGCCATTGCCATGCACCGCGGCGACTGGATCGTGAGACTCGACCAGCCCAACGCCGCGCCCGTGCGCACGCTGCTAGCCATCCAGCGCTACCGAAAGGACGACCCGCCGCCCTTCGATGAGCTGGGCTGGACGCTCGACGCCCTCCGGCAGGTGGAGACCCAGCCCGTGGGCGACTCCAGCGTGTTCCGCCAGCCCACCCACCTGCTGACCGCCGATGCCGCGATCACTGGGATCGCCTCCGGCGCCGGCTCGGCGGCGATCGTCCGCCACCTGGGCGACTGGCGGAGCGCGGTGATTCCGTGGCGCGTCGCGCCGGCGCCAGTGACGGTCGCCGACACCGCGTTCACGCTGGACGGCACGCGGTTCCCCGCCGGCACGTTCGTGATTCGGAACGCCTCGCCTGCCGTGCGAGCCACCCTGGCCGCCCTTGGCGCCGATGTCGTCGCGGCGACACTGCCAGCGATCGCCACCCATACGATCACGCTGCCGCGGATCGCGCTCGTCCACACCTGGATCGAAACGCAGAACGAGGGATGGGTGCGCTACACGTTCGACCGCGTGGGAATTCCCTACACCTACATCTCCGATCAGGTGCTCCGGACGCCCCACGCCCTGGACCGCTTCGATGTCGTCGTGTTTCCCCATGTGCGGGCGGTTGGCACGTCGCTCCTGAACGGCCGGCCGATGGTCGGCGCGCCGATCCCCTGGACGTTGGGCGTGGATCAGAGCGATGACATTCGCGGCGGCATGGGCCTGGAGGGCGCGGCCGCGCTCCGGCGGTTCGCCGAGCGTGGCGGCCTCCTGGTGACCGAGGGCAGCGTGACGCAGCTCGTCGTGAACCTTGGCTTTTCGGCGACCGTCACGGCCGCGCCACCGGGTCAGGTGCTGCCTCCCGGCGGCAGCGTCTACCGCGCATCCGTCGTCGCGCCCCGGAGCCCGGTCGTGTACGGATATGAGTCGGGATTCCCCGTGTACTCGAGACAAACCCCGCTACTGACCGTCGCGCCAGTCGACACACTGGACTACGCCGGGCCGATCGACTCGGCGACGGTTGCCCAGACCGAACGGCTACGCGCCCGGGTCCTCGTCGCCTTCCACGATCGGCCCGACTCCGTGCTCTTCTCCGGCTACCTCGGCAACACCACCGAGCCCGCTGGCCGCCCGGCGCTGGTCAATGCGCCGGTCGGCAACGGTCACGTCCTACTCTTCGCCATCCGCCCCACGTGGCGATGGGAGACGCAAGGCACGTTTGGCCTCCTGATCAACGCCCTCGCGAACTGGAACGCGCTCGACGGACCGACGCCGACGTCGACCCGCTGAGATGGGGATTCGCGGCGATTTCCTCCGGCGGAATCGGCGTGCAGAAGTTGCTGCCAAAGGTTGCCGAGCCCACACCGTAGAACGGCGAGCCTGCGGAATCCGTCAACACCGTGGTTTGCGCGATGGTCGGGTTGCGGCGAAGATCACCCAGCTTCTTCCCTTCGATCCAGAACTCGCGCGCGCGCTGGTTGATCAGCTCCTCCAACACCGACGTCGTGTCGGTCCCGCCGCTGTACGGGGGTTGACCACCGGCCGCCCGCTCGCTGGCGATCAGCGCCAATGCCGGACCCGTGCTGCTGCTCCCGTGCAGCTGTGCTTCGGCGGCGATGAACTGCGCCTCGAGCGACGAGGCGAGCCGGATCGGTGAGCCGTAGCCCGTGTACTTGGTCTGGATGACGCACGGCAGGGCGGGGTTCGACGTCGCGCACGTCGTGCTGTCGACCCCGACGCGCGCGTCGTTGAGGTGCCGATAGAGCGCCGGCACGATGATCTGCCCGAGCTGCTGATTGAGCCAGACCTGGTTCCCTAGCGTGGTCAGCGTCGACGCGTTGGCGCTGGTGACCACGTAGGCCGTAAAGCTCGCCGGCACCAGCGCGGCCGTCGCCGCCGCATTGGTGTACTGGCCGGCCTGGAGATACGCGCGCGCCAGCCCGATGTTCGACTCATTCAGGATGGCGGTGCCGTTCGCGCCAGCCGCCGTGGCGATGGTCACCGCGGCGCTGAACCGGGTGATCGCCGAATCCAGCAGCTGCGCATCGGTGAGCTCCGGCCCGCCGTTGATCACGCTCGTGCACATCGTCTCGGCCATGATCTCGAGCGTATACGCGGCGTTCATCTGGACCATGGCCAGGTTGAGGTCCGTGGACGCGCTACTGCCGGTTTGGAGAACGCTCGCCGCGCTGATATTTGACACGGCAGCGATGCTCATCGGTTGGAAGAAGTCGATATTGATGTCGTCGCTGCCAAGGAACGTACGGCCGGCGATCTTGTTCTCCTGCAGGCGGATCGCCGCCGTCCACAGCTCGTCGGAGATGAAGCCGCCGAAGACCGTCACGTCCTGAAAGGCGAGGAAGAAATTACTCTGCGCCGACAGGGCCAGCGTCTGGCCATCGGCGGCGGGATTGAATTTCGAGGCGTCGATCACCGAGGGGTTCGTCACGTCAAGATTGCATGCGACGAGCCCGAGCCCCAGCACCGACGCACCGACAGCGCTTCGCAGGATATGCGGCATGGTCGTCTCTTAGAACTGAAGGTTGAGTCGGACGAACCACAGACGTGGCGGGGGCACCGTGAACTCTTCGTTCGAGGAGAACTGATTGACGCCCGTCGCGACGGTGTTCGAGAGGATGCCGGGGTCCCATCCCTGATAGTCACTGGCTTTCCAGAGGGCGAGGTTACGGCCGCCCACCGTGATCGAGGCTCCCGAGCCGTGCAGCGCGCGGGCCCAGCGGTCCGGCATGAGCAGGGTGGCCGACAGCTCGGCCAACCGGGTGAAGTCGCTTCGCTGCACGTACGAGTCGAGAACTCCCGACACGGACGTCCCATTTGCGGTCTTAAAGGGGCCGAAGCGCCGCAGGTCCTGCGCGCTCGTGTAGCCGCCGTGCCCGGGCGGCAGATTCGTTTGCTTGCTCAGCCCGACCACATCATAGATGTACTGCCCGACGTTCAGGACCTTGCCGCCACGCTGCATCGTCAGGAGCCCGTACAGCTTGAGCACCCGGAACAGGGTCAGCGTGCTGTTCAGGTTTGCCTGAAAGGTGGGGAACTGCGGGCCGTCGTAGACCGGCGTGTTGGTGACCGTGGCGTAGCCACCGGCCGTGTTGACGCCAATGATCTTGCTCGAGTAAAACGACGCCAGCGGATTCCCGACGGTGTAGCGCTCCGTGAGATCGGGCGAGAGCTCCGCGGTGTTGGGGATGGTGATACCACCGAGGCTGACCAGATTGTTGCGCAGCGTATTGCCGTTGAACTCGATGTCCCAGTTCGCGTCGCGCATGCGGATCGGCGTGCCGCGCACGGTGAATTCCAGGCCGCTGTTGTCCACCGTGCCGGCGTTGATGTAGGGAAAGCCGGTGTATCCCAGCGACGGCGCGATCGGGTCGAGGAGCAGCAGGTTGGTCGTGCGCTTATTAAAGTAGGTCAGCTCGACGCCGATCCGATCATCGAGAAACCCGGCGTCGATGCCCCCCTCGAACTCCGTGCCGCGCTCCGGCTTGAGATTGGGATTGCCAGGGCTGAGTGGCACGACGCCCGGCCCGACTCCGCCCGTCGGTGTGACGTACGAGCTCGGCCCGTACGTCGTGAGCGATGCGCCGGGGGCCGGTGAGCGCCCCGTCGTCCCATAGGCGGCGCGAAGGCGCATCGTCGATACGGCAGCCTGCACTGGTCGCCAGAACGGCTCCTGCGAGATGACGTACGACCCGCTGACTTTGGGCAGGAAGAACGCGCCGTAATCTTTGCCGAACGCCGAGTTTTGGTCGACGCGGAACCCGCCCTGCACGAACAGCACCTGACCGAACCCCAACTCTTCCTGCGCGAGCAGACCCAGCGACTTCGCCTCGGTGTAGATCTGGTGGGATTCGGTCTGCCCGGCGCAAGACACCACGTTGCACTGGTTGGCCGACAGACCGAGTCCGACCCCGGCCAGGTTGTTATTGACGATGTCAATGTATTGGCTGCCGAACGAGAGGTTCGACGTGATCCAGCCGTTGCGACCGAACTTGGCCCGGATGTTCCCGAGATAGTCGAACGTGTACGTGTTGACCGGGTTCTGAGCGTCTTCGATGTACCCGTTCGCCTGGTCGCCGTTATACCAGCCCTGGGTGTTCGTGGGAAAGAACGTGATCCCCTCGGTCGACGTGAGATCGGCGCCCAGGGTGAGCCGATTCTGAAACCACGGGAACGGCGTGTACTGGACCTGCAGCGTGGGCATCTCGCGCGTCGTGAGGATCTCATCTTTAATGTTCTGCAACGCCACGAACGGGAACGCCGATCCGCCCGAGCGCGTCCCGTCGGGTGCGACGGTGACGGCGAAGGGGCTCGACTCGAACTGTCCGTTGGTCAGATAGCCGTACTGCGAGTCATCGCCCTGCGGCATGTGATAGTCGTTGCGACTCAGCCCCAGTCCGAAGTCGACGCTCAGCTGCGGGAAGGCCAGCCACCGCACGTCCACCCGGCCGGTGCGCCGCTGGTACGAGTTGTTGGGCGTCGTCCCCTGCGAGTTGTCGGCGCTCGCCGAGATGAAGTAGCCGAAGTTGTCGGTCCCGCCCTGACCGCTGTAGCCCAGGAGCCCCATCCACCCGTCGCGAAAGACGTGGTGCCGGACCAAGGGATTGTCTGAGATCACGGCGCCCGCGCTCTGGCCTTGGCAGAGGGCTGGGCCGCCGGGCTGGACATCGCTCGCCGAGCACGTGCCGTAGACCGAGTACGGCGTGAAGTTCGGTTGGATCTGGTCGTATTCGGCCGTGATGTCCTGCTGAAAGCGGTGGGCGCCGAGCCGGCCTTGCTTGGTAATGATCTGAATGACGCCCGCTGACGCGTCGGCGCCGTAGAGCGTCGCCGCGGCAGGCCCTTTGACGATCTCGACGCTCTCGATGTCGTCGGGGTTGATGTCGTTCATGGCCGTGACGGACTGGCCGCCAAGTTTTTCCAGATTGTGGTAATTGCCCACCACGTTCCGCGCGTCGGTGTTGTACCGCACGCCGTCGATGAACACGATCGGCGCGTTGGACAGCGAGATCGACGCCGAGCCGCGGATGTTGATCCTGGGCGCCGCGCCGAGGGTTCCCGCGCCGTCGCTCACGTCGACACCCGGCACGCGCCCCTGTAGGAGCTCCGTCACGGTGGTGATCGGGGCCACGGCGAGCAGCGATTCGGCCCGGACGGTGGCGATGACGGCGCCCTGCGCGGCGCGCGTCTGGTCGCCGGCCGTGCCCGTGACGACGACCTCGTTCAGATTCACCTGAGTGAACTGGAGTGCGAAATTGGCCGCCACCGTATCGCCCGCCGACACCGTGACCAGCTGATGCTTGGCCGCGAATCCCAGCCCGCGCGCGGTGAGCATGTGCGCGCCCGGCGAGAGTCGCGTCAGGCGATACCGGCCGTCGCGCGCGGTCTGTGTGACCAGCTCCGTCCCATCGACCGCTACGGTCGCCGCCGCCAACGGCTCCCCCGACCGCGCATCGGTCACGCGGCCGACCACGACTCCCGCCGCTCCCTGCGCAAGCAGCGCGGGGCCGACTGTCGATCCGCCGGCCGCGACCAGCGTCAATACACACACCATACGAAGATTCATGGTCCCTGGCCTGAGAGCGAGGTGAACGAATCGTGATGCTGGGCCCGCAGACGTTTCAGGGCCCGGCCCATCTGGACTTCGACGGTGTTGACGGAAATGCCGAGCAGCGTGGCGATTTGCCGGTGCGAGAGATGCTGTTGCCGGCAGAGCGAGAAGATGCGCCGGCACCGCGGGGGCAACGCCGCGATGGCGCGCTGCGCCTCGATCGACGCCAGGAGTGCGGCCTCCCCCGGTGCCGAGGGATCGGACGGTTCCCACGACTGGCCGACGGCGCGCTGATACCGGTCGGCGACCCGCTGGTGCTTTAAATGATTGAGCGCCCGGTTGCGGGCCGCCGTGTACAGGTAGGTCCGCATCGACCCATCGATCCGCGTCCGCGCCCGCGCGGCCCACAGGCTGCAAAAGAGGTCCTGCACGAGATCCTCCGCCGTCGCGGGGCTCTCGACATAGCGCGCCAGAAAGGCGGCCAGGTCGCTCGCAAAGGCGCGAAACAACGCGTCGTACGCGCTGGCGTCACCCCGCCGCACCCGCTGCGTCCATTCGGGACCGTGCATGGTTCCCAGCGTCGGACCTCCCGTGCTCGCATTATTGGTCCGGACAATTTAGTATTGGTACGGACAAATGATAATGAGAACGAAATATTTGCGCCAGCATTATCTGCGGCGCGCTTCCGGAGAGCCCCATGCGACAGACGGCCGTCTTCGTCATGCTCCTCGCCACAGGGCTCGTCACCGAGCTGCGCGCCCAAGCCCCGACCCCTGACTCGCTGGCGCGTCTCGTCGTCCACCGCTTTGCGACCGCCACACCGCAGGCGTTCGATTCCGTCGATCCCGACCCGCTGGGACGCGCCGTCGTCGAGACCGCGGTCGACCGACATTTCGTCCGCGCACCCGGCCTCGCCCGCGTCCTCGTCGCCGGTCCGGACCGCGCCGTGCTCCTGCTCACGGCAATCGTGCGCGAGCCCGGCACCGCCAGTGGCCTGGAGGCGGGCGGCGACCAAACCAATCGCGTCCGGCGCTTCTCGGGACTCTACGAGGCCGTGCGCACCGGTGGCACGTGGGCACTCGCCCGGCAGATCCCATTTGATTCGACCAACGAGATTCGCGCGCAGACGATCCACGTCGCCCTCACGCCGGGCGGCCTAAGTCGCATCCGCGACACCCTG
>DATMNB010000019.1:0-5399 GCA_035569435.1 Gemmatimonadaceae bacterium
TGACGACGGCAACGACGAGCGCCCATCCCACGAATGGCAACGCCGGCGACAGCGCGATCCAGCGCGCATCGCCAAAGCTCGCGACCATGAGCCCAACCACCAGGGCGAGCCCGGCGCACGCCAGCGCCCCGCCCCAAGCGGTGGTCAGTCGCGCGATGCGGCCTCGCTCCCGGTCAACAAGCTCCGCGACCGTCACGACACCGGTCGGCTGGTCACGGCGTACACAAAGAGGTTGACTCCCATGCGCAGCGCCGCCTCGTGCAGTGCGGGAGGATCGTTGTACGTACCGACATCTTCCCATCCGTTCCCGAGATCACTCGAGAACGTGTAGTACACCGCCAAGCGATCGCCGAGAAAGATCCCAAACCCGCGCGCCGGCAACCCATCGTGCTCGTGGATCTTGGGCACCCCTTTCGGGAAGTCATAGACGATGTGATAGATCGGGTGCGACAACGGCACATCGACCAGTTGCCGGTCCGGGAACACACGGGCGATCTCGCGCCGAAAGCTCGGGTCGAGCCCGTAGTTGTCGTCCACGTGCAAGAACCCGCCCCGCGACAAGTACTCGCGCAGACGCACGATCTCCTCGTCGCTGAAATGGATGTTGCCGTGCCCCGTCACGTGGAGAAACGGGTACTGCCACAGGTTGTCATCCATCAGGGTCACGCGCCCCTCGGTGCGCTCAACCTTGAGCGACGTACGCTCGGCGATGGCCGCGAGCAGGTTGGGCAGGCTCGATGGATTGGCATACCAGTCGCCGCCGCCATCGTACTGAAGGCGCGCGACCGTCATGCGGACGCTCCCCGGTGCGGGCTGTCCGGGCGCGGCGGCCCAGATGACCGGCAAGATGACCGGGATGAGTGCGGCGACCCACTTCACGACCCCTCCTCGTGCGCCAACCGGTAAGCCACGTTCCGTGGCGCCCCTTCGCTCTCCGTCAGCGTGCGCACGATGTCGCGCGCGCTCACCCCCTGTGCTCTCAGCGCCCGCACCCGCTCGCGCAGCACCGCTTCGTCGGGCTCCAGCGTGACAGCGCCTTCGAGTAAGACGACGACCTCGCCCCGCGGTGCACCACCAGCATAGTACGCCGCCAACTCACCCACCGTTCCGCGCCGGATCTCCTCGAACTGCTTGGTCAACTCCCGAGCCACCGCCGCCCGTCGGTCGCCCGCACCGGCCTCGACCAGATCGGCGAGGAGATCGGCCACCCGCGTCGGCGCCTCGTACATGATCGTGAGATACTGGGAAACCACGATCTCGGCGAGGGCCGACCGGCGCTCGCCCGCTCGGCGTGGGAGAAACCCATAGAACGTCCAGCGGCCGTCAGCGCCGCTCAGGCCCGCGGCGACCAGGGCGGCCAGCAGCGCCGATGCACCAGGGATCGGCTCGACTGGGATGCCCGCCTCGACTGCCGCCCGGACGAGCCGCGCCCCTGGATCCGAGAGCAGCGGCGTCCCAGCGTCGGAGATGAGCGCCAACCGTTCCCCGGCCGCCAAACGTGCGAGGAGACGGGGCACCGATTTCGCCTCATTGTGCTCGTGATAGGCGATCGTCGGGACGCGCACCTCGTACCGATCGAGGAGGGTCCGCGCATGCCGGGTATCTTCGGCGAGGATCGCGTCAACCGACCGGAGCACCTCCACGGCGCGATACGTGATATCGCCCAGGTTCCCGATCGGTGTACTGACGACAAAGAGCCGACCAGCGGTCGGCTCCTTGTCGCGTGTGGTCACGGTGTCAGAAACTACGCCGCGTGCTGCTTGAACTTGGACTCCAGGGTCGGCCGCGGGACCGCCCCAACCACCGTGTCGACCAGCTTCCCATCCTTAAAGAACAGAATCGTGGGGATGGAGCGCACGGTGTACTTCATGGCCGTCTTGGGATTGCTGTCGACGTCGAGCTTGGCGACCTTGGCCTTCCCGTTGTACTCCGTGGCCAACTGGTCCAGGATTGGTGCAACCATCCGACAGGGCGCGCACCAGGTCGCCCAGAAGTCCACCACGGCGAGCCCGGTGTGCTGCTCGATCTCAAGCTCGAAGTCCGTATCTGATACCGTCTGTGCATTGGACATTGCATTACCTCACTAGATTTCCAAAATGGCCCAGCCTGATCCACTCTCGGGACCCCACTCGGGCACCCGTATCGCTCATGTCGGCATCGCCGTACGCGGGCTTGCCGACTCTCTCTCGTTCTATCGGGACGTGTTGGGACTCCCGGAAGTGCCGCTCGAAGACTCCGACGGCGCCGCCATCGCCGCCGTGGCGGCCGGTGACTCGCTTGTCGAATTACTCGAGCCCCGTTCTCCTGAGGGACCGATCAGCCGATTCCTCGAAAAGCGGGGTCCAGGACTCCATCACATCTGCTTTGCCGTCGATGACCTCGACGGCGTACTGGCGCGCTGCCGGTCCATTGGGGTTCGGTTGATCGACGACACCCCTCGCATTGGCGCCGAGGGCAAGCGTATCGCGTTCATCCACCCCAGTGCGACCGGCGGCGTGCTTGTCGAACTGACAGAACATTAATACCTGAACCACCTCTGGGGTTCCGGTCGACGCCGCTCGCTCAGTACGACGGCGGGGGCGCTGCTGGCCGATTCTGGCAGAGGGGTTCGACAGCCTTCATGTCGAACGTCTCAACGTAATATCGCGACGACGGTCCGCTGATGGTCGTGATTGTCGTCGATTTGGTGAGTCCCGCCTGCGTGAGCGTGACCGGGAAGTCCAGTCGGCCCCCCGCCGCCGCCGAAGGCTCGCCGACCGTCGACTTGTCGTGCTTGAGGAAGCACATCATGATCAGCAGCCGCTTTTCGGTGACGTCGTGCGGGGAATACTCGCGCGCCGGCCCTTGGGTGCTGCCCCACACCGCCGACATTGCCTGAATGTCCTGTGCGCGTGCCGCCTCGAGGAACACGTCGACCGCGGCGCGCGGCGAGGTGGCGCCGACGGGCTGCGGTCCCTCCAGATTCATCGGGGTGCCGACCGTCTGTGGGTTGCTGTTCTTCGGTGACGGGGTGCCCGGCGAGCCATGGCCGGCGCACGCGGCCAGGACCGCGAGGGCCAGCAGGGAACTGATTACACGTACATTCACGAGAGCTCCATGCTGAGTCAGGGCAAGTGAGTTCGCAGCGAAGGTAGCGAGACGCCGAAATGCCAGCAACCCAACGACTGTACATCAACATCGACCACGTCGCCACGCTCCGCCAGGCACGGCGGGCGGTCGAGCCGGATCCCGTGGCTGCCGCCGCCCTATGTGAGGCGGCTGGCGCCGACGGCATCACCGCCCATCTCCGCGAAGACCGCCGCCACATTCAGGACGACGATGTCGAGCGCCTGATACGCCAGGGCCGCACGGTGTTCAATCTGGAGATCGCCTGCACGGGCGAGATGCTGGCGATCGCCGAACGCCTGCGGCCCTACCAGGTCACCTTCGTCCCGGAACGACGCCGGGAGATCACGACCGAAGGCGGCCTCGACGTCAGCCCGGCGACGCGGATCGCCGATGCCTGCCGCCGCCTCCGGGCGGCGGGGGTGCGTACGAGCCTGTTCATCGAACCGAAAGCCGACGCGGTGCGCCAGTCACACGAACTTGGCGCCGACGCGGTCGAGCTGCATACCGGGCGCTACGCCAACGCCCTCCCCGACACGGCCGATGCACGCGCCGAGGCCGACGCCCTCGCCAGCGCGGCGCGACTGGGCGCCGAGATCGGCCTGGCCGTGCACGCCGGCCACGGACTCACCGTGCGCAATGTTGGGCTGGTCGCGCGGATCCCGGAAATCGAGGAGCTCAACATCGGCCACACGATCATCGCGCGGGCCGTTTTCGTCGGGCTGGTCGAGGCCGTGCGCGAGATGCGGGTGGCGATGGACGCGGCCCGGTCGTCCTGGTAGGGAGCGCTCAACCGCAAAGCGGTTGATTCATATAAACTGCAATTACGAACGAAGTGAGTAATTGACCCGCGGGGGGCGCTGGTCCTAACCTTCGCCACCGGCCCCCCTAGACCCTTGGCTTCCCAACTAGTAGCAGGCATGAGTACGTCGCAGGACCCGCTGAATTTCTTCATGCTCGAGGCGAGCGAGTGCATCGAGCGCCTCGATGCGGCATTGCATGGTGCAGGCTCCGGCGGCAGTGGCCTCGCACCGGACGAGTTCGTGCGCGCGGCACGCACGCTCCGTGGCGCCGCGACGATGCACCGGTTGGGTGGCATCTCCGATTTGACCGCCGCCGTCGAGCGCGCGGGCCGCGCCCTCCGGGCCGGTGAGCTCCAGTGGTCGACCTCGCTGCACGCGGCCCTCGTCGCGACAGTCGACGATCTCAAGATCCTACTGCATAAGGTCCGTACCTGGGGCCCGACTGAGGACGCCCGCGCCTCACGCCGCATTGCCGATCTCACGCGCTATATCCCGGCCTCTGCCGGTATGACGCTGACCGCGACCATTCCCCCGAGCGCGGGCGGCGGCGTCCAGGGAGGCGGAGAAGCCGCGGGCGGCGCAAGCGCTGACGCCTACTTCGCCGCCGAGACCGGCGAGATCGCGGCGGCGCTCGACGCGTTCGTCGCTAACCCCACCGCCCGAGGCACCCTCGCCGGCGCCCTGGCGCGCGTCCGCACGCTGCGCGGTGTGGCGGCACTCAGCGATCGCCCGCCCCTCCCCGAGGCCCTCGACGCCATCGAGCGCGCGGGACGCGTCCTCGAGTTTGAGCCCTCTCGCGACACCGCCCCCGCCCTTGGTCTGCTTGCCACAGCGGCCCTGCTCCTGAAACGGGCCTCTGGGGAACTGCGCGTCGGCGGCACCCGCTCCGTCCTCGGCACCGCCGAGTATCACCGGTTCGTCCTGGCACGCACCGCCGCCGAGGAAGAGAGCGAAGCGGCCGACCGGATCGTGCCCATTGGCGAGCTCTTCTATACCGACGGTGCCCCAGGTTTGACCTCCGCCGCACCTAACCCGCCGACGACGCCTGCCGAGCGTTTCCGGCTCGAGATGGTGAGCCAAGCCGAGCACCTGAGGGGCTTGATCGCCGCCGCACGCGAGGCCGGCGCCCGGGAAGCCGGTGGCCGGGAGGGTGCCGCGGCCGCGATCGACCGCACATCCGCGGAGCTCCGCACCGCACTCCGGGCCGTGCGCAGCGCGGCGCGGAGCTTTGGCGAGCAGCGCGTGGCCGATTTCGTCACGCCGTTCGCCGACGGCAACGCCCCGCTCGACTTTCTGGCGCTCACGTCCCTCGACGAGGCGGCCGCCCTCCTCGCCAATCCCGCGGGAAACACCGCCGACCTGTCTAATCGATTCCAGTCGATCGGCCAGCCGGATGGCCTGGACGCCAAGATCGCCATCGGGATGAGCCGTCTCGACGACACGCCGCTGGGCCTGACCTCGACCGAGCCCTCGCTCGAGCACACCCTCGGT
>DATMNB010000020.1:0-7697 GCA_035569435.1 Gemmatimonadaceae bacterium
GTCGTCGATCAGAATCCCGATCGCCAACGAGAGCCCGAGCAGCGACATGGTGTTGAGGGTGAACCCGCACGCCCACACCGCGATGAACGCCGCCAGCGTCGACACCGGCAGCGCCAGTCCGGTAATGATCGTCGATCGCCACGAGTTGAGAAACAGGAACACCACGAGCACCGTCAGGACGGCGCCCGCGACGAGCGTCAGTTCCACGTCCTGCACCGAGTGGCGTACGCGGACGCCCGCATCGGTGACGATGCTGAGTGAGACCCCCGGCGGGAGCGCGCGAGTGAGCCTGGTCACCTGGGCGCGCACCGCGTCGGCCACACGCGTCGTGCTCACGCCCTGGGCTTTCGTGATGTCGATGCCGATCCCCGGGCGGCCGTTGTACAGTGCCAGCGACCGGGCCTCGACGGCCGTGTCCTGCACGCTCGCCACCTGGCTCAGGCGGATCAACTGCCCGCCCCGCGCCGCGACGACCAGTCGCAGAAAGTCCTGCGGCGTGTCGATCCGTCCATTGAGCCGGATCGTGCGCTCGGTCAGCGCGCCGTTGACGCTCCCGACCGGCGCGGCCAGGTTCTCGGTGTTGAGCGCGTTCACGACCTCGCCGATGCTCACGTGCGCGGCCTGCAGGTCCCGTGGACGAATGTTGACGGCGATCGTCCGGTCGTCCGCACCCTCGATCGTCACCTGGGCGACGCCGTTGATCCCGCGCAGCGCCCTCGTGATCCCGGGATCGGCGACGAGCGTGAGCTCCGGCGGCGTCAGCGACTCCGATGTCAGTGCCAACGACACGATCGGCAGATCGCCCAGCCCGATCTTCCGGATGATCGGTTCCCGCATCTCGGTCGGGAGATTGTCGCGAATCTCGGAGATCGCGTCGCGCACGTCCTGCGCCGCGACATCGACGTTCTTGGAGAACTTGAAGCTGAGCGTGATCTGCGCGACCCCATCCGTGGCTTTCGACTCGATGTCATCGAGGCCGGTGATGCCGTTGAACTGTTCCTCCATCCGATCGACGACCTCGCGCTCGACCTGCTGCGGCGAGGCGCCGGGATAGACCGCGACCACCGAGACCTTGGGGTCGGCCACGTCCGGGTATTCATCGGTGTCGAGCGCCAGCAGTGCCGCGATCCCGAACGTCACGATCAGGATCATGACGACCGTCGTCACCAACGGCCGCTTGATCGCGAAGTCAGAGATGAACATCGGTTGCCGGCATCACGCGCACCGCCGTTCCGGGCGACAACGCCTGCGCTTGCCCCAAGAGGAGTGTATCCCCCACGGCCACACCACTGGTGATCTCGACCCGCTCGGCCAGATCATCCCGGAGCCCAACCGCCACATCGACCCGCTCGACCTTGCCGTTCCGCACGCGCAACACGCCCGGCCGAAGCGCCCGCGCGTCGATCGCCGACGCCGGCACCGTCAACCCGCGCGCCGTGGTCGTGACGATCCGCCCCGTGGCAAACAGCCCGCCAATCAGCGTCCCCCCAGGGTTCGGCAGTCCGGCAAACACCTCGACCTGCCGCGTCGTGGGATCGGCCACGGGGTTGATCCTCGTGATCCGACCGTCAAACGTCCGGGTCCCATACCCGCCGAGCGTGAACGTGACCGACGCGCCGACGGTCACCGCGGCGATCCGATCGGCGGGCACGGACGCCTCGAGCTGCATCACCGTGGGGTCCACGACCGAGTACAGCGGCATCCCCGGCTGAATCACATCCCCGACATTCACGTCGCGCGCGCTGACGACACCTTTGAACGGCGACCGCACATCGGCCGACGCCAACTGCTGCGCCACCTGCGCCAGCTGCGCCACGGCATTCGTCCGCTGCGTCTCCGCCTGCGCGGCCTGCTCGGCGATCAGCTCGCGATCATGATCGGAGATCGCGCCGGCCGCGAACAGCGTGTCATACCGGCGCCGCTGCGCTTCCGCGACAGTCGCGGCCAGCTGCGCCGCCGCCACGCCCGATTGCGCCGACCGATAGGCATCCCGAATCGCCGTGGCATCGATCCGCACCAGCAATTGGTTCGCCGACACGTGCTGCCCTTGCTCGGCGAACGTCTGCAACACCGATCCCGCCAACTGCGCCCGGAGCTGTGCCACGCGCACGGGCGTCAACGTCCCCGAGATCACCGGCCCGGCCCGCAGCGTATCGACGCGCACGACCGCCACGTTCTCGGCCCCAAGCTCGACGACTGGCGTACGCGTCGTCGTGCCGGGATCGTGCCCCCCGCCGCAGGCCGCGACGCCGAGGCTCACGACGACGCACCGCGCGCGCCACCGCGTCACGGCCCAACTCCCGTCGCCGGCCCAAACGGTGTCGGACTGAATGGCGTGGGATTGAACTGCGTGGCCGGCGCCTGCTGCGTGGTCACCGGCGCGGTCCCGGGCGGCGTCCCGCCGCCCCCGCCACCACCACTGCCCGCCGACAGCGGAAGATCGCGCAACAACGCGACCCGCACCCGCGCCACCTGCAAGTTGCGCGCAGCCTGCGCCCGATTTGCCAACGACTGCTGCAGCGCCAGCCGCGACGCCGTCAACTCGACCAGCGTCGAGAGCCCCGACCGATACCGCACCTCGGCGATCTGAAACGCATGCGCCGCCTCGTCGACCGAGCTCGCCGTCGCCGCCCACCCGGCACTCGCCTCCTCGAGACTCGCCAACGCCGATCGGCTATCGAGCGCCGCCGCATCCCGCGTCTGCTGCAGC
The DNA here is from genome assembly GCA_035569435.1 of Gemmatimonadaceae bacterium. GTDB lineage: Bacteria > Gemmatimonadota > Gemmatimonadetes > Gemmatimonadales > Gemmatimonadaceae > DASRDS01. Next base: position 2,711 of record DATMNB010000020.1, read on the forward strand.
CGCGCACGCTGCTCGTTCACGTTCGCCTGCGCCACGAGCACGTCCCCGTGCGTCTTGAACCCATTGAATATCGGCACCGACGCCCCGATCGTCACCGACCAGTTGTCGAGAAAGCTGTTCCACCCCGGAAACCCGTTCATGGGATACGCCACCCGCGCGTACCCCGACCACAGGGTCAGCGTCGGCAAATACTCGGCCCGGTTCTGCGACAGCAGCGCCTCGTACTCCCGCACCGCCAGCGCGGCTTCGCGCACCGAGGACCGCCGCTCCGGCGTCGTGTCCCCGACCATCGCCGCCGTCGTCGAGTCGGCGAGCGACGGCAAATGCACCCCGCCAGGCAGATCCGCCCCCGAATCGACCGTGGTCGTCAACCGCAACGGTGCATCGAGCGGCAGCTTGAGCAACTGCGCCAACCGCCGATACGCCAGCGTCCGGTTATTGTGCCCCTGCAGCACGACGGGCACCTGGTTGTCACGCGTCACTTGTGACTGGAGCAGATCGTACTCCGACTGCGCCCCGACGCGATGCCCGACCCGCGCCTCGGCCAGCGTACGCTCATCCTGCGCCATCACCGAGTCACCGATCGTCGCCAGCGCCTCCGCTAGCGTCGCGTCATAGTACGCCTGCGCTACATCGTAGATCACCTGCGCGCGTTCGGCCGTCAGCTCGATCTCCGCCACCTGGCGCGGCACCGACGCCGCCGACGCGGCCGCAAAGAACTGCCCATTGAAGATCGTCTGCGAGAACGTGAGCCCCAACTGAAACGTGTTGAGCGCGCCAAATCCGACGCTGGCAAACGTGTTCCCCAGCGTCGGGCCGAGGCAGCTCTGTGATTCGGCCAATGCCGCCTGACGCGCCGCGGGACTCGCCGTCGAGTCGAACTGGATCGTGCACACCGGCACATCCCGCGGGTTCGACGACCCCCCAGCGCCCGGCGCACGAATCAACGCCGTGTACTGAGTCTCGAGCGTCCGCGTATAGCTGGCGTTCCCGGAGAGCTGCGGGTAGAGGTTGCTCTCGCCCTGGATGACCTGCCCCCGCGCCCGCATGATCCCGGCCCGCGCGATGGCAATCGCATCACTCTGCCCGAGGGCCCGCGTGACGGCATCGCTCAGCGATACGGTTTGCCCACCCAGCGGTCCCGGCGCAACCGCGGCGGCAGCTACCAACACGAACGTCGCGGCGCGCGCACGAGCAGTCGCGCGTCTCATGGCGCGGGAACCTAAAAGGCGCCCACCTAGAGCGCCATGATCAGAGCGCCCTGATTTCCGCCTCCACACGATCCATCGCCGTCGACAGGTCGGCACGAGAGCGGACATACGAGAACCGCAGGTACCCGTGCCCCGCGTCGCCAAACGCGGTCCCCGCGAGACACCCGACGCCACGCTCGTAGAGCAGCGCATCCGCCACACCGTCAGCCGTGGCCCCCTTCAACGCCGCACGCATGTCAGGGAAAACATAGAACGCCCCGCCTGGCGTGGCGCAGTGCACCCCAGGGATGGTATTGAGCCGGGCAACGATGAGATCACGCCGCAAACGAAATTCGTCGCGCATGGCGTGCACCGCGTCCTGTGGCCCCTGGAGCGCGGCAATCCCGGCCACCTGCACAAACGGCGCGACACACGCCGCGCTGTTGTTCATCAGCTTGCCGACCGCGTCGGCCAACCAGATGGGCATGACGCCATAGCCCAGCCGCCAGCCGGTCATCGCGTACGCCTTCGAGAACCCGTCGACAATCACCGTCCGCGCGGCCATGCCGGGCAGCGACGCAATACTCACCGGCGGCACGCCGTCAAACGACAGCTGCCGATAGATCTCATCCGACAACACCATGAGATCATGCCGCTCGGCCAGCTCGGCCAGCCGCTCGAGCGCCGGCTCATCCAGCGCATGCCCCGTCGGGTTATGCGGCGAGTTGATCACGAGGATACGCGTCCGCGGCCCGATGCGGCTCGCGATCGCGTCGACGTCGACACCAGTGTCGGGATCGACGATGTACGGCACCGACACCCCGCCGGCGAACGTCGTGACCGCCGCGTACGCCGGGTAGCCCGGATCGGGTAGCAACACCTCGTCGCCCGGCTCCAGGAGGGCAGTCAGCACGTGAAAAAGCGCCAGCTTGGAGCCTGGCGTCACGACCACGTTGTCCGACTGGGCAAGGACACCGCGCTCCAGCATCGATTCTGCGATGGCGACTCTGAGGGGCTGGATCCCGCTCGACTGCGTGTAGGTCGTCAACCCGTCACGCAGGGCCTGAATCCCCGCCTCGACGATGTGCGGCGGCGTCGGAAAATCCGGCTCGCCCGCCTCGAGGTGAATCACCGTGCGTCCGGCCGCCTCCAGCCGCCGCGCGGCGGCGAGAACCTCGAACGCCTTTTCAACACCAAGCTCCACGACGCGGCGAGGGAGTCGCGCATCGCGCGACCCACCCGCCGCCCTTGTACAGTCGTCGACCCCAGTCGCCATGCGCCTTCTCTCCCGAGAGCGAGAGCTCGACGAAGGTCGAGCTCTGTCCAACAAATTTGCTCTAGCGGGTGCTGATTTTCAGCACCCGCTAGAGCGTGCCGGGCTCGCTGCCCTTGACGATCGGGGACCGCACCGCGTTCCCCCACTCGGTCCAGCTCCCGTCGTAGTTCCGGACCTTGCCATAGCCCAGCAGGTAGGTGAGCACGAACCAGGTATGCGACGACCGCTCGCCGATCCGGCAATAGGCGATCACGTCGTCGTTCTTGGACAACCCCTGCTCGGTCTCGTAGATCCCACGCAGCTCAGCCGCCGGCTTGAACGTCCCATCCGGGTTGGCCGCCCGCGCCCAGGGGACGCTGCGCGCCGTCGGAATGTGCCCGCCGCGGAGCGTGCCTTCCTGTGGGTAATCGGGCATGTGGGTCCGCTCGCCCGTGTACTCCTGCGGTGACCGGACGTCGACCAGCTTCCCACGCGTCTTGAGGTGCAGCCGCACATCGTCCAGGAACGCCCGGATCCCGCTGTCAGATCGCGCCGGCGCCGTGTACGACGTGGCCGGATAGCGCGGCACATTGGTGGTCAACTCGCGGCCCTCCTGCTCCCACTTGATGCGGCCGCCATCGAGCACGCGGGCATTGGTAAAGCCAAAGAGCTTGAAGACCCAGAAGGCATAGGTCGCCCACCAGTTGTTTTTGTCACCATAGAAAACCACCGTCGTCGACTCATCGATCCCGAGCCGGCGGACGAGCGCGGTGAACTGCGCCGACGACACGTAGTCGCGGACGACCTGGTCGTTCAGATCCTCGTGCCAGTCGATCTTCTGCGCGCCGGGGATGTGGCCTGTGTCATAGAGCAGCACGTCCTCATCGCTCTCGAGCACGCGGACCTTGGGGTCTTGCAAATGGTCAGCCAGCCACTCGGTCGTGACCAGGACCTCGGGGTGGACGTAGCCCTTTGCCCCAATGTCCGGGTCGACGGTCGCCTTGCTGACGGGCGAGGCGGTAGTTGTGCTTGCCATGCGGGTACGAGCTCCGGGTAAGTGACGAAAGATACTGGGAATAAAAAAGCCGCTCCAACGAGGGGAGCGGCCGGGGCATTGAATCGCGGTGTCGGCGAAAGCCGGTCACACGGCGGTGTCACGCCTCCCCGACCGCCCGAAGGCGCCGGCGCAAGCGGCACAACACATAATGACCAGGCTTCCGTGCATGCCGAGACATAAGGGCGGGCACGGAAACTTGTCAAGGTCGCTCGGGCTTGGTGCCGGCATGCGCGCGATCCGTGTTCACACGTACGGCGGACCGGACCAGCTCAGGTACGAGACCGTGCCCGACCCTGGGCCCGGCCCAGGCAATGTCCGCGTTCGCGTCGAGGCGACGGGCGTCAACTTCAAGGACGTGTACAACCGCACGGGCCACTACCCGACGCCGCTGCCGTTCACGCCTGGCACCGAGGCCGCGGGTACGATCGACGCCATCGGGCCCGGCGTCACCACACTCCGCGTCGGCGATCGCGTCGCCTATGATGGCCCACTCGGCGCCTACGCCGAGCTGCACATCGTCCCCGCCGAGCGTATCGTCGTGCTCCCGGCCGGCGTCGACACGCGGCAGGGCGCGGCGGCCATGCTCCAGGGGATGACCGCGCACTACCTCACGGCATCGACGTTCCCGCTCTCGCTCGGCGACACGGCCCTCATCCACGCCGCCGCCGGAGGGACGGGCCTGTTGCTCACACAGATCGCACGCCGCCGCGGCGCCCGCGTGATCGGAACCGTCTCGACGCCCGAGAAGGCCGCACTGGCCACCGCCGCCGGCGCGAACGATGTCATTCTCTACACGGAGCGCGACTTCGAGGTCGAGACGAAACGCCTGACCGACGGCCGCGGCGTCGACGTCGTCTACGATTCGGTGGGCAAGACGACGTTCGACAAGAGCCTGCGCTCGCTCCGGCCGCGCGGCATGATGGTGCTCTTTGGCGGCTCCAGCGGGCCCGTCCCGCCCCTCGACCCGCTGGAGTTGATGCGACGCGGCTCACTCTATCTGACGCGCCCGACACTCACGAACTACGCGTCCGACCCCGCCGAGATGCGGGCCCGCGCTGACGAGGTGCTGTCGTGGATCGCGGACGGCTCGCTCAAACTCCGCATCGGGCACGAATACCCACTGCGCGATGCCGCCCAAGCGCACCGCGCGCTCGAAGGGCGCGAAACGACGGGGAAGATCCTGCTGATTCCCTGATGGCTACCGGACGACGCCGGTCGCCACCGGGATGATCGACAACGGCGCGAGGATGGCGATGAGCACGATATAGGTCACCAAAGTCCCCCAGTCGTGCTCCGCCGGCGCGTCTTTGCCCAGCGCCCGGAACACCGCACCGCCCGCGAGCAGGAGCAGAAACCCCTGCGACGTCGCGCCCCACGCGATGACGAGCGCGGCCACCGCGATCCAGCGATCCAGCCGCGACAGCGCGCGGAAGCCCCGCCCGCCATCAAGCTGCCAGATGGGGATCAGGTTGAAGAGGTTGAGAA
>DATMNB010000021.1:0-8743 GCA_035569435.1 Gemmatimonadaceae bacterium
AGCGTCAACCCGCTATCCCGCCCGGGCAGCGCCCGCGCCAGGAGCGCGGCCCGGTCCGACGTGATCATCTCCTTTCCGATGCGCAAACGCATCCCCGCTGGCAGGGTGTCCAGCGTACCGTCCGGTCGCGGCAATGTGCCCCATCCGGAGAGATCGCCCGTGATCACGTGCCCAACAATCCGTCCCTTCTTCAGGTCGAACAGAAACGCCTGGCGCATGGTCCCAGACACCGCGATCCATCCGGCCCGGCCCGACGTCGAATCGAGCACAAAACCTTCGTGGTACCGCGTCACCGCCTGACCCACGATCTGCGCCACGCGTGTGTCGAGCGTATCCATGACCCGTGTGACGCGGTACGTCCACCGTTGCTCGGTCCCAGTGCCGCCCGCGACCCCGGGCATCGACATGATCAGCGAGTCAGTCCACTGCACGTTCGGCTTGAGCTTCTGATCCGGCAGGTGGAGGAGGAACTCCCGTTGGGCCAAGGTGTCGGCCCCCTTGACCCGGCCGCCAATCGCCAGGACCCGCCCGTCCGATGACAGGTCGACCGTGTCGCCGCGGAGACAGCGGTTCATGTCGACGCAGACGTCGCGCGCCGCGACCCGCAGCCGGTGATCGCCGAGATCGGTCCACTGCTCCGAAATGACGACAAACTGGCGGAGCGGCAGGCGCAGTGTGTCGCGGCCGCGCACGTAGTAGACGAGACGCGAGTTCCAGAACGCGTAATTCAGCGTGTCCCGCTGGGCCGCATAGGGCACCGGCGGTTGCGCGGCCGCGCCCATGCCAAATATGGCCAGCGCGGTGACCAGAGCGAGGGTGCGTCGCATACGTACAAGACGCATGAGCGCGCCGCCGGCAAACCACCGGCGGGCGGATCGTTACGCGCCTGGTGACCCTCCGCTGGCAAGACCCTCGCCTAGCGATGGTGTAGGTTGGGTATTACTATGCATAGTAATACTCATACCGGAGCCTCCATGAAGATCACCACCAAGGGCCAGGTGACAATCCCGCTCGAGGTGCGGGAACGCCTGGGTCTCCTGCCGCACACCGAGGTGCAGTTCCGCGTCGAAGGCCGCGTCGCCGTTCTGGAGAAGGTGCCGGGAGCCGGCGGGCGTGGCGCCGATCTCATCCGACGGATGCGCGGGAGCGCGACGGTGCGGATGTCCACCGACGCGATCCTCGCGCTGACGCGCGACCCCGCGCCCGTCGGTCCGGATGCCAGCCCTACCCGGCGGCGCCGCTCCGGGCGATGAGCGTCACGCTCGTTGACGCCAACGTGCTCCTCGACGTCGTCACCGAGGATCCCACTTGGTACGCCTGGTCGTCGGCGGCGCTCGCCACGGCCAGCGACGAGGCCGCACTGGCGATCAATCCGGTGATCTACGCCGAGGTCTCGATCGGATTCGCACGGATCGAGGACTTGGAAACAGCGCTGCCGTCCGATGTCTTCCGCCGAGATCCCATCCCGTGGGAAGCCGCCTTCCTGGCCGGTAAATGCTTCCTCGCGTACCGGCGTCGTGGAGGAGCGAAGCGATCACCCCTCCCCGATTTTTTCATCGGCGCCCACGCCGCTATCCGTGGTCACACGTTGCTCACGCGCGACCCGGCGCGCTATCGCACGTACTTCCCCACGGTAAGCCTGATCCATCCCTAGTCAGCAGTCAGCACCGCTAGAACGGCAGGTCGTCGTCCCCCTCTTCCAGCGACCCCGGAAAATCGCCGAAATCCTCGTCGGTCGACTTGGCCCCACCCCCGGCTTTGGCCGGCTGGGACGCACGCGGACGTGGCGCCGATGACGGTTGCGCGTCCATGTCGCCACCACCCGCACCGCCGCCGCGACCACCGAGGAGAATCAACTCCCGCACGTTGATCTCGGTGATGTATTTGGTCTGGTTCTCTTTGTCCTGATACTGCCGGTACTCGATCCGGCCCTCGACATAGAGCTTGTCACCCTTCTTGACGTACTTCTCGATGAGATCGGCGAGCCCCGAGCCCTTGGCATTCCAGGCCACGCACTTGTGCCACTCGGTCTTCTCCTGCTTGTCGCCCGCCGGACCATTCCACTGCCGGCTCGTGGCGAGCGAGAACGACGCCACCCGGCTGCCGTTGGACGTGGAACGGACCTCGGGGTCGTTCCCGAGATTGCCGATCAACGTCACCTTGTTCAGACTACGGCTCACGTATGCCTCCCAGATTTTCGTGAAATCTACGCCTCCGACTGACGCTCCGCCCCATCGATCGGACGCAGGTCGCACCGCAGCAACACGGCGTCCTCGACGGGGGCCTGATAGTAGCGCCGCCGCCGCCCGACGGGCGTGAACCCGCGCGACCCATAGAGCGCGCGGGCCGGCAGATTCGAGTCGCGTACCTCCAAGTGCGCCACGTGCGCGCCCCCCCGGCGCATCTCGGCCAGCGCGGCATCGAGGAGCGCCGCGCCCACCCCCTGCCCCCGCCACTCGGGCGCCACCGCGAGGTTGGCGACTTCCGCCTCGTCGCCGACGAGCCACGACACCACGTACCCGATGAGGGCCGCCGCCGAGCAGGCCACCGTGAAGAAGGCCCGCGGGCTGTCGACAAGCGCCGTGAACGACGCCCGCGACCAGGGCGGATCGGTAAACGATTGCCGCTCGATCGCCACGACGGCATCGAGATCCTCAGACACGGCCGGCCGCAACGTCACCCTCACCGGTTTGGTCATCGCGCCCCCCGCCGATCCTCGGCGGCCGAGGCCCGCCCGTAGTCCGGCTCCCAACTCGCCAGGTCGGCCGGCTCCGCCAGGGTGAGCCGGGCGACGCCTTGCGCATCCGGCCAGGCATCCCACGCCGTGCCCGGCCCGATGATCGTCGCCCCCACCTCCTCGGCAATGCCCGCCACCATGGTATCGGCGACCAACCGCGACCTGCCTGCCACCGCGATGCCCGACCCGTCTACCGTCACCACCGCGACATGACGCTCGCCGCGCAGCGCGTCGAGCGTGGCTAGATACCGGCCTGCCGGCGGCGGCGTGGGCAACCCCGCCACGATCAGCAGCAGGGACGACACCGGCACGAGCGCCGCGCCGGTACCCGCCGCCAGTCCTTTGGCCGTGGCCGCGGCCACGCGGAGCCCCGTGAAGCTCCCCGGCCCTGCCCCCACCACTATCATCGCAATGCGTCCAATTGGCACCCCGGCATCGCCGCACAGCCCAAGAATGAGCGGCAGAAGTCGCTCCTCCCGCGGGTCGCGGCCATGCACATGACCGGCGGCAACCACCACGCCATCACGCATGAGCGCTGCCGTCGACCGTACGGTCGACGCATCGAACGCCAAAATTGTGCTCACCCGGCGAGCAACAGCCGCCGATCGGCGACCCCGGGGATGTGTGTGAGCGCGATCGGCACGTTCCCGGACGGGAGGCGATCGCCGGCGTGCTCGGGCCACTCGACCAACACCAGGGCATTGGCGGTGACGATCTCGTCCCATCCGATCATGGTCAACGCGTCGGGCCGCTCCAACCGGTACAGATCGAGATGATAGACCCGGGATCGCGCCGCCGCGTACTCGTGCACGATGGCAAACGTCGGGCTCGTGACCTGCTCGACCACTCCGTACCCGCGACAGATCGCTTGCACGAGGGTCGTCTTCCCGGCGCCCAACTCACCAGAGACAGCGACAACAAGCGGCGCCGCGGCGGCGTGCCCAAACCGTTCACCCCAGGCGATCAACTCCGGGAGCGTGACGCTCAATCCCCCGCGCGCGGCCAACGAGGGGACGACATGCGGACTGACCCGCATCCACTACTCGCCCCCTGAGACAGTCCCGGCGCCGCCGACGACCGGCGTCCCCGGCGACCGTCCCGCCCGCCGTCGGGCGCGCGCCGACTGTCCGTCGGCCGGCGCCGCTGCCCGCACGTCGAACAGCTCATCGCGCAACCGCGCCGCCGTCTCGAAATCGAGCGCCGCGGCGGCCTCCTTCATCTCGCGCTCGAGCCGCGCGATGACCGCGTCGCGATCGCGCAGATCGGTCAACGCCGCCGCCGACGGCGCGGCCACCCGCTCCGACCCCTCGCCCCGCGCATCGGCCACACGCGTGATGAGCCTGACCTGATCGACGCTCTTGATGACACCGCGCGGCGTGATCCCGTGCTCGACATTGTGTGCCTGCTGCAACGTGCGCCGCCGGTTGGTCTCGCCGATCGCCCGCTCCATGGAGCCGGTCACACGATCCGCGTACAGAATCGCCCGCCCGCTGACGTGTCGGGCCGCCCGCCCGATGGTCTGGATCAGCGACCGGTCGCTCCGCAGGAACCCCTCTTGATCGGCATCGAGGATCGCCACCAGCGACACCTCGGGCATGTCCAGCCCTTCGCGCAGGAGATTGATCCCCACGAGCACGTCGAAGTCGCCCAGTCGGAGCCCCCGCACGATCTCCATGCGCTCGATCGCGTCGATATCGGAGTGCATGTACCGCACGCGCACGCCCATCTGCTGCAGGTAGTCGGTGAGGTCCTCGGACATGCGCTTGGTGAGCGTGGTCACGAGCACCCGCTCGCCCTTGGCCTCGCGCGTCCGAATCTCGTGCAGCAAATCGTCCACCTGCCCCCGCACCGGCCGCACGTCGATCTCCGGATCGATGAGCCCCGTGGGCCGGATGATCTGCTCGACGACCACGCCCTGCGACAGCTCCAACTCCAGGTCGCCCGGCGTCGCCGACACCATGATCGCCCGTGGGGTCAGCGCCAGGAATTCATCGAAGATCAGCGGCCGGTTGTCGAGCGCGCTCGGCAGCCGGAAGCCGTACTCCACAAGCGTGAGCTTGCGCGCCCGGTCGCCGTTGTACATCCCGCGCACCTGCGGCAGCGTGACGTGCGACTCGTCGATCACGACCAGGAAGTCATCCGGGAAGTAGTCGAACAGGCAGGCGGGACGCTCGCCAGCGTTCCGTCCGGAGAGATGGCGCGAGTAGTTCTCGATCCCCGCACAGGTGCCGATCTCGCGCATCATCTCGATGTCGAAATTCGTCCGTGACTCGAGACGCTGGGCCTCGAGGAGTTTGCCGTCTCGCCGCAAGAGCTCCAAGCGCTCGGCCAGCTCGCTCCGGATCAACCCCACGGCGCGCTCGATCGTCGGTCGGGACGTGATGAAGTGCTTGGCCGGATAGACGGCGGCCCGGTCGAGCGTCGTGATCGTATCCCCGGTGATCACGTCGATCTTGGAGATCCGCTCGATGTCGTCCCCCCACATCTCGATCCGGACCCCCTGCTCCTCGTACGCGGGAAAGATCTCGACCGTGTCGCCGCGCACGCGGAACGTTCCGCGCTCAAAGGCCACATCGTTCCGTCCGTACTGAATGCGCACCAGCGCCCGCAGGATGTCGTCGCGCGGGATCGTTTGCCCCCGCGTGAGGGTGACCATCGTCTCCTTGTACGTGGCCGGATCGCCCAAACCGTAGATGGCCGACACGGTGGAGACAATCACCACGTCCTCGCGCTCCATCAGACTCGACGTCGCGCGCAACCGGAGCCGATCGATGTCCTCGTTGATCGAGGCGTCTTTCTCGATGTACGTGTCCGTCGTCGGCACGTACGCTTCCGGCTGGTAGTAGTCGTAGTACGAGATGAAGTACTCGACCGCGTTGCGCGGGAAGAAGCCCTTGAGCTCCCCGTAGAGCTGCGCCGCCAGCGTCTTGTTGTGCGAGAGGACGAGCGTGGGCCGCTTGTACTGTTTGATGACGTTGGCGATCGTCATCGTCTTGCCGGAGCCGGTGACCCCGAGGAGGGTCTGGAACCGATCTCCGCGGTCGAGCCCCTTGACGAGCTCGGCTATAGCGGCCGGTTGATCCCCTGCGGGCTGAAACGGCGCTTGGAGATCAAAGTCCGGCACAGTTGAAATATAGCGTCACTCATCAGTGGTCAGCCGGTCGCGCCGAGCGACCTCTGACACACCTTTCACGCGGCGCGCGGCCTTCATGATGCGCTCCAGGTGGGCGAGATTCTCCACCTCCACCAACGCGGACCCAGTGACGCGCCCATCGACCGTCTGCAGCTCCATGCTGCGAATATCAGTCCCAGTCGCGCTGACCGCGGCCGCGACATCGGCATAGAGCCCACGTCGATCGTACGCCTCGAGCGTTAAACGCACCGTAAAGCGCTCACCCTCGACTTCCTGCCAGTCGATCTCCAACCGCCGCTCGGGCTCGTGGGCCAGGAACAACAGGTTGGGACAGTCGCCCCGATGAATGCTCACGCCCCGACCCCGGGTCACGTACCCCACGACAGGGTCACCAGGCACCGGCTGACAACACTGGGCGTACCGCACCATGAGCCCATCCGCACCCTGGATGCGCACGCCCTTGCTCCCACGGCGCACGCGATCGACCAACCGCTCCAGCGCGCTCGGCCTCGCCTGCGCCGGCCCGTCCGGCGTCTCGAGCTCCGGATGCAGAATCTTGAGCGCCTGCCACACGTTGACGTCGCCCTGCCCGATCGATGCCATGAGGTGATCGGCGTCGTTCAGGCTCAGCTCCTTCGCCACCAACTCCAGATCGTCATCGTCCGGCCGCGTCAACCGCCGCCGCTTGACCTCGCGATCCAGAATCTCCCGCCCGAGCTTCTGCGACGTCTCCTGCTCCTCATGCCGCAGCCACTGCCGGATCTTGCTCCGCGCCCGCCCCGTGCGCACGTGCGCCAGCCAGTCCCGGCTCGGACGCGCCGCCGGGGCCGTGAGAATCTCCACGGTCTCCGAGTTTTTGAGAGGCCGCGACAGCGGGGCGATCTTCCCGTTGATCTTGGACCCCTGGCAGTGCAACCCGACCTGCGTATGCACCGCGAACGCAAAGTCGATCGGCGTCGCCCCTTTGGGCAGCTGAATCACATCGCCGGTCGGCGTGAAGACAAAGATCTCGTCCTGGTACAGGTCGAGCTTGAGGAACTCCAGAAACTCATCAGGCGTCTTGGCATCGAGCTGGAGCTCGAGCACCTGCCGGAACCACGACAGATGCCGCTCCAGATCCTCGGCGCCGTTGTTCTGCCCCGCGGTCTTGTACAGCCAGTGGGCCGCGATCCCGAACTCCGCGGTGCGGTGCATGTCGCGCGTCCGGATCTGAATCTCGAACAGCTGCCGTCCCGGCCCAAACACCGTCGTGTGGAGCGACTGGTAGCCGTTCGACTTGGGCTGGGCGATGTAATCCTTGATCCGTTCCTGGAGCGGCGTCCACCCATCGTGGATGAGCCCCAGGGCGTGATAGCAGTCGGGCACGCTGTTCACGAGCACCCGGATCGCCAACAGGTCGTAGATCTCGTCGTACGGCTTCTGCCGCTTCAGCATCTTCTTGTGGATCGACCACAGATGCTTGGGCCGTCCGGTGACCTCGACGTTGGTCAACCCGGCGGCGCGCAGCACCTCATCGAGCGGGTCGCGCATCTGGGCGATGAGCGACTCGCGCTCCCCGCGCTTCTGGGCGACCTGCTTGGCGAGCCCCTTGTACTCGTCGGGCTCCAGGTGCTTGAACGCCAGGTCCTCGAGCTCCCACCGCATCTTGGCCATACCAAAGCGATGAGCCAGCGGGGCATAGAGGTCGCGCGTCTCCTGGGCGATGCGGCGCTGTTTTTCCGGACGCAGGTACTCGAGCGTCCGCATGTTGTGCAGCCGGTCGGCGAGCTTGATGATGATGACGCGCGCGTCCTTGGCGATCGAGAGCAGCAGCTTGCGGTAGTTCTCGACCTGCCGCTCCTGCGACGAGTGCGCCGGGAGCGTCCCGATCTTGGTGAGCCCGTCGACGATCTCGGCGATCTCGTGGCCAAACTCGCGCTCCACCTCATCGACCGTGACCGCCGTGTCCTCGACCACATCGTGGATCAACCCACTGGCGACCGTCACCGAATCGAGCTGCAGCTCGGCGAGGATCTTGGCCACCTCGACGCAATGGACGACATAGTCCTCGCCCGAGAACCGCTTCTGGCCAAGGTGCGCCTGATAGCTGAACTGGTAGGCCTTGATGAGCAGGTCGTGATCGAGGCGCTCGGCGCGGTCCTCGGTCACGTTCCAATTCGGAATCAGCTCGTGCAGGGCTACCGCCGTCACAGCCACCCCTCTTCCAAGAAGCTCACGTGCCTGTTCCGTCCCACGATCACGTGATCGTATACCGGGATATCCAGCAGCCACCCGGTGGCCACCAACTGCGCCGTGGCCGCGCGGTCCTCGGGACTCGGCGTCGGGTCCCCGCTCGGGTGATTGTGCAGCAGGACGATCGCCGCCGCCCGCTCAGCGATCGCCTCCTGGAACACCTCGCGCGGGTGTACGGGCGACGAGTCGAGGAGCCCACGGGTTACCGTGACGTCCCGCTTTGCGCGGTGCAGCGCGTCCAGGACGATCACGTGAAACTCCTCCGCTCCGAGGTCCCGCATCCGTGCCCCAAACCGGTCTACCACGTCACTCGGCGAGCCGATCGGCGGATTCTCGTCCACCGACTCCTCGGCCCACCGCCGTCCGAGCTCGAGCGCTGCATGCATGAACGCTGCTCGCGCACGTCCCACGCCCGAGATCCGTGTCAAATCAGCCATCGGTTGCCCGCCGAGCCGGCGGAGCGACCCACCGACCGCCGCCAGAATGGCGTGTCCGGTGTCGAGCGCCGAATAGCCGGCGCCGCCGCTGCCGACAAGGATCGCTAACAGTTCGGCGGTCGAAAGCGCCCGGGCGCCCAGGTGTTGCAGCCGCTCGCGCGGCCGGTCCCCGCTGCGTAACTGTCTAATAGCTAACGTGCGGGG
>DATMNB010000022.1:0-3755 GCA_035569435.1 Gemmatimonadaceae bacterium
ACTACGTGAGTCGAGTCGGCGACACCGCAGTCGAGAAGGTCATGGAGCCGGAACTGCTCACCTAATATCATTCCACAGTCATGGATCTTGGTCTGCAAAATCGCGTTGCGTTGGTCGCCGCGTCGAGCCAGGGCATCGGCCGCGCGACGGCCGAGGCGTTCGCCGCCGAGGGATGCCGCGTGGCGATGTGCGCCCGCAGCCGTGGGCCCTTGGACGCGGCGGCCGACGAGATCCGGGCGCGGTACGGCAGTCAGGTGATGGCGCAGGCCGTCGATGTGACCGACACCGCCGCCGTCGGCCGGTTCGTCGTCGCCGTGGCCGAGCAGTTCGGCAGCGTCGACATCTGCGTCACCAACGCCGGCGGACCGCCGGCCAAGGGCTTTCTCAGTACGACGCCCGACGAGTGGCAGCGCGCCCTCGACCTGAACCTCCTGAGCACCGTGTCGTTGGCGCGCGCGGTCATCCCGCACATGCAACGCCAGCGCTGGGGCCGGATCATCACGATCACGTCGATCACGACCAAACAGCCGGTCGCGGATCTCGTGTTGTCCAACGCCGCACGCGCGGCGGTCGTTGGCCTGGTCAAGAGCCTGGCCAACGAGTTTGGCCCCGATGGCATTCTGGTGAACAACGTCGCTCCAGGCTTCACGGCGACCGACCGCCTGAAGGAGCTCGCCAAGAGCCGGGCTGCCGTCTCGGGACACGGGGAGCAGGAGATTTTCGACGGATGGGCCGCCGACGCAGCACTCCGGCGCCTGGGCGGACCCAACGAAGTGGCCGACGCCATCGTCTGGCTCGCCTCGGAGCGCGCGTCGTATATCACCGGTCAAACGCTGCTGGTCGACGGCGGCATGTACAGAGGTCTATAGTATGCGATCCATCGCATCACGAATGTCCGTGATGAGCGGCGAAGGCGCCCTCGCGGTATTCGCCCGGGCCAAGGAACTCGAGGCCCAGGGCCGTTCGATCATCCACCTCGAGCTGGGCGAGCCCGATTTCCATCCCGGGCCGTCTGTCATCGACTCGGCGGCCCGCGCACTGGCCGAGGGCAAGGACCGCTACTGCGCCGTGGCTGGCGTGCCCGCGCTCCGCGAGGAAATCGCGGCCTACTTGGGGCGCACGCGCAACATCCAGGTCGCGCCGAGCAGCATCGTGCTCGCGCCGGGCTGCAAGATCGCGCTCTTTTTCGCCATGATGTCGCTCCTCGAACCCGGCGACGAGGTCCTCTACCCCGATCCCGGGTTCCCGGCCTATCCCTCGATCGCGCGCGGGCTGGGAGCCGTACCCGTGCCGTTCGAGCTCTCGCCGCGCATGCATTTCCAGCCCGACCCGTCGGAGATCGCCGCCAAAATCACGCCGCGCACGCGGCTGTTGATCACCAACTCTCCCGGGAATCCGACTGGCACGGTCTACACCGACGCCGTCCAGCGCGCCCTGGCGGCGCTCGCCGTGCAACACGACCTGTGGGTGCTGTCGGATGAGATTTACGCCCGCATCCTCTACGGCGGCGAGTATGTCTCCATGCTCCACTATCCGGGCATGGCCGAGCGCACGCTGATCATCGACGGGTTCTCCAAGAGCTTCGCCATGACCGGGTGGCGACTGGGCTACACGGTCGCTCCGCCGGATGTCGTCCCCGCCCTCCTGATGGCGGCCGTCAACAGCTACACGTGCGTCGCCGAGTTCACGCAGTACGCCGCGATCGACGCGCTGCGCGACCGTGACGGCACCACGCCGCGCATGGTCGCCGAGTTTGCGCGCCGCCGCGCACAGTTCGTGACCGATCTCAATACGATCCCGGGATTCCACTGCGAATCACCCGAGGGCGCGTTCTATGCCTGGGTCGACGTTCGCGGCACGGGACGAAAAGCCGAGGAGGTGTGTCGGCTTCTCCTGGAGGAGGCCGGCGTGGCCGCGATTCCCGGCGCGGCGTTCGGTCCCTCGGGCGCACCGTTCGTGCGCTTCTCCTTTGCGTCGTCGGTGGCCAACCTGCGCGAGGCAACCACCCGCATCACGCGTCTGTTCGTTTCACCCACTCAGGACCCTCCCAATGGCCGAGACCACGAAAGTCCCCCCGCAGTACATCCCCTGGCACACGGTCCCGCTTGAGGATCTGAACCCGCTCCTGCAGCGGCAGTTCGTCGTCGGCCAGGACATCATGCTGGCACGTGTGCTCCTGAAGAAGGGCTGCGTCGTCCCCGAGCACAGCCATCACAACGAGCAACTGACCTACATCCTGGAAGGCGCGCTCAAGTTCCGCATCGACGGCCGCGACATCGTGGTCAACGCCGGCGAGGTCCTCTGCATCCCGGCCAACATGCCCCACCAAGCCGAGGCGCTCGCCGACACGGTGGACCTCGACGTGTTCACGCCGCCGCGCGCCGATTGGATCGGCGGGACCGATCAATACTTGCGCGGGGTGAAGTAGTCGATGCGCGCCCGATGGCTGGCGCTGGTCATGTTGCAGGTCACGCCGTTTGCGGCACACGGGAGACTGGCCGCGCAGACCGCGCCCGACACCACGGATGTCCAGTTCATGCAGGGCATGATCGCCCACCACGCGCAGGCGCTGGCCATGGTCGCCCTCATCCCCGACCGCACGACCCGCCCGGAGCTCCAGGCCATCGGCCTCCGCATCAAGATCTCCCAGCAGGATGAGATCGCGTTCATGCAGCGCTGGCTCAAGGATCGCCACCAGGTGGTCCCAACGATCGACGCCAACAACGTGGCGCACATGCCGGCCATGTCGATGCCGGGGATGCAGATGGCCGACGGCGTAATGATGATGCCCGGCATGATGACCCCTGCCCAGATGACTGCGCTCGCCGCGGCCCACGGCGCGGCATTCGACCGGTTGTTCCTCGAAGGCATGATCCGTCACCACGAAGGCGCCCTCACCATGGTGAAGAACCTGCTGGCCACCACCGGTGCCGCCCAGGCGCCGGAGGTCTTCACGTTCGCCTCGGACGCTGACGCCGATCAGCGGGCCGAGATCAAACGCATGCGTTCCGTGCTCGACGCCATCTCGTCTTCCTCCCTCCGATAGGAGATTCGCCGCACATGACTTTGCGTAGACGCTCGCTCGCGATTGCCGTGGGTTTGCTGGGCCTCGCTCCCGTTGCGGGCGCGCAAACCGGCCCGTCCGCCGACCCACGCGTTGGCCTCACCGGCGGCCACTGGGTCGAGGCCAGCTCCGCGATCAGCAACCTCGAGTTGGTCGCGCATCAGGACCGACCACAAGGGTTCTTCAATCCGGCCAACCCCGGCGACTTCGGCGTCATCAACTCCGACCTCGCCTTCAGTGGCAAGTACGTCTTTCAGGGCAACTTCCACGGCATCCAGATCTGGGACATCTCGGACATCAAGAACCCGGTGCTCACGACGACACTCGTCTGCCCCGGTGGCCAGGGCGACCCGTCGATCTATGGCAATCTGATGTTCATGTCGGTCGAGGAGACGCGCGGTCGCGTCGACTGCGGCACACAGGGCGTCAAGGACTCGGTCAGCACGGACCGGTTCCGCGGCGTGCGCATCTTCGACATCACCGACATCGTGCACCCCAAGCAGGTCGCCGCCGTACAGACCTGCCGGGGCTCGCATACGCACACGCTGATCCCTGACCCCAAGGACAAGAACGTTCTCTGGGTATACGTGCAGGGCACGGCGCCCGTGCGCCCGGGGTCCGAGTTGGCGGGTTGTGTCGAGGGGAAGGACCCGGAGGCGAATCCGAACACCTCGCGGTTCCGCATCGAGAT
>DATMNB010000023.1:0-42435 GCA_035569435.1 Gemmatimonadaceae bacterium
CGTCAACTCGGGGCGCTACACCGGCAAGAAGGACCCTGAGAAGACGATTCTCAAGACGAACATCGAGGCCGCTCGTGAGGTCGCCCGGCAGCTGCGCCTCCGCGACGTCGGCGGGATCATTGTGTGCGACTTTATTGACATGGAGGCCAAGCAGAACCGCGACAAGGTCCTCCAGGAGTTGCGCACGCACCTCGGTCGCGATCGCGCCCGGACCAAAGCGTTCGCCGTGAGCGAGCTCGGCCTCATTGAGATGACCCGGCAGCGCGTGCGGCAAAGCCACTTGCAGAGCATGACCGAGCCGTGTCAGACCTGCCACGGCACGGGCCGGGTGTTCACACCCGAGTCAATCGTGCGGCGTGTCGAGCGGTCGGTCCGACGGATCGTGGTCGAAGGCAAGCGGGATAACCTGGTGGTCCGCCTGCATCCCGATGTCGCGATGTACGTGCGCGAGTCGGAGCAGGACTTCTCGCGCAAGTTGGAGAAAGGCGCGAGCTTCTCGATCGAGCTGAGAGATGATCCGCTGCTGCGGCCCGACGAGTTCAAAATCGTGGTCAAAGCGGCCGGGCGGGACGTGACGCAGCAATACGCGGTGGCCTGAGGTTCTCCGGGGGCGCTCAGCCTCCGAAGAGCTTCGCTCTGGTCCAGATGAGTACCGTGAGACAGGGGCTTGTCGGTCCGCCCCCAATCGGATCGTCGGGCTGGTAGACCTCGATGCCGATGATCTCGTTCGAGTTGGGAAGCATCTCGTCATCGCCGCCGGGGCCGCGAGGCGCCCGAGGGAGTCGGTAAGGGCGCTAACGGTGGTGCCGTCTGCGACGATCGACGCGCCGATCAGGGCTGGCCGTGAATGCTGTCAGTGACCGTGCCGGCAATGGTCGCCGTCGCGGTCGCCGGTGGGACGGCGCTCGGGCCTTGGGCGCCGGCGGCCCGGATGGCCGTGAATCCCAGGACAGCCAGGGTGATGAATTGTTGCCTAGCGCTTGATCCCAAGCTCCGCCTTGGTCCAGACCATGACCGTCAGGCAGCCGGACGGCGCCCACCCGTCGATCGACTCGGACGGCTGATAGACCTCGATGCCGATGATCTCGCCGGGCTGGGGAAGGATCTGGTCGTCACCACCCAGGCCGCGGCCGATCAAGATGCCGTCGATGATGTACCTGGTGCAGCCCCGTGAGCCGAAGCCAACCACCGAACGCGCCGAGACGACGCGCACACCGCGGCTGCCGTACAGGAGCCGTACGCCAGGCACGCCTTGGAGCAACTGCGTGGCATTGCCGGCGTTCATGGCCTCGATCCTCTCAGCCGTCACGAATTGTCCGACGCCGAACTGCTTGCGCTTATTGAACCCCGTGCGATCGTACGCGGCGGCCACCAGGAGCGCCTGTACCTTCACGTCGACCTTGGGCAGCACCGCGACCTGTGGCTGGAGCACGATGGTCACCGTCCGTGTCGTTTTCGATGAGACGTCGACGACCCTGGTGGCCTCGGCAAACCCCACGTGACGGACGGTCAGGAGCTGTGTCCCCGACGGCGCCCCGTTGAGGTGAAACGCCCCGTTGCGCGCGGTGGACGTGTTGGCGCCCGACCAGAGGATTTCGATCGTCGCACCGTCGACCGGTTTTCCATCGGCGCTCTGCACGTTGCCCGTCAGCACTGATCGATTGCTCGTGGCGGCTGAATCGGCGCGGGAGACGCGCAACGTCACAAGGGACAGGCCTGTGGCGACATCGAGGGGCACGGCCGCCGTGATGCTGTTCCCCAAGGTCGCGGTGATCGCGGAATTTCCTCCGCTTGGCAGGCAGACATGGAATCGGCCGTCGCCGTCGGTCTTGGATTGTCGCGTCTGCGTGCCGCGTTCGAGGGTGACCTGGTTGTTCGCATGGCCCTGGACCAGCACCATCGCCACAACCGATCCGATTGCGGTGGCGCCGGCGACGGGGGTGTCCGTGTCCACATCGAGCACTTGGCCCACGACGAGCACCCGCGCCGCGCTATCGCCGGCGCAGAGATGGGCCATGAGCGTCTGGCGCGACGGCACGGCAAGCGCGATGACGGTCTCGACCCCTGGCGGGATGGCCATGGGCGCCGTGTACAGTCCCACGCCCAGTGAGTCGAGGAGCGGATGGTACACGGCGATCTGGCGTGTCCCGGCCGGCACACTGTCGATGTGAAACTGGCCCAACGAGTCTGAGATCCCGTTGGCCGCCGTGCCGTCCACGGAGATCGACGCGCCGACCAACGGTCGGGCGTGCAAGCTGTCGAGGACGACACCGCGGACGGTCGCCAGCGCGACGGGCGCCTGTGCTGCGAGCGGCCCGCCCATGGCCAGCCCCACGGCGGCCAAGCTGATGTATCGTTTCGACATGGCCGCGAGTATAGGTACGAACGGCCGAGACCGACAGATGGTCCTTTGTAACCGTCGGAGACCGTTGACAAGAGGCCATGTACGGCCCTAATTTCAACGGCTGCACGCAGTTCTAATCTTCGCCATCATTCGGGTCACATGACGTACGCTATCATCCGCACGGCCGGCAAGCAGTTCCGGGTCGAGCCGGGCAAGAAGTTGCGGTTGCCGAGCATCGAAGCCGAGGCAGGGAAGCAGATCACCTTCGGCGAGGTGCTGATCGGGTCGGACGGGACGACCGTGCGCACGGGTGCGCCGCTTGTCGCGGGGGCCTCGGTGACCGGCGAGATCGTTCGCCACGGGTTGGGCGACAAGATCGTCGTCTTCAAGTTCAAGCGCCGGAAGAACTACTCCAAGAAGCAGGGACACCGGCAGGGCTTCACGGAAGTCCGGATCACCGACATCACGCTCGGGTAATCGGCCATGGCTCACAAGAAAGGCGTCGGCTCGTCGCGCAATGGGCGCGACAGCAACCCGCAGTATCGCGGGATCAAGAAGTTTGGTGGCGAGATCGTCCGCGCCGGCAACATCATCGTGCGGCAGTGCGGCACCAAGGTGCACCCTGGCCGGAACGTCGGCCTCGGGAGCGACTTCACCATCTACGCCCTGATCGATGGCGTGGTGAAGTTCGAGCACCATAACAAGCTGCGGTACAAGGTCAGCGTCTACCCGCCGGTCGCGTCGGAGCCCGCCGCCTAGTCGGCGCCCGCCGGCCAGCGGGGACCCCCGCCCAAATTCAGAAGCCCCCGCCGCCCCCGTGCGCGCGGGGGCGCTTTGTTGTGTGGCGGGGGTTAAAGATCGCTAGCGGGCGATTGGGCTAGTGCCAGACCGGCGGCAGCTTCCGGTACCGCGCGACCAGCAGATCCTGCCGGGAAGGAGCTAACGCGGGCTTCCCGCGAACGAGCACGGCCTCGG
Organism: Gemmatimonadaceae bacterium; assembly: GCA_035569435.1. Classification (GTDB taxonomy): domain Bacteria; phylum Gemmatimonadota; class Gemmatimonadetes; order Gemmatimonadales; family Gemmatimonadaceae; genus DASRDS01. The sequence continues at coordinate 3,320 of DATMNB010000023.1, forward strand.
CCCGCGTCGAGAACTCGAATGGGTCCCCGCTCCACACCACGATGTTGGCCTCACGCCCCACCCGCAGCGACCCAACGCGATCGGCTACCCCGAACACCTCGGCGGGCGCCAAGGTGATCGCCCGCAACGCCTCATCCCACGATAGCCCGTACGCAACCGCCGTCCCGGCATCCTGCCGGATGTTGCGCACGTTGAACGGGACGGCGTCTTCTTCGCCCGAATTTCCAATGAGCAGCACAGACACGCCCGCCCGCCGCAAGAGGGCCGCGTTGTCCTGCCGCGATCCAAGCGCGTCGAAGCCCGACGGGATGTTCGACAGAGTTCCCGTCAACACCGGGACATGCGCCGCCGCCAGCGCCGGCGCGACTTCCCACGCCTCGGCGCCGCCGGCGATCATGATCTTGATCCCATACCTCTGCCCGAGCGCGATCGCGGCCTGGATGTCACTGGCCCGGTCCGCCAAGACGACCAAGGGCAACTGTCCTTTGAGCACCGGCACGAGCGCCTCGAGATCGGCATGACTCGCCGAGAGCGTCCGCTCCTGCGCCCGCTCATACTGCGCGCGGTTGCGGTCAAACGCCTGCACATCGATGAACAGCTCGCGCAACCGCCCCGTGACCTCGCCACGGGCGGTCAATCCCGCCTGTTGGGGATTCCCGACCTGGCCAACCATCCCGACCGGCGCCTTGAGCGTCATCTCGGCGGCACTCGCGCCCACGGCCAGATCGACGAACGCCGCCTGCCCGGCGATCAGCCCGCCGGTCGGCAGATCGACCACGCTCGTTACCCCATCGTTCCGCGCCGGCTGCCAGAGGACCGACCGCGGATTCAGCCCATCCACCACGGTGAAGGCCGCGGCGACGCCGTTCGTGCCCTTGGGGCTATCGTCCCTGGTATCCGCCACCGCCTGGATCTCGATCAGCCCGAGCTGCGTCCCGGCATTGATCAGCCCCGGCGTCACCCACTTGCCAGTCGCGTCGATCGTCGTGGCCCCCGACGGCACCGGCACGTTGGCCCCGACCGCCGTGATCACCCCGTCCCGCACGATCACCGTCCCATGCTCGATCTTGGGTCCGCTGACCGGATACACGGTCCCACCAACGATGGCGATCGTCTGCGCCCCTGCCGCCTGCGCGGCGAGGATGGCCATGAGCGCGTAGCGTTTCATGGCACGAACCCCAGCTCGAAGTCAGTCCGCCAGCGCTCGCTCGGATCGCTCCGATCGTACAACTGCGCCCCATCGACCCACACCCGATCCGCGTGCGCGTACACGCTGAACGGATCCCCCGACCAGAGCACGATGTCGGCGTCTTTCCCGACCTCGATCGACCCGATCCGATCGTCGAGATCGAGCGCCCACGCCGGGTTGATCGTCAGCCATTTCACCGCCTCGTCCTCCGAGATCGGAATCCCCGCCGCCGCGCCGGCCGCCATCCCTTTGGCCGCCTCCTGGTTCAGACGCTGCGTCCCCGCCGGGTCGTCAGAGTGCACGATCACGCGCGCCCCCGCCTGGTGAATGAGCGCCATGTTGGCGCGCACCGCATCGATCGCCTCCATCTTGAACGCCCCCCAATCCGCCCACACCGCCGTGCCGATCTGCTCCTTCGCCAGCAGGTCGCCGATCTTGTACGCCTCCACCGCGTGGTGGAACGCCCGGATATGATACCCGAACTCGTGCGACACATCGATCATCTGCGCCATCTCGTCCGCGCGATAGCAGTGCATGTGGACGAGGATGTCGCCGCGCAGCACTTCCGCGAGCGTCTCCAGTCCCAAGTCTCGCGTCGGCGGGTCACCCTTGTGATCCGCGTTCCACTTGTCCCACTTCCGTCGATAATCCGCCGCGGCGATCCACGCCTTGCGATACCCAGCCAGGTTGCCCATCCGCGTCGACGGCCCGCGCATGGCATACACGCGCTTGGGGTTCTCGCCGCACGCCATCTTGAGCCCGTACTTGGCGCCGGGAAACTTCATCCCCTGCACGGTACGCGACGGCACGACCTTGACCACGACGCTCCGCCCGCCGATGAGGTTCGCCGACCCGGGGAGGATCTGCAGCGTCGTGACACCCCCCGCCAAATTGCGCGGAAACTGCGGGTCCTGCGGCCACACCGAATGCTCGGCCCACACATATGGCGTCGTCGGTTCGGTCGCCTCGTTCCCATCCGACAGCGCGTCCCCACCCGGCGCTGCGTACACACCTAGGTGCGAGTGGATGTCGATGATCCCTGGCGTCACGTACTTGCCAGTCCCATCGATCACGACCGCGTCGGCCGGCACGTCGACGGTCGCCCCGACCGCCACGATCCGGCCGTCCCGGAGCAGCACCGCGCCATCTCGGATCGTCGGCCCAGCCGCCGTGAGGATCGTCGCGTGCTGGATCACCGTCGGCTTGGACTGGAAAGGCTTGTACGTGCTCGGGAACGGATCGGCGTTGGGCACCGACACCGTCCCCGTGCCCGGCGGTGCGGTCGCCACGGTGTCGGCGTGCGCCTTGGCCGGGGCTGGACCCGATGGCGGGGCGCTTGCACCGGTGCTGGCGCAGGCCAAGGACCCGAGCGCCAGGTTGGCGGCAACGAGTGAGCGAAGAGAACGCGATGAGATATTCACGCCTGGGAGAGTAAGTGGTCCGCGACATCCGTGCATATGCCATCAACGCCAATCGCGTCGAGTGCCCGCGCCGCCAACGGGTCGTTCACCGTCCAGGCTATGACACGCCCGCCGGCGTCGTGAATGCGCTCGACCAGGGGCCGGTCGATGAATTCCCACGCCTGCCACCAGTCGCGTGCCCCCGCGGCGCGCAGGGCCGCCGCCGGGTCGATCAGGTAACTGGACACCAATACGCCGGTCGGTACGCCGGCCTGCCGGCTCGTGACCCGCGCGGCCACTCGATGGTCGAACGCATGGACGGCGCACGGCGTTGCCGACCCGGCGATCACCGCCAGCACGTCGTCCTCGATGCCGCCCTGCTTGATCTCCACGTAGACCGTGGCGCGCCCGGCGACGGCGGCCAGCACCGCGGCCAGCGTCGGGATCTCCGGGACCAGAGCGTTGGCCGGCAGGGTAGAAATGGGGGGTTGGCCGCGCGCGGCAGGGTCGTGGTGCACCACGACGACCCCGTCCCGGGTTCGCCAGACGTCGAGTTCGATGCCGTCAACTCCCCAGGCCAAGGCCTGCCGGAACCCGGGCAGCGTATTTTCCGCGTGTTGGCGGGGGGCCCCGCGGTGGGCGATGATCTCCACGGGCCGACAACGTACCGGACGCAGGCATGTGAGGGCAAGGGATTTGGCTGTTAACGTTTCCACGCCGATGCCGTCTGACGATCGGGTGCCACCGGGAACCGACCCGCGATCAGCGGCCGACCAGGTCGACCGCGCGCTGATCACCCGCTGGCTGGCCGGCGACGAGCGTGCGGCCACGGCACTGGTCGAGCGCCACGCGGCGGCGCTGGCCCGGTTCGCGGCGAGCGTCGGGGAGCGAACGGACGTGGAGGAGTTGGTGCAGGACACTTTCGTGCGGGCGTTCGGCTCGATCGAGTCGTTCCGTGGCGAGAGCTCGCTCCGGACGTGGCTGTTTACGATCGAGCGCCGGCTGATGCTCGACCGGCGGCGTGCCGAACGCCGCCGGCCGGAACGCGTGTCGGTGGAAGAAGGCGATGCGGCAACCGAGTATACGGCGCTGGATGGCGTCGTCGCGGGGGAGACCGAGGCGCGCGTGCACGCCGCGATCGGCGGCCTCTCGCCGCTGCAACGTGAGGTTTTTACCCTTCGGGTGACCGAGGGGCTGTCGTATAAAGAGATCGCCGATATCGTCGGCTCAACGGAGGGAGCCGCGCGCGTGCATTATCACAATGCCATGCGCGCGGTGAAGGAGCGGCTCAATGACTGATTGCCTGGACGGGGACATCCGGGACCAACTGCCCGACTACGTGCACGAACGGCTCGACACGGCCGCGCGGGCGCGTGTGGCCGCGCATGTTGCGACCTGCGCGTCGTGCGCCGCCGAGGTCGAGTTGCTTGGCGCGGCCCGCCGGGTGCTCACGGCGGCGGCTCCGCGTGTCGATATCGCCCGCATCGTGGCCACCTTGCCGTCGCCGCCCCAGGCGACGCCCCGGCTGGGCGTCGTCCGGCCGGCGGTGGTCCGCCGTCAGCCGGCCTATATGAGGCCGTGGTGGATCGCCGCGGTCGTCGCCACCGTTGCCATCGGCGGCGCCTCGATCGCCGTCATTCGTGGCATCACCAACCCAAACCTCCAAATGCCGACACCGACGGCCGAGGCCACGGTCGTTCTGCCCGACGGCGGACGCATCGGTGAGTTGAGCGACGATGATGTCCAGTCGCTGCTCAACGACATCGACCAGTTCGACGGCGTTCCCGACGAGAACCCCCAGCCGGCGGTCCCCGCGCTGCATCCGGGCGGCACGCTGTGACGGCTCGACGAGCGCTGACGCTCGCCCTGGCCGTGATACTGGCGTCGGCTCATCCGGCGGCCGCACAGCAAGCCTCAGGCGATACCAACCGCCAGCCGCGGCGCCAACTGCTCGAGCAGGTGAAGCAGCGGTGGATGGCCGTCGTGCGCGACCGGCTCCAACTCACTGACGCGCAGATGGCGCGCCTCGAGGAGACGAACCGCCACTTCAGCGCCCAGCGGAGTCAGCTCAATCAGGCCGAGCGCGGCATTCGCGGCGAGATGCGTGGTCAGCTCTCTGGCACCGCCACCGCCGACGATAAGCGTCTCGCGGTGCTCATCGATTCGCTGCTCGACATTCAACGGCAACGGCTGGAGATCGTCCGTGGGGAGCAGCGCGAGCTCGCGTTGTTCATCACGCCACTCCAGCGGGTGCGTTATCTGGCGCTCCAGGAGCAACTCCGCCAGCGCGTCGAGGCGTTGCGCCAGCGGGCCCGTGCCGGTGGCACCCTTCCAGACTCCGACCCGGGCGGGTTCTAGCTCGCAGCGTTAGCGCAGTTTTACTGCGCTTGGCAGGCCCGCGCGACGGCGGCGATCGCCGCCGCGGTGCGCCAGGCGTCGTCCCGGGCGCTCACGAACAAATCGATCGTCTTGAGATCGATCTTCAAGTGCGTCGCTTGGGATTCCAATCGCTCGGCCGACGACCCATCGCGCGTCGGCGCGGTGACCTCCCAGACCGGCGGGTCGTGCGTCAGCCGCCCCGCCGGCGTGTGCACGGTGTCGCGAATGAGCGCGGTCGAGAGCGTCGGATCGACAGCCTTGAGCTGCGCCGTCAGGAGAATGTGCGTCGTGTCCTGGCCCGACACGGTGGTCACCGACCACGACATCGTGCACCCATCCACGCGCACGTTGGCGAGGGTTCGCGTCGCCTCTGATGATGGTTGCCCGTTCAGCCGGTCATGCAGGGTGAAGGACGCCACGCGCGGCAACGAGTCGATAAGCCACGCCCGCGACTCGGTCACGCCAAGAGAATCCGTCTGGCACTGGGCCGGCGGCGCGGCGATCGCGGCAATGGCCACGGACAGGGCGACGGCGCGGGCGGTGTGTGCGGTGTGTGTGTGTCTCAAGAATGCCGGAGGCGGGACTCGAACCCGCAAGACCCGAAGGTCGGAGGATTTTGAGTCCTCTGCGTCTACCAATTCCACCACTCCGGCGACCCCGCGTACGCCCATGGTCTAGGGCCAATCAATCTAGCCTCCCCCCGTCGCGGCGCACAACTTGCCGACGCTGTGCCCGCAATGGATGAGACGCAGGTTCCCGCGGCTGGGTACCAGTTCACCGGGCCGGTTCCCGTCGCGTTGGGCGAGGCGCTGGACCGGGTAGCGCGCTTCGAGGCAAGCGCGGCAAGCTATCGCTCGATTGCCGGGCGCTACGAGCCGCTGTCAGCCGAGTCCGAGGCGGCCATGGCGCAGAGTCAATCTGCCCAGCGGAACGCCCGCGCGTCACGGCATGCGCTGCACGTCGCCTTCGACGCCTTCGTCCGGCAGCTCAAGGCGGCGGGCGCGCCGCCCCAACACGTATTGATCGCCGTCAAGACCATCGTCCGCGACGCGGCCCGCCGCTCGGACGCGCCGTGGGACGCGCACCCCCTGACGCGGGAGATCGTGCAATGGTCGATCGACGCATATTATCCACCTGATGCGCGACGCCACGCCGGTCTTTGACGTTGAGTCCGAGCGCGTCGCGTCCCAATCGGATGTGACGACGCCATCGCTCCCCGACGTCGTGCTGGCCCTGCTCGAGTCGGTGGTGCGCGAGCGGAACCCTGAGGTGGCGGCCGCGCTCCGTGGGGAAGCCGTTGGCGGCCCCGGCACGCCCAAGACGCTGGCCCGCGCGCTCCAGGCCCAAGGCCTGTGGTTTCAGATGCTCGGACTCGCCGAGCAGTACACGGCCTTTCGCGCCCGCCGCCACGCGGAGTCCGAGCTGGGGTACGACCAGATGGCTGGGACGTTTTCCCACGTGGTGCGAGAGGCGCGCGAGCGCGGCGTCCCTCGCGAGAAAATCGAGTCGGTCGTGGCCGCGCTGCACATCGTGCCGGTCCTCACCGCGCACCCGACTGAAGCGCGACGCGTCACGGTGCTCGAGAAGCACGGCGGGATCTACCATGCCCTCGAGCGGCTCGCCGGTCACCGCCTGACCCCGCGCGAGCACGACGAGGTGCTCGCCCTGATCCGCAACGAGATCGATCTGCTCTGGCTCACCGGTGAGCTCCGACTCGCCAAGCCCACCGTGGAGCAGGAGATCTTCTGGGGACTGTACTTCTTCGCCGAGACGTTGTTCGACACAGTCTCGCCCCTCCAGGACCGACTGTCCTCGGCGGTCCTCCGGCACTACCCCGACGCTCGGCTCGATGTCAGCGGTGTCCTGGAGTTCGGGACCTGGATCGGTGGGGATCGCGACGGCAATCCGTTCGTGACGACCGAGGTGACGCGTCACGCCGTCCAGGAGAACCGGCTGGCCAGTCTGCGCCGCTACGAGCGGCGACTCGGCGAGCTGCGCAGCACGCTCAGCATCTCGCAGGACGCCGTCGGCGCCCCGCTCTGGTTTCAGCGCGCGGTCGTCAAAGCGATTGCCCAGAGTGGCGACGCCGCCAACATCGCCCAGCGAAACCCCGGCGAGCTGTTTCGCCAGTACCTGTCGTACATGCTGCGTCGCCTGGGCGCCACGCTCGACCATGCCCAACGCGGGTGGTCCGACACCATCGCGCCGCGCTACGCCGATGCGGACGATCTGGGCGCCGACCTGTTGGTCCTCGAACGCGCGCTCCAGGAATCCCGCTGCGAGGCGATCGCCCGCGCCCTGGTCGTGCCGCTCCGCCGCGAGGTGGCGGTCTTTCGCTTCTCGACGGCGCGTCTCGACATTCGCGAGCATGCGACGGTGCTCCGCGCCGCGGTCGACGCGGTCGCGCCCGGCATACCCGGCGAGCGGCGGCAATGGCTGCTCGATCGCTTGGTAACGCCGCGCGTGGGGCATGCCGTGGACGCCACGCATCCCGCCCTGGAAGTCCTGCGTCTCGTCCGCAGTCTCCGGGAAGAGGTCGACCGCAAGACGTTTGGCAGTGTCATTATCAGTGGGACCGCCGGCGTCGATGACCTGTTGCACGCCTACGTGTTGGCCAAGGAAGCGGGGCTCTTCTCCGATGCCGCCGCTGTCGAGCGCTCGACCATCCCCATCGTGCCACTGTTCGAGACGATCGCCGACCTTCGGGCGGCGCCGTCGATCATGCGCGAGCTGTTGGCCGTGCCGCTCGTGCGCCGCAGCGTGCGCGCGTTTGGCGGCGTGCAGGAAGTCATGATCGGATACTCCGATTCCAACAAAGACGGCGGCTTCCTCACGTCCAACTGGGAGCTGCACCGCGCGCAATCCAAGCTCGCCCGCGTCGGCGAGGAATCCGGCGTCTCGATTTCATTCTTCCACGGCCGCGGTGGGTCCGTCGGTCGCGGTGGCGCCCCCACGGGCCGAGCGATCGCCGCGCAGCCCGCGGGCACGATCAACGGGCAGATGCGGCTCACCGAGCAGGGCGAGGTGGTGTCATTCAAGTTCGCCACCCAGGATGCTGCGCTCTACCAGCTCGAGCTCCTCTCGGCGAGCGTCCTCGAGCACACGCTCGGTCGGGGCTCCAACGAGCCGACGCCGGCGTTCGCCGAGGCAATGGAGGCGCTGTCCGGCGCGGCGTTCGCCGCCTATCGCGGGCTGGTCGACCACCCGGGATTCTTTCGCTACTACAGCGCCGCGTCGCCACTCGAAGAGTTGGCGCTCCTCAACCTCGGCTCCCGGCCCGCTCGGCGCTCGAGCGCCCGCGCGCTGGCGGATCTGCGCGCCATTCCGTGGGTCTTTGCCTGGACGCAGAACAGGCACTGCGTCCCGGGCTGGTATGGGATCGGTAGTGGCATTGCCTCGTTTCTGTCGATTCGTGGCGACCGCGGCGAAGCACTCCTCAGGCGCATGTTCGATGAGTTTCCGCTCTTTCAGTTGATCCTGGACGAGGCCGAAAAGACACTCCTCCAGGTCGACCTGGACCTGGCGCGTGCCTACGCCGGGCTCGTCGACGACGTGGCCATCCGCGGCGCGGTACTGAGCTTGGTCGAGACCGAGTTGGCGCGCACGACCGACGCGATCCTCCGCGTCACCGGGGCCAATACCATCGCCGAGCGTTTCCCGCAGCTGCGCCGGCGCATCGAGGCCCGACGCCCCATGCTCGACCGCGTGGGCCGGGAGCAGATCGAGCTCCTCCATCGGTTCCGCGCGGCGGCCAACGACCCCGAGCAGCGGAACGCGGACCTGTCGGCATTGCTCCTCTCGATCAACTGCGTGGCGTCGGGGTTCGGTACCACGGGATAGGCCTTCCGTCGTACATTCCGGCGCCCTTTCCCCGGAACCCATGGCTACGTTGACCGTTTCTGTTCTCCGCGCCGACCTGGGCGCTGATACCCCGCTGTTGGTCCTCGCCCTCGACGCCGCGGCTGCTGCCACGCCAGCGCCGGTGGTGCTCGACGCCAGCCTCGGTGGGGCGCTCGGACGGACGCTCACGGCCCGCGACTTTCGCGGCGGACGCGACGAGACGCTGTATCTCGCCGGCGGCGACCGTGGGCCGCGCCGTGTGCTGCTCGTGGGCATGGGGAAAGCGTCCGACCGGCCGCTCGCGCTTCGCCGTGCGGCGGCGCTGGCCGCCCGGCGCGCGCACGGCATGGGAGTGGGGACCATGTCCTTCCACGCCCACGGTGCCACGGCGGCCGAGGTTGAGCAGATCGCCATCGGCCTCCAGCTGGGCGCGTGGGAATACACGGACCTCAGGACGCCGCCACCGGAAGACGAACGACGCGCGCCGCTCGCGGCCGCTACGATCCTCGTCGATGCCGACCCGGGGGTGGAGGCAGCCGAGCGCGCGGTGACGGCAGCGCGGGCCATCGGTGCCGGGTATGACGTGGCCCGACGGCTGGCCATGATGCCGGGCAACGTGTGTACGCCCGCGCTTCTGGCCGACACGGCCGTCGAGCTGGGATCGCGCCTCGGCCTGACAGTGGCGGTCCTGGGGCGCCACGAGCTCACCGAGCTGGGGATGGGATCGTTCCTGGCGGTTGCGCAGGGCACGCCGCAGGACCCCAAGCTGATCGTCCTCGAGTATCGCGGCGACGCCGAGTCGGTCAAGCCGATCGCGCTCGTCGGCAAGGGACTGTGCTTCGACTCGGGCGGGATTTCGATCAAGCCGGCCGCGGGCATGGAATTCATGAAGTTCGACATGTGTGGCGGGGCGGGGGTCCTTGGCGCCATGGAGGCGATCGCCCGCCTGAAGTTGCGGCTCAATGTCGTCGGCTTGATCGGGGCGACGACCAACATGCCGTCGGGGACCGCCGTCAACCCGGGCGACGTGGTCAAGGCGTCGTCGGGCAAGTCGATCGAGGTGATCAACACCGACGCCGAAGGCCGACTCGTGCTCGCGGACGTCCTGACGTATGCCAAGCGCTATCAGCCCGTCGCCATCGTCGATGCGGCGACGTTGACCGGCGCGTGCGTCGTGGCCCTCGGCCATACGGCGACCGGGGTCTTTGGCACGGACCAGGCGCTCATCGACGAGGTGATTGCCGCGGGGGCGCGATCCGGCGAGCGCGGGTGGCCCTTGCCGATGTGGGATGACTATAAAGAGCTGATCAAGTCCGATGTGGCGGACCTCAAGAACACGGGCGGGCGGGCCGCCGGCGCGGTAACTGCCGCCAAGTTCCTGGAGGAGTTCGCGGAAGGGGTGCCATGGGTACACCTCGACATCGCCGGCACTGCGTACTCGGAGACGGACCTGGTCGCGATCCCAAAGGGACCAACCGGTGTACCAGTCGGCATGTTCGTCGAGTTCGCCCGCGCGAGGGCGCGCTGAAGGGCCTCTCCCTCGTCGCCAGCGGCCTGCTGCTGGTGCTGGTGGTCCTGGTCGCCCGGCCTGCGTCAGCGCAGGGGGGTGGCGTGCCGCGCCCGGATTCCGCGGCCGCGCGAGCGGATTCTCTGCGCGCCGACTCCGCCCACGCCGCCGCGGCGGCGGACTCGGCGATCATCCGCGGCGAAACGCCCCCGGACACTGCCGCGCGGCGTGCCCGCGCCGACAGCATCCACGCCGATAGCAACCTGGCGATCCGCGCCCGATATCACCCCGATACGGTGACGCGGCGCGCCGCTTTTGCTCACGCCGAGGTGCCGGCGCTCGTCGACGTGGGGCAGAGCTATCGCTGGACCCGCAAGGATATCGATGCCAGCGGCGCGCTCACCCTGGCGGATCTCCTCGACCAGATCCCGGGGGTGACCGGGTTTCGCAGCGGCTTCATCTCCTCGCCCATGCAGAGCGCCTACAACGGCGACATCGCCCGTATCCGCGTCTTCTATGACGGGATCGAGCTCGACCCGCTGGACGCGCGCCTCTATAACACGCTCGACCTGTCGACCATCCAGATCAACACGCTCGACGAGGTGGCCGTCGAGCGCGGGCCGGCGGAGCTCCGCGTGTACTGTCGCACCTGGTCCGTCGACCACGTCACGCCCTACACCGAAGCCGACGTGCTGACGGGGACGAGCTCGACGAACCTCTATCGGGCCTATTTTGGCGCCCGCCTCAAGAACGGCCTGGGGCTGCAGGTCGCCGCCGCCCAGTACAACAACACGGGGCCGTTTGGCGGCGGTGGACAGAACACGACGATCTTCGCCCGCTTTGGCTGGTCCAACGGCACCTGGTCATTCGACGCGGTGGGGGACCGCTACCAGCGGGGGCGCGACGCCACGACCGTTGGGGCCCCCGATCCGTTTGAGCCGATTCCAACCCAGACGACGCTGCCCGACCTCGAGTCGGTGCGCACCGACGCCTACCTGCGCGCCGCATACGGGGACCCCGACCATGGGCTGTGGGCGCAGCTGGTGGCGTCGAGCATGGCGTTCAAGAACACCAGCGTGATCGCCACGGGGAAGAATTTCGTCGATACGACGATCGTCGCGGTGGGCGACACCATCTTCACCGACACTGGCGCGGTCCCGGCGATCGACAGCGTGATCTCCGAGTCGCAGTACATCGCCAGCGCCGGCATCACCAAGTGGGGGATTCGGTTCAGCGGGACCGACCGTCTGCGCGTCTTCGGGACGCGCACCTCGTACAACTCGCCCTCCGGCCGGGCGTCGTTCGAGTGGCCGTTTCTGGCGGCGTCGCTGTTCGTCGAACGGAACGCGCCCACCGCGCAGATCGTGGCCCCGACGGCGTCCTTCCAACCAACGGTGCCGCTCAACACCGAGGAGCTGACGGTCCGCTTGACCCCCCTCCCGTTCATCGCGCTCATCGGCTCGGGGAGTCGACAAAGCTCGAACGGCAGCGTCGGGGCCCCACCCACATCCACGACCCTCCGCGGGGAGGCTGGATTCGAGGTCGGGCATCTGTGGTTCAGTGGCGGGGTCATCACCATCGACACACAGGTAGTCGCCGCGCCACGGGTGTACGATTCGACCTTCGTTCCGGCGGGGATCGGGCGGTCGACTGGCTACTTTGGGACGGTGCGGGGCCAGATCTGGCGGGCCTTCAGCGTCGACCTGTGGGGCATGCAATGGAGCAAGGCCGAGCCGTATCGACCGCAGACCACGGCCCGGGGCGCCTTGACCTTTCAGACCGAGTGGCTGAGTCGCTTCCCCAAGCACACGTTCAGCATCAAGATGCAGACCGGGTTCGAGTACCGGAGCGGGACGACGTTTCCCGTGACGGCGTCGTCGGGGCAGCCGACACTGGCCACGCATATCGGGGAGGACATCTTTGCCTTGCTCGAGATCCGCGTGCTGCAAGGCACGCTGACGTACCAGGTGCGCAATGCGTCCGGGTACAACTACTGGACCGTGCCAGGCTATCTCATGCCGCGGAGCATCAACATCTACGGGTTCCGCTGGTCGTTCTGGAACTGAGGCAGTAATTTAGGCACTTGCCCAGCGTACGCAGCATGACCGGGTTCGGATCGGCGACCGGCGCCGTCGGACGGGTGCACGTGGACGTCGAGGTCCGGACTGTCAATCACCGGTTCTTCAATCCCGCCGTGAAGCTCCCAGCCGCCTTCGCCGCTTGGGAGAGCGACGTGCGCGAGGTGCTCCGCTCGCGCATCGCGCGGGGCCATGTGTCGCTCACGGCCCGGATCCGCCGCGAGTCGTCGACCGGCATCGATGAGGCACGGTTCGCGGCCTCGGTTTCGCAGCTGCGCGCGCTCAAGGACCGGTTTGGGCTCGACGGCGATGTCGATCTGGCGACCGTGCTCCGGATGCCCGACGTCTTTGTCGGGAGCACGTCCGACGACGAGATCGGAGGCTCGGCGGCCGAGCTCGTTCAGCTCGTTGAAACCGCGACCGACGCGTTGACTGCCATGCGGGTCGCCGAGGGGGCGCGTCTGGCGACTTTTCTCGGCGAGCGGATCGATCTCGTGGAAGCCGCTGTGGTGCGCATCGCCCAACGGGCCCCCCAGCGGATCGTCGAGCAGCGCGATCGCCTCCGCGACGCGGTCCGCGTGCTGGCGGAGGGCGTGGCCCTGGACCCGCAGCGCGTCGCGCAGGAAGTGGCAGTTTTGGCCGACCGGTTGGACGTCAGCGAGGAGCTCGACCGCTTTGGCGCCCACATCGCCGCCTTCCGGGCGGCGTTGCGGGCCGACGGCGAGGTGGGGAAGCGACTGGGGTTCCTCGCCCAGGAGCTGCTCCGCGAGGCCAACACGACCGGCAGCAAAGCCAACGACGCCAGCATCATGCACGAGGTGGTGCAGATCAAGGAAGAGCTGGAGCGCATCCGCGAACAGGTAGACAACCTCGAATGACGCCGTTCCCGGTGATCCTGTCGTCGCCCTCTGGCGGTGGCAAAACGACAATCCGTAAGGAGTTGCTCCAACTCCGCGACGACCTTGGCTACTCGGTCTCGGCGACCACCCGCTTATCCCGGCAGGCGGAGGTGGAGGGAAAGGATTATTATTTCTTGTCCCACGGGGAGTTCCGCGCCAAGCAGGAGCGGGGGGAATTCGCCGAGTGGGCGGAAGTGCACGGCAGGCTCTATGGCACGTTACGGCGCGAGGTGCGTCGCGTCCTCGAAAGCGGGCGGCACGTCATTCTGGACATCGATGTTCAGGGGGCGGCGCAGTTCGTGAGGGCGTTTCCGGAATCGGTCTCGATCTTCTTGTTGCCGCCGTCGGCCGAGGTGTTGTTGACGCGGCTCAAGGCGCGAAAGACCGAGGATCGGGCGGATCTGATCGTCCGGCTGCAGGATGCACGGCGAGAGCTCGAGGCGGTCGCGCAATATCAGTATGTCGTGGTCAACGGCGACTTGGCGCGCGCGGTGCGCGACGTGTCGTCGATCATCGACGCCGAGTGCACCCGACGCACACGGGTGGCGGAGTTGGATGATGAGGTGGGACGGTTGGTCACGGGGCTCAATACCGAGATTGGCGCGTTGGAACGCGAGATGTCGCACTAGTTCGTCGACAGGCACGAGTTCGTAGACAGGCACGAGTTCGTAGATAAGTTCTAGTTCGTATAGATTTTTCTTCCTTAGCGCAGTAGGCACCTATGAGAGTGTTCACACCAGGCGAAGTGGCCAAGCAGTCGGCCAACAAGTACCTCGGAGTGCTCGTCGCGTCCAAGTACGCGCGCGGGCTCAACGAGTTTCCGCGCGACCGCTCGGCGACGCGCGAGAAGAAGCTGACGACGCGCTCGTTGGAGGAGCTCGTCAGCGGCGCGATCGAGTATCGCGTCGTCCCGCGGCGGCGTCCCGAGTAGGTCGCCGCTCCGCTGTCGCGATCCCGCCAGGGGCTCGTGGTGCGCCCGTTCGCCCAGCGCCGCGTCCTCCTTGGTGTCACGGGAGGGATCGCTAGCTACAAGACGGCCACGCTCGCCCGGCTCCTGACACAAGCAGGGGCCGAGGTCGACGTGGTCATGAGCCGATCGGCGCTGGAGTTTATCGGCGCTGTGACGTTCGAGGCGTTGACGGGGCGGCCGGTGTACACGGCCCTCGTCTCCGCGGGGCACGCGCTCGATCACATTCGGCTGGCGCGCGCTGCGCACGCCATTGTCGTGGCGCCGGCCACCGCCGATTTCATTGCCCGGGCGGCGCACGGACAGGCCGATGATTTGCTCACCGCCGCGCTGTTGGCGGCCGATGCGCCCGTGCTCATCGCGCCGGCGATGAACGACCGGATGTGGGCGCACGGGCAGACGTCGCGCAACGTCGCGCATCTCCGCGAGTTGGGATACCGCGTGTTGGATCCGGAGGTCGGTCCGCTGGCGGTGGGGGAGGGAAGCGGGCCGGGGCGTCTCCCCGAGCCCGAGACGATTCTGGCCCACATCGGCCGGCTGCTCGATGGCGATGGCGTCCTGCGCGGGCGTCGCGTCGTCGTCACCGCCGGTGGGACGCGCGAGCCGATCGATCCGGTGCGGTTCATTGCCAATCGCAGCTCGGGCAAGATGGGTGTCGCGATCGCAGCGGCCGCCTGGCGTCGCGGCGCGGACGTCACGTTGATCGCCGGGCCACTGTCGGTGCCGGCGCCGGTCGGGGCGACGGTCGTGTCGGTCGAGACGGCGGAGCAGATGAAGGATGCCGTCGCCGCGCACCTCGAGGGCGCCGATGTCTTGGTGATGGCCGCGGCGCCGGCCGATTTCCGGCCCACACGGGCGGCGGCGCAGAAGATCAAGAAGTCGTCGGCGCCCGACGCCATCGCGATAGAGCCCACGGACGACATTTTGCTGTCGACACGTGCTCACCGCGGGCGTGGCGCCGTGGTCGTCGGGTTCGCGCTCGAGACCGAGTCGGCCGTGGCGTCCGGGCGGGAGAAGTTGGACCGCAAGGCGCTCGATCTCGTCGTGGTCAACGACGCGACGGAACCCGGCGCGGGGTTTGCCATCGACACGAATCGGGTCACGCTCCTGGCGCCAAATGGCTCGGTCGAGGCCCTGCCGGTGCTGCCAAAGACGGAGGTGGCCGACGCCATCCTCGATCGCGTCGAGGCGCTCCTGCGTGGACGCTAGAGCGCAGCTCCGACGCTATCTCGAACAGCGGCGCGACGCGGGGGACCAGGAGCTCGTCCTCGACACCATGTCGGTCGACGAGGTCATGCGACTGCTTGGCGCCCTCAAAGGCCGGCCCGTCGAGACGGTCGTCCCCATCCCTGTCGCGCCGCCTGTCGCCCCACCATCTGTTCCGGCCCCAGCACCACTTCCGGTGGTGTCAGAAGGGCAACCCATCCTCGTGGGGAAAGCCGGCAGCGAGCTGTCTGGTGGCCCACATGCGGCGCTGAAGACACTGGACGACGTGGCCGCCGCGGCGACGGCGTGCACGCGCTGCTCACTGTACCAGTCGGCGACGCATTGTGTGCCGGGGGAGGGGAGCCCACAGGCCAAACTGGTGTGCGTCGGGGAAGCGCCGGGCGAGACAGAGGACAAGACTGGACGTCCGTTTGTGGGGAAGGCCGGCCAACTGCTAACCAAGATCCTGGCCGCCATCGACGTCAAGCGCGAGGACGCGTTCATTGTGAACGTCCTCAAGCACCGGCCGCCGGGCAACCGCAACCCGCTTCCGACCGAGGTGGCGGCCTGCAGCCCCTTCCTGGTACGGCAGATCGAGTTGCTCCGCCCCAAGGTGATCCTGGCCCTCGGGACGTTCGCGGCCCAGACGCTCCTGGAGTCCAAACTGTCGATTGGCAAGCTGCGGGGGACGATTCATCGCTATTATGGTGTCCCCTTGATCGTCACCTACCATCCTGCCGCGCTCCTTCGCAATCCTGGTTGGAAGCGCCCCGCGTGGGAAGATGTCCAACAAGCTCGCCGACTCCTCGATGCCGACGCTCCAGACGGAGCGTGATCCGTTCGCGGACCGGCACCCCCCGTACTCCGAGGACGCGGAACAGGCGGTGTTGGCGGCGATGATGATGGACACGGACGCGATCATGCGCGCGGCCGAGGTCCTGGACGACACCATGTTCTACCGCGAGGGCCATCGCCGCATTTTCCGGGCGATGATCGCCATCACGGAACGCGGCGCGGTCGTTGACCCCTTAACGCTGTCCGATGAGCTGGACCGCCGCGGCGAGCTGGCCGCCAGCGGCGGCAAAGATTACATCGGCTTCCTCGTCGACGCGGTCCCGACCTCGGCCAACGTCGAGTACCACTCGCGCATCGTCCGCGAGAAGGCCCTGCTCAGACGCCTGATCGAGGTCTCCACCGGCATCGTCCAGGAAGCCTTCGAGGCTCGCACCACCGCCGCCGAGCTCCTCGACAACGCCGAGCACCGCATTCTCCAACTCAGCCAACAGCGCGGCGGCACCGAGTTCGCCCGCCTGAAGGAGCTGATGTGGCCCGCGATGGAACGCATCGAGGCCCTCCAGAAAGGCGGCAAGACCATCACGGGCGTACCGAGCGGCTTCGCCGACCTCGATGAGCTCACGTCAGGATTCCAGGCGTCCGATCTGGTGATTCTGGCCGCGAGGCCATCGATGGGCAAATGCCTCGCTGCTGACGCCGAGCTGGTGCTCGATGATGGGTCGGTGTCGACGATCGAGGGCGTGTATCGCACGCGGCGCGGCCAACTGCTGTCGCTCGATGCGGCGCTCAAGCTCCGTCTCAAAGCCCCGAGCCATTTCGTCGACGACGGACACAAGCCGGTCTTTCGCGTCACGACACGCTTGGGTCGGCAGGTCACGACCACGTTGACGCACCCGTTCCTGAGTTTCTTCGGCTGGACTCCGCTGGCCCAGTTGCGTGTCGGCGACCGGATCGCGGTCCCGCGCCGGATTCCCGTATTCGGCACGAAGCCGTTGCGTGACTGCGAGGTCACGTTGCTGGCGTATCTCATCGGCGATGGCGGGCTCACGGATGGCGCGCCAACGTTCACGAATACGAACCCGCGCCTGTTGGCCGAGTTTCGCGAGGCCGTGGACGCGTTCGGCGGCGTCGGTGCCAGCTTGGAACGCAACGGAGACCGCGCACCGTCACTTCGCGTACGTCGCGATCCGGCGGACCGCGACCTGCAACGGCAGGCGTTCGCCGAACAGCTCGCCAGCGCGCTCGGCACGCGTCGCGGCGCGCGCCAGCAGCTCGCGCGAACCGTCGGCGTATCGCCGGCCTCGGTGACGAATTGGACGACGGGTGCCACGGTGCCCGATGACGGGACGCGCGCGGCCCTAGCGGTTGCGCTCGGTGTCCAGTGGTCTTCCCCGCGCGCCGTTCTCCGCGCGCACGCGCCAAACCCATTGACGCGTTGGGCGGATGAGCACGGCTTGTGGGGCAAGCGCGCGGCGGACAAGTCGGTGCCTCCCGCCGTGTTCACGTTGCCACGAGAACAGCTTGCGCTATTTCTGAATCGACTATTCGCCACCGACGGCTGGGCATGCCTGTTCGCGACTGGCCAGCCGCAGATCGGGTATGCGACGGTCAGCGAGCGCCTTGCGCGACAGATTCAGCATCTGCTGCTTCGCTTCGGAATCGTGGCGGCGGTGCGGGCCAGGACTGTGCGGTATCGCGGCGAAACGCGGCACGCCTGGACGGTCGACCTCAGCGACCGCCGCGCCATAGCGGCATTTGCGACTGAGATCGGCATGTTCGGGAAGGAAGACGCCATCGCGCGCGTCCTGCGGTCCCTCGACGATTACTGGTATCGCACCGCACGCGACCTCGTACCGGTTGAGGTGTGGGACGACATCACCGAGGCACGGGGTGCCGAATCGTGGCCCGCCCTCGCCGCGCGCTGCGGTCTCGACCCAGAGGGCCAGCGACCGGGACGGCGCGGCCTAACGCGGGACCGGCTGGCCTCCCTGGCCGACGGGCTGGGTGACGACAGGCTCCGCGCGCTGGCGGAAAGTGATGTCTATTGGGACGAGATCGTGTCGATCGAGTCGCTCGGTGAAAAGCAGGTCTACGATCTGACGATCCCGGAGACACACAATTTCGTCGCCAATGACGTCTGTGTGCACAACACGGCCCTCTGTCTAAATATCGCCCAGCACGCTGCCATCGATCATCAAGTGCCCGTCGCATTCTTCTCGCTCGAGATGAGCAAGGAGTCGCTCGTTCAGCGACTGCTGACGAGCGAGGCGATGGTCGATGCGCAGCGACTGCGCAAAGGGCTGTTGCGTGACGAGGACTACGGCCGACTAGCGCGCGCGGCGGGGTTTCTGAATACGGCGCCGATTTTCATCGATGATTCGGCGGGGATCACGTTACTCGAGATGCGGTCCAAGGCGCGGCGGCTCAAGGTCGACGTGGGCCTTGGGATGATCATCGTTGACTACTTGCAGCTGATCAACGGTCCTAACGCGGAGAACCGGCAGCAGGAGATCAGTCAGATCTCGCGGTCCCTCAAGGCACTCGCCAAAGAGTTGGCCGTTCCCGTGCTGGCGCTATCGCAGCTGTCACGCGCGCCCGAGCAGCGTACTGGCGAATCCAAGCGCCCACAGCTCTCCGACCTTCGCGAGTCGGGCGCGATTGAGCAGGATGCCGACATCGTCATGTTCATCTTCCGCCCCGAGGTCTACGAGGGGCCCAAGGACAAGGACGGCAACTCGCTCGAGGGTCGGGCCGAGCTCATTATCGGGAAGCAGCGCAACGGGCCGATCGGTACGGTCAATCTGTACTTCCACAAGCAGTTCACCCGGTTCGAGAACGCCTCGAATCGCACGGGACCGTGAGTCCGAAAGTTCGCACGGTGTACCGCTGCACTGAGTGCGGCGCCGAGCATGCGCGGTGGGGCGGTCGCTGCGATGGGTGCGGCGAGTGGAACACGCTCGGCGAGGAGATCTCGACGCCTGCCGCCAAACCCACCATCCCTCCTCGTGGTGCCGTCACGCTCCGCCTCGCCGACATCGCCGGATCAGAATCGGAACGCTGGCGCACCGGCATCGCGGAGTTCGACTTTGTGCTGGGCGGCGGCATCGTCCCCGGCTCGATGGTCCTCGTTGGCGGTGAGCCCGGCATCGGCAAGTCGACCTTGCTGCTCCAAGTGGCCGGCCGACTCCGCGCCGCGGGACATGCTGTGCTCTACGTCTCCGGGGAAGAGTCCCCCCTCCAAGTGAAGCTCCGCGCGGATCGATTGGGGGACGCCGGCGACGTCGCGCTGTTGAGCGAGACCAATCTGGAAACCGTGCTCGCGACAGCCACCTCGGCTGAGTTGCTGGTCATCGACTCGATCCAAACCGTGTTCACCGCCGACCTCGAAGGCGCCCCCGGCAACGTCGGCCAGGTCCGTGAGTGCGCCGCCCGCCTCATGCGCTTTGCCAAGGAGACGGGCACCGCCGTCATCGTCGTCGGCCACGTGACCAAGGGCGGCGGCATCGCCGGCCCCAAGACGCTCGAGCACATCGTCGACACGGTACTCTACTTCGAGGGCGAGCAGACGCTCGACCACAGGGTGCTGCGCGCGACAAAGAACCGGTTTGGCAGCGTGGACGAGATCGGCGTCTTTCGCATGACCCAGGCGGGTCTCATGACCGTCCCGAATCCATCGGAGTTGTTTCTCGGCGATCGTCTCTCGACCGCCTCCGGCAGCGCCGTCACGGCCCTCATCGAGGGCACGCGGCCGGTGCTCCTCGAGATCCAGGCTCTGGCCGCCAAAGCCGGATTCGGCACGCCCCAGCGCGTCGCCACCGGCTACGATGGCCGTCGCCTCGCGCTCCTGCTGGCCGTGCTCGACAAACGGGCCGGCCTCTCGTTCGCCACGCTCGACGTGTTCGTGAACGTGGTCGGTGGCCTCCGCGTCGCCGAGCCCGCCGGCGACCTCGCCATCGTCGCTGCCCTCGCGTCGAGTGTTTACGATCGGCCACTCCCACCCGACGCGCTATTTATCGGGGAAGTCGGCTTGGGCGGCGAGGTGCGCCCCATCTCGCAGGTCGAGCGCCGTCTCGCCGAAGCCGCCAAGATGGGCATGCGCCGCGCCTTCCTGGCCGAGCGGGCCGTCCCGAGTCGATCCGTCCCTGGGATCAGCGCCGTCGGTGTGCCGAGCATCGAGGCCCTGTTTGCCCGGCTATTCCAGTGAGCACCCGCGATGTGGGCGTCATCATCGTGGCCGGTGGCTCCGGTACGCGCGCCGGATCCAAAGAGCTCAAGCAGTTTCGATGGGTCGCCGGGAAGCCGATGTTGTTGCACAGCGTGCAGGCCTTTCACGCCCGCGCCGACGTCGCAATGGTCGTCTGCGTGCTCCCCAAGGCCTACGTCGGCGACCCACCCCCCTGGCTATTCCAGTCGGATATCGAGCGCCTGCTCCTGTCCGTTGGCGGCCGCGAACGCCAGGAGTCCGTCGCCAACGGTCTCCAGGATCTCCCGCCGGATGTCGAGATCGTCGTCGTCCACGACGCCGCCCGCCCGCTCGTGACCGACGCGGTGATCGACCGGGTAATCACCGAAGCGCGCAGAGGCCACGGCGCCATCGCCGCCCTGCCGGTCGTCGACACACTGAAGGAAGTCGATGCCGACAACCGCATCGTGCGCACGGTCGAACGCACGCACCTGTGGCGGGCGCAGACCCCCCAGGCGTTTCCGCGCGAAGCGTTGCTCCGTGCCCACGCCGAAGCCCGCGCCGCCAGGGTGACTGCCACCGACGAAGCCGCGCTCTGCGAGCGGATCGGCCTTCCCGTCGTCGTCGTCCGCGGCACCGAACGGGCCATGAAGGTGACCGAGGAAGCCGACTTTGCCCGTGCCGATGCGCTTGGCATGCTGACCGAATGAGCGAGCCCCGTGCGATTCCGTTCTGGTCCGCCGAGGAGGTCGAGGCGTCGCTGACCACGACCATCGCGCATCTGGCGCGCGCCGGCGTGCTCGCGTATCCCACCGAGACCGTCTACGGCTTTGGCGGAAGCGCCGACCAGGCCGGCGTCGACGCGCTCGTGGCGCTCAAGGGGCGCGCCCGGGAAAAGCCGTTTCTCTTGTTAATTGCCGGGAGTGAGATGATCGGCCGGCTGGGACTCCAGATGACGCCGGCCGCATCGACGCTCGCCGCCCGCCACTGGCCTGGCCCGCTGACGTTGGTCCTGCCCGGCGGCGAACGCCGGGTGCCCGAGCGACTCCGCGGCCCCGAAGGCGGCGTGGCCGTCCGATGGACGCCGCACCCCGGCCTCGGTCGACTCATTAGGGCGCACGGCGAGCCGATCACCTCCACCAGCGCCAACCGCCCGGGGGTTCCCCCGGCGTCGTCGGCCGGAGAGATTGTACGGGAGTGGGGCGATGCGATCACGCGTGGATCGCTGCGCGTTCTCGATGGCGGTCACTTGCAGAGTTCGTCGCCGTCGACTGTCGTAGACTGCACCGGACGCCGGCCCCGCGTCATTCGGCCTGGCGCCATCGCGGCGTCGGTATTGCGAGAAAGCGTCCCCGACCTGATCGGGGATGCGTGAGGCATATGGCATGATGCGGATCCTGTTCCTCTGCACGGGCAACACGTGCCGCAGTCCGATGGCCGCGGCGATCGCCAAGAAGCTCGCCGCGGAGCGCGGCTTGAGCGATCTGGAGATCGCGAGCGCCGGGACCACCGCGTGGGATGGCCAGCCGGCGACCGACGGCGCGCTGCTCGTGGGGATGGAGCGGCAGCTCGACGTGGCGCCGCACCGGTCCCGGACCTTGACCCGCGAGATAGTCGAGGGCCAGGATCTCATCCTGGCAATGAGCCCGCATCACCGCGACCGCGCAGAAGCGCTCGGCGGCTCGGGCAAGACATTTCTGCTGACGACGTATGCCTCGCACGGCGCCGAGGATCGGTCGATCGCCGATCCGTTTGGCGGCGATCTCGAGGCGTACCGCACCACGGCCGACGAGCTGGAAGATGCGGTGCGCCGTGCGGTCGAC
This sequence comes from Gemmatimonadaceae bacterium, assembly GCA_035569435.1. GTDB lineage: Bacteria > Gemmatimonadota > Gemmatimonadetes > Gemmatimonadales > Gemmatimonadaceae > DASRDS01. Next base: position 25,586 of record DATMNB010000023.1, read on the forward strand.
CGCCTCGCCGCTGAGCGCACGCCGGACCTCCCCTGACGCCGCCCGGCCGGCTGGTTCTCCTCGGACATCCGGTAGCGCACTCGCTCTCGCCCCGGTTCCAGAACGCCGCGCTCGAGCGCGCCGGCGTTGCCGCCCGCTACGAAGCGCTCGACGTCGCGCCCGCGGGCCTCGCCTCCGTCCTCAAGCAATTAATTGCCGAGGGCGCGGCCGGCAACGTGACCGTCCCGCACAAAGCCGCCGTCGCCGCCGCGTGCGCCCGCCGCACGCCGATTGCCGATCGAGTCGGCGCGGTCAATGTGTTTTGGGTCGAGGACGGCCAGTTGGTCGGCGACAACACCGATGTCGGCGGGTTCGATTACGCCGTCAAGAAGCTTCTCGGAATCTTCCCGTTGCGGGTGACCATCCTTGGCTCCGGTGGCTCAGCTGCCGCGGTCGTCGCGGCGGTGAGCGCGTGGCCCGGCGCACGAGCAACCATCTGGGGGCGCACGCACGCCCACGCTGAGGCCTTGGCGTCGCGCTTCGCGCGCGCGGCGACGGCCAACGCCTGGCTGGACGATGCGCTCGATGGCGCCGACCTGGTAGTCAACGCGACGCCCGTTGGATTGGACGGCACGACACTTCCAGTGGACGTTGTTCGGCTGCCGCTCCGTGCCGATGTCATCGACCTCGTGTACCGCCCTGGCGAGACCGCGTGGGTCCGGTCCGCGCGGGCGAACGGCCATCGCGCCGCCGACGGGCTCGCGATGCTCGTCGAGCAAGGGGCACTGGCGTTCGAGCGCTGGTTTGGCTTCGCGCCGGACCGTGGCGCGATGTGGGCGGCCGCCGCCGAATGATTAGATTACATGGTCTACCCTAGGATTAAAGAGGAGCTCCGCACATCATGGCAATTCGCGTCGGTATCAACGGCTTTGGCCGCATTGGCCGGCAGGTCTTACGGGCGGCCAAGCAGCAAGACGTCGCTGACATCCAGATCGTGGCCGTCAATGATCTGACCGACACTCGGACGTTGGCCCATCTCTTCAAGTACGATTCCGTGCATCGCACCTATCGCGGCGACGTTGAGGCGGAAGCCGACGCGATCTGCATCGATGGCGAGCGCATCCGCATTCTGTCTGAGAAGGACCCGGCCCGGCTGCCATGGAAAGAGCTCGGCGTCGATCTCGTGCTGGAGTCGACCGGCCGCTTCACCGACGCCGATGATGCGCGCAAGCACATCACGGCCGGTGCCAAGAAAGTCGTGATCTCGGCGCCCGCCAAGGGCGAGGACATTACCGTCGTCATGGGCGTGAACAACGCCAAGTACGATCCCGCCGCGCACAGCATCATCTCCAACGCCTCCTGCACGACGAACTGCCTCGTCCCGATGGTCAAAGTCGTCCGCGATACGTTTGGCTTCAAGCATGGCTCGATGGTCACGGTCCACAGCTATACCAACGACCAGGTGATCCTCGATTTCCCGCATAAGGATCTCCGTCGCGCGCGCGCCGCGGCGATGTCGATGATCCCCACGACGACCGGCGCCGCCAAGGCCACGGCGCTCGTGATTCCCGAGCTCAAGGGCAAGATCGACGGCGTGTCGATCCGCGTCCCGACGCCCGACGTGTCGCTCGTCGATCTCACCGCCGAGGTCGAGCGCCCCGCGACGATCGAGGCCGTCAATGCCGCGTTCAAGCGCGCCGCGGCCGATGGTGCGCTGGCCGGTATCCTGGGCTATACCGAGGAAGAGTTGGTCTCGTCCGACTACATCGGCGATGGCCGGTCGTGCATTCTCGATGCCAAGTCCACCAACGTCGTCGACGGCACGATGGTGAAGGTCTCGGGGTGGTACGACAACGAGTGGGGCTATGCGTCGCGCTGCGTCGATCTCTTGCGGTATATCGGCGCGCGCCTGTGAGCCAAACGGCCAGCGTCCGTGATCTCACGGACGCCGACCTGCGCGGGCGCCGCGCGTTGGTACGGGTCGACTTCAACGTTCCCGAGGGAGACGACACCCGGATTCGGGCGGCGCTCCCGACGATCGAGTACCTGACCAGCCGCGGTGCGACAGTCGTCTTGATGTCGCACTTTGGACGCCCCAAAGGCGTGGACCCCCGGTTCTCGCTCCGACCGGTCGCCGACCGCTTGTCAAAGTTGGTCGGCCGCCCCGTCACGTTCATCAGCACCACTGACCTGGCCGCAGCCGCGACCGCCACGCGCGCGCTCCCCGCGGGCGCCATCGCGCTGCTCGAGAACACACGGTTCTGGCCGGGGGAAGAGCAGAACGACGACACCCTGGCGCGCGCCATCGCCCAGCTCGGCGATGTCTACGTGAACGACGCCTTCGGCGCCGCGCACCGCGCCCATGCCTCGACGGAAGGTGTCGCCCACCACCTGCATCCAGCCGTTGCCGGCCTCCTGATGCGGCGCGAGCTGGACTACCTCGACCGCGCCCTCGCCAATCCCGCCCGGCCGTTCGTGGCGATCCTCGGCGGTTCCAAGATCTCAGGGAAAATCGACGTCGTCGAAGCGCTCCTCCCCAAGGTCGACGCCATGCTCATTGGCGGCGCGATGGCCTGCACGTTCTTCCGGGCGATGGGCCTGGAGGTCGGTCGCTCGCTCGTCGAGCCCGATCGCGTGGAAATGGCCAAGGACCTCATGGCGCGCGCCGGGACCAGAATCATTCTCCCGCATGACGCCACCGTGGCCCGCGCCATCGATGACCCGGGGTCAGCGCACGCGGTGAAGCGCGATCACATCCCCGCCGACCAGGCGATGTACGACATCGGCCCCGATACCGCCGCGTCATATGGGCGCGCGATCGCATCGGCCAAGACCGTGCTCTGGAATGGGCCGATGGGGGTGTTCGAGAAACCCCCGTTCGATGCCGGGACGTTGGCCGTAGCGCGTGCCATGGCCGCCAACCGGGGCGCGACAACGATCGTCGGCGGCGGCGATTCGGCCGCCGCCGTCGCACAGGCCGGCCTCGAGTCCAAGATGAGTCACGTCTCCACGGGCGGCGGCGCGTCGTTGGAGTTCCTGGAAGGGAAGACGCTCCCCGGCGTGGCGGCGCTCGACGAAGCGGCAGGCGGCGCAGCATGACGATTTTTGCCGCCAATTGGAAGATGCACTGCGGCCCCCGGACCGCCGCGGCGTACATGGAGACGTTTCTCGCAGCTCACGTGTCCCACCCTGGTCGCATCGTGGCGTTCTTTCCACCGGCCACATCGCTCGCGATCGTCGCCGAGTCCATCGTGGGTCGCGACGATTTGCGCGTAGGCGCACAGAATATCTTCTGGGAGGATCGCGGCGCGTTCACCGGCGAGATCTCGGCGCCGATGGCACGTGAGGCCGGTGCCAGCTGGGTGCTGGTCGGCCACTCCGAGCGTCGCCACGTCTTTGGCGAAACGCTCGAGGACACGGCGCGGAAGTGCGCCGCCGCCGTGCGCGCCGAGCTCACGCCGATGCTCTGCGTCGGCGAGACGCTCGCCGAGCGTGAAGCGGGGGACACCGCCCGCGTCGTCGACGCCCAACTCCGCGCCGGTGTGTCCGCGATGACCGCGAAACAATGCGCGCACATGCTCGTGGCGTACGAGCCGGTGTGGGCGATTGGCACGGGGCGCCACGCGTCGCCCGCTGATGCGGCCGAGATTCACGCGTTGCTGCGCGCCCTGCTGGACGTCGCGACGGAAGGCCAGGGCAGCCGCGTCCCGATACTGTATGGCGGCAGCGTCAACGCGGCGAACGTCGACTCGCTCGTCGCGGCGCCCAACGTCGACGGCGTGCTCGTCGGCGGCGCGAGCCTCGATCCGCTCGGGTGGGCACTGTTGGCCGCCACTTGACGCACGTTCGCAAGTGTAAGATTTTTGAAGACTTATGTATTACTTCCTGCTCGTCCTGCTGATCCTCGACTGCGTCGTGCTGGCAGCCGCGATCCTGCTCCAGAGTGGCAAAGGTGGCGGTGTGGCCGCCAGCTTCGGCGGCGTCAGTTCCTCGTCCGACGCCTTCATCGGCACGCGACAAGCGGGCAACCTGCTGACTACGGTGAGTTGGTGGGCAATCGGCATCTTCATCGGTCTGGCGTTCGTGCTCCAGATCATGTCGACCCGCTCACACGCGCCGAGCTCGGTGCTCGATAAGCCGTTCTCGCGACCGGCGACGCCGGCGCCCGTGCAGTCCGCACCGCAGCTCCCGCTGCAATCCGCGCCAACGACACCTGCGCCCGCCGCGCCATTGCCGCAAGCAAATCCGGCGGTACCACTCACCCCGCAACCAAAGAATTGAGCGCGGTGGACGAGCCCGGCTTTCTGCTGCTCGATGATGGGACTGTCTACTCTGGGCGCCTCCGCACCGAGGCGCCGGAGGCGGCGGCGGAAGTCGTGTTCACCACCAACATGACCGGCTACCAAGAGGTCTTCACCGACCCCTCGTTCGCCGGTCAAATCGTCGTGATGACCGCGCCGCAGATCGGCAACTACGGCGTCAACACCGAGGACCCGGAATCGGCCCACGCCCAGGTCGCCGGCGTCGTGGTCCGCGAGCTCTCGCCGACATACTCGAACTGGCGCGCGACCGGGTCGCTGCAAGACTGGCTGTCGGACTCGCAAGTGCCTGTACTGACTGGTGTTGACACACGTCGTCTCACTCGTCACTTGAGATCTGCCGGTGTCATGAGCGGCGTCATTGGCCGAGGCACGCTGCCAGGCGACACCGATCAATCCGTGCTCGATGCGTGTCCGTCGATGGAAGGATTGGATCTCGCCACGCCTGTGTCGACACGGCAGCGCTACACGTGGGGAAGCCCGACGGCGCGGTACCACATCGTCGCCGTCGACTATGGGATCAAGCGCAACATCTTGCGCCTCTTTGCCGAGCACGATTGCCGCGTCACCGTCGTCCCCGCGGAGACGACAGCGTCCGAGGTGATGGCACTCGAGCCCGACGGCGTCTTTCTGTCGAATGGCCCGGGCGATCCGGCGGCCGTCACGTATGCGCCGGCCACGATCCGGTCGATCGCCGAGCAGGGGATGCCGATGTTCGGCATTTGCCTGGGGCATCAGCTGATCGGTCTGACCTTTGGCGCCGAGACGTTCAAGCTGCCGTACGGTCACCGCGGCGGAAATCACCCCGTCCGCGACCTGGACAGTGGCCAACTGTCGATCACGACCCAGAATCATGGGTTCGCGGTGCGGGGAAGCGCGGAGGGCATTCCAGGGGCCCCAACCCTTCGCGTGACCCACTTGAACCTCAACGATCAGAGTATCGAGGGGCTCAGGCACCGCGATCTGCCCGTGTTTGCAGTCCAGTACCACCCCGAGGCAGCGCCGGGACCGCATGACGCCCGTTCGCTCTTCGACGCCTTCATGCATAGCGTTAGGCAGAGGCGCTTGACTTGAAGTCGGTAAAGTCCTATCGTTGTGGCAGTTAGGCTATTACCCCGATTGAAGCACGTGTCCTACGCTGGGGTCCATTCATGACCAAAGCTGACCTGGTCGAGCACGTCACGACACAGATCGCGCGCACCGCCGGGCCGATGATTTCCAAAAAGGACTGCGCGCGCGTGGTGGATTCGTTCCTCGACGCGATCAAACAGGCGTTGCAAGAGCAGCGCAACATCGAAGTGCGCGGGTTTGGCACCTTCAAGATTCGGCAGCGCAAGACGCGCATGGCGCGTAACCCGCGCACCGGCGCGCCCGTAGAAGTGTCGGCGCGCCCCGTGCCCGTCTTCAAGCCATCGAAGGAGCTACGCGCCATGGTGGCAAACGTCGACATCTCGGAGCTCTCCGAGGCGTAAGCAGACGGCCCGTCCGAGCGAGTATCTTTCGCATGAGGAGGGCCTCCGTGACCGTCACCGTTCTGCTCTTCGCTTCATTCGCCGACGTCCTCGGCCGCTCGCGGATCGAGCTTGCGATCCCACCGGGTGCGACCGTGGGCGACACCGTGGCGCAAGTGCGCGCCACTGCGGCTGATCGGCTGCCGCCGCAACCGCTCGTTGCCGTCAACGAGGAGTACGCGCGGTACGATCGCGTCCTCGTCGCGGGCGACGAACTAGCGTTGATTCCACCGGTGGCCGGCGGATGACCGTACGCTCCGCCGTGGTCGACCGTCCTATCGATTGCGCGGCTCTGCTCGCCGAGGTCGCCGATCCGTCCACGGGCGCGACTGCCCTTTTTGTCGGCACCGTGCGCGAGACCAACCTCGGCCGGCCCGTGACAGGCATTGAGTATGCCGCATATACGGCCATGGCGGAGCGCGAGCTCGCGGCAATTGCCCGCGATACCGCCGAGCAGTACGCACCCCTCCGGCTGGCCGTCGAGCACCGCACGGGCACACTCGGGTTGGGCGAGATCAGCATCGCCATTGCCGCCGCCCATGCCCATCGTGGTCCTGCCATGGACGCCATGCGCGACATCATCGAGGCCGTGAAGGTGCGCGTTCCGATCTGGAAGCGCGAACACTACGCTGACGGCTCGCGCGAGTGGGTCGACCCTACCGCGGTGTTGGTCCCATGAGAGACCAGTTCGGGCGCTCGATCGAGTATCTCCGGATCTCGGTCACCGATCGGTGCAACTTCCGGTGTGTGTACTGCATGCCGGTCGAGGGCCTGCAGTGGCTGCCCAAGTCGGAGATCCTGAGTTACGAGGAAATCACGGCGGTTGTGAGCCAGTTGGCGCCGCTCGGCCTGCGCCGCCTCCGCATCACCGGGGGTGAGCCGACGATCCGGCCAGATCTGGCGCGCCTCGTGGCCGAGTTGCGCGCCGTGCCCGGCATCGAGGACATCGCGCTGTCGACGAACGGCGTCAAGCTCCCCGAGCTGGCCGAGCCGCTGCGCGCCGCGGGCCTTGACCGCGTGAACATGAGCGCCGACAGTTTGCGGCCCGACCGCATCTCGGCCATCGCGCGTCGCAACCTGGCGTTCGATCCCGTGGCGAGTGCGCTGGCCGCCGAGGGCGCCGGGCTGGATCCGATCAAGATCAACGTCGTCGTGATCCGCGGGGTGAACGACGATGAGATCGAGGCCTTTGCGGCGCTCACGCTGCGTCACCGCTGGCACGTGCGGTTCATCGAGTTGATGCCGGTCGGCGACATGCGCGCCCTGACGTGGGACCACGTGGTCCCGAGCGACGAGGTACTCGACCGGATCGCGTCGCTCGGCCAGCTGACGTCCACGGCCGGCCCGCCGCGCGGCAATGGCCCCGCGGCCTATTACCGGCTGGACGGCGCGCTGGGCACGGTCGGCGTCATCACGCCGATGACGCATACGTATTGCGGATCCTGCAATCGTGTGCGGCTGACCGCCGACGGGCGGCTCCGGACGTGCCTCTTTGGCGACCACGAGGTCAACCTGCGCGATCCGTTACGTCGGGGCGAGTTGCTCGAGCCGCTGTTTCGAAAGGCACTCGACGAGAAGCCCGAGGCGCACGCGCTGTTGCAGATGCAGGTCGGCGGGCTCCGCGCACTCTCCCAGGTAGGTGGGTGACCGCGTAGATTTGGCGCCATGGTGAAACCATGGTGAATACAATCACGGTCGTCGGCGCTGGCAATGTCGGCGCGACGACGGCGCAACGAGTCGCCGAGAAACAACTCGCCCGCCGTGTGGTCATGGTCGACGTCGTCGACGGCATCCCACAGGGCAAGGCGCTCGATCAATATGAATCCGCACCGATCGAGGGCTTCGACAGCCGCGTGATCGGCGCCAACAGCTACGACGAGACTGCCGGCTCGGAGATCGTGATCATCACGGCTGGCATTGCCCGCAAACCGGGGATGTCGCGCGATGACCTGCTGGCGACGAACGCCGGCATCGTGCGGGCCGTCGGCGAGCAGATCCGCCAGACGTCGCCCAAGGCCATTGTCATCGTCGTGTCCAACCCGCTCGACGTCATGTGCTACGTCGCCAAGGAGGCCACGGGCTTCCCGCGCGAGCGCGTGATCGGCATGGCGGGCGTCCTCGACACGGCGCGCTATCGGGCCTTCCTCGCGGCCGCCCTCGACGTGTCGGTGCTCGACATTCAGGCCATGGTCCTTGGCGGCCACGGTGACACGATGGTGCCTCTCCTGTCGTACACGACCGTGAGCGGGATCCCCGTGACGCAACTGCTCGACAAAGCCACGCTGGACGCGATTATCGACCGCACACGCAACGGCGGCGCCGAGATCGTCAAGTACTTGAAGACCGGATCGGCCTACTACGCGCCGTCGGCCGCTGCGGTGCAGATGGCCGAGGCGATCGTCCTTGACCAGCGTCGGATTCTTCCGTGCGCCGCCTGGCTGGAAGGCGAGTACGGCCACCGCGGCATCTTTCTCGGCGTGCCCTGCAAGCTCGGCCGCCGTGGACTCGAACGCATTCTCGAGGTGGACCTCACGCCGGACGAACGCGCGCAGCTCGATCGCAGCGCGGCGGCCGTGCGCGAGCCCATGGGTGCGTTGGCCGCGTTGGCCAAGTAAGTAATGGGGTTGCTTGCATTCTGGCGATCGACGATTGGCAAGAAGGTCGTGATGGCCGCGACAGGCCTCATCATGGTCGCCTTTGTCATCGGTCATGTCCTCGGCAATCTCCTGGCGTTCGCGGGCGCCGAGCATATCAACGCCTATAGCGCATTTCTGCATGGGACGGGCGAGCTCCTCTGGGCCGTGCGCCTCGTCCTATTCGTGTCAGTCATCCTCCACATCGTGGCCGCGACCCAGCTCACGCTGATCGAGCGCGCCGCGCGGCCGGTCGGCTACGCGCGGCGGCAGTACCAGGCAGCGACGATTGCGTCGCGGACGATGCGGTGGGGTGGCGTGCTGCTCGCGGTGTTCATCGTGTTTCACCTCCTGCACATGACGACGGGCACCGTGCATCCGGACTTCCGCCAGGGCGATGTCTACCACAACCTCGTGACCGGACTCTCCGTGCCGTGGGTCGCGACGTTCTATGTCGTGGCCATGCTGGCGCTCGGCCTGCACCTCTACCACGGCGCCTGGAGCTCGTTCCGCACGCTGGGTCTCGACAAGCCGTCCGCGAACCCGTTGCGCCGGCCGATCGTGGCCGGTCTCGCCATCCTCGTCGCGGCGCTGTTCGCCGCTATTCCGTTGGCCGTGGTCGCGGGGATCCTGCACTGATGCTGCCGCTCGATTCGAAAGTCCCGCCCGGCCCGCTCGATGAGAAGTGGGAACGGCACAAGTTCGAGATGAAGCTGGTCAACCCGGCCAACAAGCGGAAATACCACGTCCTCGTCGTGGGCACCGGCCTCGCCGGCGCGTCGGCCGCGGCGTCGCTCAGCGAGTTGGGGTATCGGGTCACCTGCTTCTGTTTCCACGACTCGCCGCGTCGCGCGCACAGCATCGCCGCCCAGGGCGGCATCAACGCCGCCAAGAACTACCAGAACGACGGCGACAGCGTCTTTCGGCTGTTCTACGACACGATCAAGGGCGGAGACTTCCGGGCCCGCGAGGCCAACGTCTACCGCCTGGCTGAGGTCAGCGTCAACATCATTGACCAGTGTGTCGCCCAGGGCGTGCCGTTCGCCCGCGAGTACGGCGGCCTGCTGGCCAACCGGTCGTTTGGTGGCGCCCAGGTCTCGCGCACCTTCTACGCCCGCGGCCAGACCGGCCAACAGCTGCTGCTCGGCGCCTACCAGGCGCTCGAGCGCCAGATCGGCCTAGGCGGTGTCGAAATGCATCCGTTCACGGAGATGCTCGACGTCGTCATGGTCGATGGCCGCGCCAGAGGCATCGTCACGCGGGATCTCCTGACCGGGGCCATGCGCTCCTTCGCCGGCGATGCCGTTGTCCTCGCGACCGGCGGCTACGGCAACGTCTTCTTCCTATCGACAAACGCCAAGGGATCCAACGCCACCGCCATCTGGAGAGCGCACAAGCGCGGGGCGGCGTTTGGCAACCCGTGCTTCACGCAGATCCATCCGACGTGCATCCCGGTGAGCGGCGACTTTCAGTCCAAGCTCACCCTCATGAGCGAATCGTTGCGCAACGACGGTCGCGTGTGGGTGCCAAAGGAGAAGGGCGACACGCGCTCGCCGGACACGATCCCCGAGACCGAGCGCGACTACTATCTCGAGCGCAAGTACCCGAGCTTTGGCAACCTCGCACCGCGTGACATCGCCTCGCGCAGCGCCAAGGAAGTCTGCGACGAGGGTCGTGGTGTCGGTCCGACCGGGCGCGGCGTGTACCTCGATTTTGCCGATGCCATTCGCCGCGTCGGGGAGAAGAGCATCCGCGAGCGTTACGGCAACCTGTTCGACATGTATCAGCGCATCACGGGCGAGAATCCGTACAAGGTCCCGATGCGGATCTATCCCGCCGTGCACTATACCATGGGCGGGCTGTGGGTCGACTATAATCTGATGACCACCCTGCCGGGGTTGTTCGCCATCGGCGAGGCCAATTTCTCCGACCACGGCGCCAACCGCTTGGGCGCGAGTGCGCTCATGCAGGGCCTGGCCGATGGGTACTTCGTGCTGCCGTACACGATCGGGGACTATCTGGCACAGGCCAAGACGGCTGCCGTGGATCCGGCGACGCACCCGGCATTTCGTGCGACGCAGCAGGAGGTCGATACACGCCTCAAAAAGCTCGTCGAGATCGGAGGCAAACGGACAGTCGACTCGTTCCATCGGGAACTCGGAAAGGTCATGTGGGAGCTGTGCGGCATGGCGCGGAGCGATGCTGGACTCCGCGAGGCGCTCGCCAAGATCCCTGCGATTCGAGAGGAGTTCTGGCGGAACGTCACGGTGCCCTCGTCAGGCGGTACCCTGGCCTTCAACCAGGAGCTCGAGAAAGCCGGACGCGTCGCGGACTTCATCGAGTTGGGGGAGTTGATGTGCACCGACGCCTTGCATCGCACTGAGTCGTGTGGCGGGCACTTCCGCGTGGAGAGCCAGACGCCGGACGGCGAGGCGCTGCGCGACGACGCGCACTTCAGTTATGCGGCCGCCTGGGAATACGCGGGGGAAGGGAAGGCCCCGATTCTCAACAAGGAGCCGCTCACCTTCGAGACGGTCCAGCCTAGCCAGCGGAGCTACAAGTAACCATGGACTTCACGCTGCACGTCTGGCGGCAGGCGGGTCCCACGCAGCCCGGAAAGTTCGAGGTATACCCGGCGCGCGGGATCTCGGACCACGCATCGTTTCTCGAGATGCTGGATGTCGTGAACGAAGGACTGATCGAGAGCGGCCGCGACCCGATCGCGTTTGCCCACGACTGCCGCGAAGGGATCTGCGGCTCGTGCTCACTCATGGTCAACGGCGTCGCCCATGGCCCGACCCGCGGCGCGGCCGTGTGCCAGGTACACATGCGGTCGTTCACCAATGGCGAGCATATCTACATCGAGCCGTGGCGGGCCAAGGCGTTCCCCGTCCTCAAGGATCTGGTGACCGACCGTCGGGCCCTCGACCGGATCATCGAGTCGGGCGGGTTCATCACGGCGAACACCGGCGGGGCGCGCGACGCCAACAACATCCTCGTGCCCAAGCAGGACGCCGATGGGGCCATGGACGCCGCGGCGTGCATCGGGTGCGGCGCGTGCGTCGCCGCCTGTCCCAATGCGTCGGCCACGCTGTTCACTGCGGCCAAGGTGTCGCACCTGGGACTCATGCCCCAGGGACAGCCCGAGCGCGCGCGCCGTGTGCTCAACATGGTGGCGCAGATGGACGCCGAGCACCTCGGCGGATGCACGCTATACGGCGAGTGCCAGGAAGCGTGTCCCAAGTCGATCAGTATTGATGTCATCACGCGCATGAACCGCGACTACCTGCGGGCTGTCGTGACGCAGCGTGAGGAGCGGGAGGTCGCCGGGTCGGGGTGATGAGACCCGAGCAGCCTTCTGGCGGCCGCGTCAACTGGATCGCCTGGGTGGCGGTCCTGCTCGCCGTGCTGATCGCGATCGCCTACGGCCTCGGCGGTTTTCGCTGAACTCTGTTCTTTTTGCGCTCGTTGCGTCGCTGTTGTACGGCGGCGCCGACTTCCTGGGCGGTCTCGCGACCCGCAGGGACGAGTGGCTCCGCGTGACGATCTACGCCGAGCTGGTAGGGCTTGTCCCATTGGCCCTGGTCACTCCCATTGTCTGGCCGCACCAGCCCACCCTTGTCAGCTTGGGATGGGGTGCCGCCGCTGGTATTGTCGGCGCCGCCGGCATCGCCCTCCTATATCGGGGGTTGGGTATGGGCGCCATGAGCGTGGTGGCGCCCATCACCGCCGTGTGCGCGACCGTCATCCCGGTCCTGGCAGGTCTGGCGCTCGGCGAACACCCGTCCGGCCGTGCCTTCGTAGGGATAGCCATTGCCGTTCTGGCGATCGTCCTCGTCAGCCAGGGCAGCCACGGCTCGGGGAAGGGGACCACGAGCGGCGTTGGTATGGCTTTGGCGTCGGGCGTGTCGATCGGCGGATTTCTGATTCTCATCGCCCGCGCGCACGGCAACGGGCTTTGGCCCTTATTGGTATCGCGCCTGGCCGCCACCAGCGTCCTGATCGTCCTCGCCCTCGCGCAGCGTGGGACTCTGATGCCCCCGCGTGCCCTGCGATCGACCGTCGCCTGGTGCGGCTGCTTTGATGCCGCCGCAACCGTGTGCTACGCCCTAGCCGTGCACCCCGGCGCGTTGGGCGTGGTCGCGACCCTCATCTCACTCTACCCCGCCACCACCATCGTGCTCGCCCGAGTGGTGCTCAGCGAGCACCTGCGCCGCCGGCAGGCCGTTGGCCTGGCGTTCGCCGCCGGCGCGGTGGTGCTGATTACAGGCGGGGCAGGGTGACGCCCTGCTGGTTCTGATACTTGCCCTTCTTGTCCTTGTACGAGATCTCGGGCGGCTCGGCGCCGCGGAAGAACAGGACCTGGGCGATCCCTTCGTTGGCGTAGATCTTGGCCGGGAGGGGCGTGGTGTTGGAGATCTCCAGGGTGACGAACCCTTCCCATTCAGGCTCAAACGGTGTCACATTTGTGATGATGCCACATCTGGCATATGTGCTCTTGCCCACGGTAATCGTCACGACATCGCGCGGGATCCGGAAGAACTCGACCGACCGGGCCAGCGCAAAGGAGTTTGGCGGGACAATGCAGACGTCGCCGTTGAACTCGACGAATGATTTGGGATCGAAGTCTTTGGGATCGACGATCGAATTGAGGACGTTGGTGAAAATGCGGAACTCGCTGGCGACCCGCATGTCGTAGCCGTAGGAGCTTACTCCATAGGAGATGACCCCAGTCCGCACCTGCCGACCCTCGAAGGGCTCGATCATTCCATGTTCGAGCGCCATCCGCGTGATCCATCGATCGTTCTGTATGCTCATGGGCGGGTATAGTAGCCGCGCGGATATTGAAATCGCCATGTCCCAGTCATAGCTTGGGGTGTTGGACCTTGTGAAACTTTTCACTTGGGCCTCGGCGCCGGAGTCTATGGCGAGCGCGTTCTTCCCGGTGTTGCTGCTGATAGGGTTCGTCGTCGCCAACGCGGCGCTGATCCTCGGTCTGTCCCATCTGACCGTCCGTCTCCGCCCAACACCCGAAAAAGAGGCCGCCTACGAGTCCGGGATTCCGGCCCTCGGTGATGCCCGCGAGCGGTTCTCTGTCAAGTTCTACATGGTCGCGATGCTGTTCATCGTGTTCGATATCGAGACCGTGTTCCTGATCCCGTGGGGCGTGTACTTCCGGCAGCTCTCGTGCACCGTGGCCCTCGTCCCCGGCGCCAGTTGCCCGCCCGCCAACGTGTCGCTCTTCGGCTTCGGCGAGATGCTGGTCTTCATCGCCATTCTGCTCGCCGGCTTCGTCTACGTCTGGAAGAAGGGAGCCTTACAGTGGGACTGACTAAGGGATTAACGACGGTCAGCTATCAGCCACAATCGCAGGAAGGCTGGATAGCGACCAAGCTCGATTTCCTCGTCAACTGGGGCCGCGCCAACTCGCTCTGGCCCATGCCATTTGGCACCGCGTGCTGCGCGATCGAGTTCATGGCCACCGCGGCCAGCCGCTTCGATCTCGCCCGGTTTGGCATGGAGCGCATGAGCTTCTCGCCGCGCCAGGCGGACGTGCTCATCTGCGCCGGACGCGTGCCCTTCAAGCTTGCCCCGGTGATCCGTCGCATCTGGCTCCAGATGCCGCAGCCCAAGTGGTGCATCTCGATGGGCGCCTGTGCCTCGTCGGGCGGGATGTTCGACAACTACGCGGTCGTGCAGGGGATCGACACGATCATTCCGGTCGATGTCTACGTGCCCGGCTGTCCGCCACGCCCCGAGGGGCTGCTGTACGGCATCCGGATGCTGCAGGCCAAGGTCATGCGGGAACGGATGGGAGACGCCGCCATCCGCGACGAGATGGAGCCCGATCCGTCGAGCCGCCTTTATATCCCGCCACCGGTCATCGACGAGTTGTCGGAGCCGTTCGGCAATTCGGTTCAGCAAACGCGGTCCGGCCTGTGACAGACGCCAGCGGTATCGTCTATCCTGGCGGTGCCACGCCGACGACGCCCGTCGCCGTCCCGCACCGCGGAGGGCCCGTCAACCCGTCGGCGGCTGCCATCGCCACGCGGTTCCCGGGCTTCGTCCAACGCGTCGACGTCGTGTGGGGCGAGACCACGGTTGTCCTCGACAACAAGCATGTCCTGGAGGTCGTGCGATGGCTGCACGACGATCCTGACCACCGCTACGACTACTTGTGCGATGTGACCGGCGTTGAGTTTCGGGATGCGCAGGTGCCGTTCGAAGTCGTGTGGCATCTGCGCTCGTTACCCCACCGGCGATTTCTCCGCTTGAAGGTCGAACTGCCAAAGGGCGCGCCGCTGGAAGTCGACAGTGTCTGGCCGGTCTACAAGAGCGCCGATTGGCTCGAGCGCGAGGCGTTCGATATGTTCGGCCTTCGGTTCCGCGGCCACCCCGACCTGCGCCGCATTCTCATGTGGGAGCAGTATCGGGAAGGGTTTCCGCTCCGCAAGGACTTCCCGCTACGGGGACGCTTCAGCCGTTCGGAGCAGTTGCGACAGGCGCTCGCCGCCAACCCCGAGGCGCGGTACTCGATGGAAGAGCTGTCCATCGCCGATGCCTTCGAAGACCTCCCGGCCGACATGCGCCAGCGCATCGGCGCCGGCGAAAAGACGGGGGAGTGACCATGCCCGAGACACGCACGGTCGAAGTCGCCCTCGCCACAACCGGTCTCGATGCCAACGGCCGCCCGGTGCGCACGCCGCTCGTCGTCGACGGGGCGGGGAACACGGTGCCGATGGCGCCGCCGCCCGCGGCGGAGCCGGACTTCGATGGCGAGCACATGCTGATCAACATCGGGCCGCAGCACCCAGCCACCCACGGCGTGCTGCGACTGGTCCTCGAGCTCGATGGCGAGACCGTCGTGCGGTGCATTCCGCACATCGGCTATCTGCATTGTGGCTTCGAGAAGATCGGGGAGTATCGCCAGTACAATCAGATCATCCCGTGGACCGATCGCGAGGACTATCTCAACTCGATCGGTAACAACGTGGCGTTTGCCTTGGGCGCCGAGCGCATCTTTGGTATCGACATCACCGAGCGCTGCACGGTGCTCCGGGTCATTGCCGCCGAGCTCTCGCGCATTGCCTCGCACCTGGTGTGGGTCGGGACGACGTGCATCGATATCGGCGCGTTCACGCCGTTCCTGTGGGCGTTCCAGGAACGGGAGAACATCTATAACCTGCTGGAAGGCTGGGTCGGCGCCCGCCTGACGACGTCGGCCACCCGCGTCGGCGGAATGGCGGCCGATATTCCTGACGGCTGGATCGCCGGCCTCCGCGCCTTCCTCGCCAACTTTCCCAAGACCATCGACGAAGTCGATCGGATGCTGACCCGCAACGCGATCTGGGTCGGCCGCACCGTTGGTCTGGGTGTCATGACCGCGGACGAAGCCACGAATTACGGGCTGTCGGGTCCCATGCTCCGCGCCTCCGGCGTGGCCTATGACGTCCGGAAGGACTTCCCATACCTGGGCTACGAGACGTACGACTTCGATGTCCCTGTCGGCACGAACGGCGACGTCTACGACCGGTTCCTCGTCCGCATGGAAGAGCTCCGGCAGTCGGTCCGGATCCTCACGCAGGCGATCGAGCGTCTGCCCGACGGCCCGCTCAACGTCGACGATGCGCGCGTGATCCTGCCGCCAAAGGGCAAGGCCACCAGTGAGATGGAGTCGATGATCCATCACTTCAAGCAGGTGATGGAAGGGCCGCGGCCTCCCATCGGCGAGGCGTACGTCGCGGTCGAGAGCCCCAAGGGTGAGAAGGGCTACTACATGGTCTCCGACGGCACGGCCAAGCCGGTGCGCTTCCGCATCCGGCCGCCGTCGTTCGTGAATCTGTCCGCGATCCCCAAGATGGTCGTCGGGCACCTGCTGTCCGACGTGATCGCCATCAACGCCAGCATCGATATCGTCATGGGAGAGATCGACCGGTGAGTGTCACCGCAGACTATGAACCGGTGTTCGTCGGCGCCCGCCGCGCCGAGCTCGACGAGCTGCTGACGCACTATCCGACCAAGATGGCCGCGCTCCTCCCAGCCCTCTGGATGGTGCAGGAGGATCGCGGATGGGTGAGTGATCCGGCGATGGCCGAAATCGCGGCGGTGCTCGAGCTGACGCCGGCGTACGTGAAGGGCGTCGTCACGTTCTACACGATGTACCACCAGCACCCGGTCGGCACCAACTTTGTCCAGGTCTGCACCACGACGCCGTGCAACGTCTGCGGCGCCGAGGATGTGGTCCGTGCGTTCCTCAAGCACACGGGAGCCGGTGAGCTCGGGCTCACGTCCGCCGACGGCAAGTTCACCGTCATCGAGGTCGAGTGCCTCGGCGCCTGCGGGTTCGCGACGCCGGTCATGATCAACGAGGAGTTGATCGAGTCCGTCACCCCAGACCAGGTCCCGGC
>DATMNB010000024.1:0-2856 GCA_035569435.1 Gemmatimonadaceae bacterium
ATGGCCTCGAGCAGCGCCGCCTGCGTCCGTGGCGGCGTCCGGTTGATCTCGTCGGCCAGCAGGATGTTCGTGAAGATCGGCCCCTCCACAAACCGGAACGACCGCTGGCGACTGACGGGATCTTCTTCCATGATCTCGGTGCCCGTGACGTTACTCGGCACGAGATCCGGCGTGAACTGAACCCGCCGGAAGTCCAGATGCGTGGCCTCGGCAATCGACCGCACGAGCAATGTCTTGGCCAACCCCGGCACGCCGACCAGCAGCGCATGGCCGCCGGCCATCATGGTCATCAATACTTCCTCGACGACGGCCCGTTGCCCGACAATCCGCTTGGCGACTTCCTCCCGGAGCGCGTTCGCCGCGGCCATCAAGTGGTCTCGGCTGACCATGCTCGGCGCCGACGGCGGGTGTGCGACACGCTGCTGCGTCATCTACCTGCTGGTGAGAGTAAACACAACGTAGGGTCCGGGCGTGAGCGCCGTCTGCGCCGCGGCGCGGAGTCGTTCCGGCGTCATCTTGGCGAGGAGCGGGCCGTAATCGTCCATGCCGGCGGCCAACGCCCAGCCGTTCCAATCGAAGTTCATGAGGTGCGACAGCCAGAACACGTTCGGCGACTCGGGCGACGCGGTCGACTGACGCGCCGCTTCCACGACGTCGTGGACCTCCGCCGCGGTCGGTCCGTTCGCCCGCAAGCTGTCGGCCACCGCCAGCGCGGCCTGCGTGAGCGATGGCGCCAAGTCGGGCGTCGCATCGAACTGCGCCTGGATCTGCACGACGCCATGCGGCCACGCCTCGGCCGCCTCGGTCACCTGCGGGGAATACGTCCCACCCAACTCTTCCCGGAGGCGCGCGGTGAGCCGCCGTTGCAACAGCTGGGCGACCAACGCCATCGCCAGATCCGTCTCGCGATCATAGTGCGGCAGCGTCTGGGCGTACGACAGCTTGATGATCGTCTGGTTGGCGGACCCGCCGGGAAGCCCGATGCGCTGCTGGCCGGACGCTGGATGCACCCCCCAATCGTGCCAATGCTCCACGTGACCCGCCGGCAACGATGCCAGGTACCGCTCCACCACCGGCCGCAACGAGTCGGGGTTGAACGCCCCGACGATGTAGACGGTCCAGTTGCTGGCATTGGCCACGCGCGCCCGCCAAAATCCCAGCGCGAGGTCCGTCTGCACCGAGTCCAGCAGCGCGCCGGTCACCGGCCGGGCATGGGGGTTGTGGTCGGTGTCCACGATCTGCTTGGTCGTCGCCAGTTGCTGGTCGGCGGAGTACTGCGCCAGCTTCGACTGCGTCAGGACTTTCGTGACGACGCTCGAATCCATCCGCGGCGCCTGGAACTCAGCGTTGAGCATTTTCAGGAGCAGCGCGGCATTCTGCGCCGTGCCACTCACCCTCATCTCTTCGCTCAGCTGGTTCAGCGAGGCGCTGATCGTGTACGTGGTGCCGGCGAGCCGGTCGCGGATCTCCCGCGCCGAATAGCGGCCGATGCCGCTCGACTGGATCAGCGACGGCGCCGCCACCGCCGATGGATACTCGGAGTCGGCGGCCAACGACAATCCGCCCGGAGCGCGCGCGACCATCACGAGCTGGTCGGCGTCTGACGCGGTGGGCTTGAGCACCACGCGCATCCCGTTGGACAACGTCCACTCCTGCACGCCCGTGCCGGCGATCGTCCGCGCCTGCGCGATGCGACCAGGCGTCGGCGGCACCGGCACCAGCGTTACATCGACGGCCGACATCGCGGCCGAGGCCGAATCGCCGGATGCCGTGCGCGCGGCGACCGCGTTGACCGCTCGGCTCACGGAATCGGCGACGGCGAGCAACCGGCCGCGCGTGATGGCCCGATGCGCACCGGTATCCGGCGGGGCGGGCGACGCGCTGGTATGATGATCCGGGGCACCGGGCAGGGCCGCGGCCACGAGCCACCGGCCCGGCGTCGCCCAGTACCGCGCGTACGTGGTGATCTCGGCCGGCGTGATCGCCTCCGGGCCGGTGCCCAGCATCCGTTTCGCCCAGTCGTGCACCACGCCCGGCTCGGATACGCTGCCACCGCGCCGCGCGATGTCGACAAACGCGGCCAGGTAGTCGGACGAATTCGTCCCACGCTGGGCATACAGATGATCGTACGCCCCGAGCACACGCGCTCTCGCGCGCGCCAGCTCATTCACCGAGAACCCGTCACGCGCCACGCGCGTCAGCTCGCCGACCGCGAGGACCAGCGCCGAGTCGGCCGAGCCGCCCAGTGGCGTCGTGGCGACGAGGTCGAACACGGACGCGGAGTCAACCGTATTGGTAAGGCTCGCGTTCAGCGTGGCCGTCGGTCGGCTCTCGTCGTTCAGGTTCGCGAACCGCTCCTGCAGCGCCGTGAAATAGATGGTCGTCACAAGACTCGACCGAAGCGACGAGACCGTGCCGTGGCGCGCGGGCGGGTCGACGGCCAGCACGTCGATTTGCGAGTTGTGATAGTCCTGGTCGTGGAATACGAAGGCCCGCTCCGTGGCGGGCGGGATGGCGAGCACGGGAGGCCGGCGCGCCGGGGTCGCGCTCTTGGGGATTGCCCCGACGGTCTGCCGGAGCTGCGTCTCGATACGAGCGAGATCTACGTCGCCGACGAGGATGACCGTCATCCGCTCCGGGCGATACCAATCGTGGTAGAAGCGCGCGATCGTCGCCACCGGCGCGTTGGCCACCGTCGCCGAGTCGCCGATCGGCATGCGGGTCGCGTACGGGGACCCGGCGTACAGCACCGAATCCAAGGCGGTCAAGTAGCGCATGCCCGCACCGGAGCGCAAGCGTCGCTCATCGAGGACGATCGACCGCTCTTTGGCAATGACCGCTGAGTCGAACGTCACA
>DATMNB010000025.1:0-33471 GCA_035569435.1 Gemmatimonadaceae bacterium
CTCTCCGATGGCCGGGCCCTCCACTACCGCGACATTCGCCGACTCGGTACCGTATCCCTCATGGATCCGGCGGCGTTCGAGACCTACACGAGTGCGCTCGGCATCGAGCCGCTGGATGCCGCCTTTACAGCGACTCGCCTAGCCTCAATGCTTGACCGATCCCGGCGGGCTGTGAAGACTGTGCTCATGGACCAACGCTACCTGGCGGGGGTTGGCAACATCTACGCGAACGAAGCGCTCTGGCGTTCGGGCATCGATCCCTCCCGCGAGGCGCGGTTGGTCAATCCCCTTCAAACGGCCCAACTCCGCGATGCACTAGTCGCCGTGCTGGGCGAGTCGATCGCCGCCCGCGGCACGAGCTTCCGCGACTACCGCGACGCCAACGGCGGTCGCGGCGCGTTCGCCGAGCAGCTTGACGTATACGGCCGCGCTGGCCACCCATGCCGCCGGTGTGGCCGCCGTTTGATCGGCACGCACGCCGTCGATGGCCGGTCCACCGTGTTCTGCGCCGGCTGCCAGCGGTGAAGAAAAAGCCGCCTCCGGAATCGCTCGCCCGCATGCGCGCCTTCGTGCGCGAGCAGGCGACCGATCGCCCGGGCGTCTATCGCATGATCTCCGCCGGGGGCGAGATCCTCTACGTCGGCAAATCCAAGCAGCTCCGCTCGCGCCTCCTGAGCTACTTCCGCGCCGAGTACCCTGCGGATAAAGGCGCGCGCATCCTGTACGAAGCCGACACGATCGACTGGGAGCACACTCCGAGCGAATTCGCCGCGCTCCTCGTTGAGCTCCGCCTGATCAAACGCTTCCGCCCCCGCTTCAACGTCGCCATGAAACGCGACGCCCGGCATTACGCCTTCATCAAGATCACCCGACCTCCCGCGCCCAAGCTCGTCGTCGTCCGCGGCACCGGCGCCAGCGGCAGCGACGACGGCGTCTACTACGGCCCCTTCCTGGGCGCGCAGCGCCTGACCGATGCCGTTCGCGAGCTGAGCGACGCCCTGGGCCTCCGCGACTGCGCCCTCGACACGCCGATGCATCCGAGCGACCAGGTCGAGCTCTTCGATGCCCCGCCGTTGCCACCGCGCACCCCCGGCTGCATCCGCTACGAGGTCCAGAAGTGCCTCGGCCCCTGCGTCGGCGGCTGCTCCCTCGCCCAGTACGCCCAACGCATCGCCCTCGCCACGGCGTTCCTCGAGGGCACCGACGACGGCCCTGTCACGGCTCTCCGCCGCGAGATGGACGACGCCAGCGCCCGCCTCGCCTTCGAGCGCGCCGCCTCCCTTCGCGACAAAGCCCAGCGCCTGGTCGACCTCCGCGAACAATTCGGCCGCCTCCGCTTCGCCGTCGAAACGCTGTCCTTCGTCTACACCGTGCCCGGCTACGACGGCGACACCCGCGCCTACGTGATCCGCCGCGGCTGCGTCCGCGCCGAGTCCCCCGTGCCGCGCACGCCCACCGAGCGCCGCCAATGGCGCGACACGATCGAGTCGATCCTCACCCCCTGTGACCGCCCGCCCCCGGCCGTGCCGGCGCACGAGGTCGACGAGTTGATGCTGCTGTCGTCCTGGTTTCGCCGTTTCCCGAAAGAGTTGAAGCGCACGAAAGGAGGTGCCGCATGAATAACCGATCTGCACCCGTCGCGACGGTCCTTCCGCACATCTGCTATCGCGACGTGGCACAGGCGAGCGATTGGCTCACGAGAGTCTTTGGGTTCACGGAGCACTATCGCTACGGCAAGCCCGACGGGGTCCAGATGTATCTGGGCGGCACCGTCATCATGCTCAACGGCCCTCGTGAGGGACGGGACATCCCGGCGACACTGGGATGCGGCACACAGATGCTCACAGTCTTTGTCCCGGACGTCGACGCGCACTACAGGCACAGCCAGCGAGAGGGCGCCAAGATCTTGGAAGAGCTGAACGAGACGATGTACGGCGAACGACAGTACGGCGTCGCCGATCTCGACGGGCATCGCTGGCTTTTCTCCCAGCACGCGCGCGACGTGAGCCCTGAAGAGTGGGGGGCTACAGTTGCAACGCCACCAACTCAACCTCAGCCCGCCCGTCCTCGATAGTCAGTCGCGCCACGCTCGGCTGCAGATCAAACCGCCGCGGCCCCGCGGCGCCGGGGTTCACGATCAGTTGGTCGCCAATGCGCGTGACCAGCTGCCGATGCGTGTGCCCATAGACGATCACCGCGTGGCGGTACCGTTCGATCAACCGGTCCGGCTTGGGCGACCCCACCTCGTGGCCATGGCTCACGTGGATCGCCACCCCATCGACCTCGCACACGAGCGCCTCGACCAATCGCGGATCGTCCACCGGATCCGTGTTGCCATAGACCGCCCGCACCGGCGCGATCAGCGCGAGCTCGTCGAGAATCTCCCGCCCGCCGACATCGCCGGCGTGGAGAATGACCTCGACCCCCGCCAACGCGGTATGCACATCAGGCCGAACCAATCCATGCGTATCGGCAATCAGCCCGATCAGCCGCGCCACCGCTCGACCAACGACTGAGGCACGTCAAACTGATCCAGCGCCCGCGCCACAATGAAGTCGACCAGCCCATCGATCGTCGCCGGCCGATGGTAGAACCCCGGCGCCGCCGGCATGACGACCGCCCCGGCACGCGTGACGCGCAGCATGTTCTCGAGATGAATCTCACTGAGCGGCGTCTCCCGCGGCACGAGTACCAACTTGCGCCGTTCTTTAAGCGTGACGTCGGCGGCCCGCTCGATGAGCGACCGCGACGTCCCGCCGGCGATCGCCGCCAACGTCCCCATCGAGCACGGGCAGATGATCATCCCCGCCGTCCGCGCCGACCCCGACGCCGGCGCCGCCCCCCGATCGCGATCCTCGTAGACCGTGACCGTCGCATCCCACGCCCGCCCACCAACCGCCTCGCGCAACGCGTCGACGGAGTGAATCCCCGTCTCGGTATGCAACAACCGAAACCCATGACCCGACACAATGAGCCAGACCGCCCGCTCCGCCCCCGTCAACGCCTGCAGCAACCGCACGGCATACGGCGCTCCCGACGCCCCCGTGATGGCGACGACGAGCGGGAGCGGCTCCCCCGTCATCGACCCATCGCCGCGATCAACCGCAGCAACCGCTCGGTCGCGACCGCCCCAAAGAACGTCAGACTAATGACCCCATTCATGGTAAAGAACGCCGCATCGAGCCGCGACAGATCCCCCACCCGCACGAGCGAATGCTCGTACCCGAGCATCACCGCCACGACCACGACCCCAGCCGCATAGAGCCAGCCACCCCCCGCCCCGATGCCGGCGGCCGCCAATCCGACGACCGTCAACACATGGAGGACCCGCGCGATCCGCAACGCCGCGCCTTCGCCGAGCGTGGCTGGAATCGAGTACAGCCCATGCGCCCGGTCAAACGCCATGTCCTGCAGCGCATAGAAGATGTCGAACCCCCCCGACCAACACGCCACGGCCACCGCCAGCGCCACCAGCGTCCACCACGGACTGCTCCACTTCCCAGCGACCGCCAGATACCCACCCACCGGGGCAATCGCCAGCCCGAGCCCGAGCACCAGGTGCGACCACTGCGTGAACCGTTTGGTGTAGCTGTAAAAGAACACCCACGCCAACGCCGCCGGCGCGAGAAACCCACACGTCGGATTCAACGCCACGGCCGCCAACACAAACACGACGGACGCCACCGCGACCGCCAACCGCGCCTCGGCGAGCGACATGACCCCCCGCGGCAACTCGCGCCCGGCCGTCCGCGGATTCCGCGCATCGATCTTCCGATCGACGATCCGGTTGAACCCCATGGCCGCGAACCGCGCGCTCGTGAACGCCACCACGATCCACAGCACCGTCGTCCCGCGCAGCCGCCCGACGTAGCTCCCGAGCGTCATCCCCACCAGCGCAAACGGCAACAAGAACACCGTATGCGGCAACTTCACAAAGTTCGCGTACGTCACGAGCCGCGATCGCCCGTCAAACGTCTGTCCCTCGCGCACGGCCATGATCAGCGCCCTCCGTTCAAGCCGAGCAACGGCCACAGCGCGTCGACCCTCGACTTCGTCGCGGCGTCCATGGTGATGAGCTTGGGCCAGTTCCGCGTGAACCCCTCCTCGGGCCACTTCCGCGTGGCATCGAGGCCGAGCTTGGAACCGTAGGTGAACGCCCGGCTCGAATGATCGAGCACATCGACCGGGCCCATCGTGAACCGCGCGTCGCGCTCGGGATCGATGTTATTGAGCGCCACCCACCAGGCCTCCCGCGGGTCGCGCACGTTGACGTCCTTGTCCAGCACCACCAGCACCTTGGCGAGTGACATGAGCCCCTGTCCCCACAGCGCGTTCATGACCTTGTACGCCTGCCCGGGATACTGCTTGTCGATCGACACGAACACCAGGTTATGAAAGATCCCCTCGGCTGGCATATGCATGTCGACAATCTCGGGCACCGTCAACTTGAGCAACGGAAGAAAGATGCGCTCCGTCGCGTGCCCGAGGTAAAAATCCTCCATGGGCGGCCGCCCCACAATCGTCGTCGCATACACCGGACTGCGCCGCATCGTCACGGCGGTCACATGCACGGCCGGGTATAGATCAGCCTCGGAGTAGAACCCCGTATGGTCGCCAAACGGCCCTTCGGTGACCAACGGCTCACGCGGGTCGATATAGCCCTCGATGACGAACTCGGCGTCCGCCGGCACGTCGAGATCGCACGTGATCGCCTTGGCCAACCGCACTGGAGCGCGCCGCAGGAACCCGGCGAACAGAAACTCATCGACCGTCGGTGGCAGCGGCGCCGACGCCGCGTAGACCGACGCCGGATCCGCGCCGATGGCGATGCACACGGGCATCGTCTCCCCACGCTCCGCCATTTCCCGCCAGTGCGCCGCGCCCACCTTGTGGCGCTGCCAATGCATGGCGATCGTGCGGGGCCCGAGGACCTGAATCCGATACATGCCCACGTTCCGGATCCCACGCACCGGATCGCGCGAGATCACCATCGGCAGCGTGATGTACGGCCCGCCATCTTCGGGCCAGCACGTGATGATCGGTAGCGCCGAGAGGTCGATCTCGTCCCCGCGCCAGACGATCTCTTGAGCAGGCGGCCGCCCCCCATGCACGCGCGGCGGGAACTTGGCGACCTCCAGGAGTCGCGGCAGGAGCGACAACTTGGCCAGCACGCCGGCCGGCACCTGAAGCGCCAGCAACTCCGTGATGCGCGCGGCAATGTCGTCCAGATCCTCGACGCCGAGCGCCAACGACATGCGTCGCATCGACCCAAAGAGATTGATGGCCGCCGGATACGGCGAGCGGCTCCCGTCGTCCCGGACGACGTGCTCGAACAGCAGGGCCTCACCCCCGCCAGGACTCTTCATGACGCGGTCGGCGATCTCGCACAGCTCGAGACGCGCCGCCACCGGCTGCGTGATCCGGCGCAGCTCACCAATGCCGTCGATCGCCGCGATGAATTCGCCGAGTGTATCGAGGGGCTTTTCGGAAGGCATTTACCGCTCACCCACGTGCAGGGCGGCGATGCCGAGGGTCAGAGGGCGCCAGGTAACATTGGTAAATCCCGCCTCGCGCATGCGGTCGGCGAGCGTGGCGCCATCGGGAAAATGCGCCACCGAGAGCGGCAAATATCGGTATGCCGTGCGGTGGCCGCTCACGGCGCCGCCGATCGCTGGCACGACATGATGGAAATACGCATGGTACGCAGCACGCACGAGAGCCGAGGTCGGAGTGGTGAATTCAAGGATCACGAACCGCGCGCCGGGCGCGAGCACCCGGTGCGCCTCACGCAGGCACGCCGTCAGGTCGGCCACGTTCCGGATGCCAAATGCCACGATCGCGCCGGCCATGCTGGCCCTGGCCAACGGCAGTTGGAGCGCGTCGGCCGTAACCGGAGATACCGCCATCCCCGGCGCCTTGGCCGCGCCCGCCCGCAGCATCGGCTCGGCGAAATCCGCGCCGACCACCCTCCCGCGAAACCCAGGCTCCCGCGCTAACGCCGCCGCCACGTCGAGCGTCCCCGCGCAGAGGTCCAGATAGACGCCGGCGGGCCGCCATCCCCAGTCGAGCGCCGCGATCGCCCGGCGCCGCCACACACGGTCGACGTTGAGACTCAGGAGATGGTTCAGCAAGTCATAGCGGGGCGCGATCTCCGAGAAGATCCGCCGCACGTACTGACGCTTATCGACTCCCGACGCCGCGTCTTCAGCGACAGCCATGCCTAAAGCTACTGTGCGCTTGTAACTTCACGCCCGTGCCCGCCTTGTTCGATCTTGCGAACCTGCCCGATGCCGACGTGGTCGCGCTTGCGCAGGCGGGACGGGACGCGGCATTTCGGGAAATCATCCGGCGCTACGAGCGCCCCGTCTTCTCGCTCGTGTACCGCATGGTGCGCGACCGGGAGTCCGCCGAGGAGCTCGCACAGGACACGTTTCTCAAGGCGCTGAACCATATCGACCGCTATCGACCGGAGTTCAAGCTGTCGAGCTGGCTCTTCAAGATCGCCAACAATGTGGCCATCGACTACCTCCGCAAGCGGCGCCTAGCGACGGTCTCCGTCTCGGGCGCGCCAAACGCCGCTACCGCGTCGGAAATAGAAGCAACATCGTTCGAGATCGCCTCCCGCGAGCCGACGGCGCTCGACGCCATCGAGTCCCGGGAGTTGGGCTCCGCCATCGAGCGGGCGATCGCCGGCCTCCGCCCGGAGTACCGCTCGTGCATTCTCATGCGCCACGTCGAGGGTCGGTCCTATGAGGAGATCGCCACGACCCTCGACCTCCCCCTCGGGACGGTCAAGACCTATATCCATCGGGCGCGCCACGAGCTCCGGCGCGCATTATCCGATGTGAAGGACGAGACCTGAAACCCTCCGCACCGTTGTTTCGTACGCATTTCATAGAACCCTTATGACACATCGCCACCTCCTCCCCGACGAAATCGACCAGCTGCTGGACGGCGAGGTCGGATTTGGCGTGGCCCCCCTCGTGGCCCACGTCCGTGAGTGCCCCGACTGCCGCGCGGCCCTGGACGACGCCCGGGTGGTCGTCGAGGCCCTGGAGCGGCTCCCCCGGCTGGCACCGGCGTCGACATTCGCCGACCGGGTCATGGCCGACGTCCACGTCTACGTGCCCTGGCACGTGGCGGCCCGCGACTCGGCCCTGGCGGCGGTCAAGCCGTTCGCTCCCAGGACCAGACCGGTTCGGGTTTTGCTCGGGACCATGACCCTGTCGGTCGCGGCCCTGCTCACCGCGGCCTCCATCTGGCTCTTGGGGCACCTGGACGGCGCCCTGTTCTTTGCCGGCGTCGTCCGGGAGCGGGTGCTGCAGGCCGGCGCGTCGATCGGCGAGGTGGTCGCCACCACGCTCTTTGGCGCCCCGACGGCCACCGCCCTGGCGCGCGGGAGCTCTCTCGTCCTCCTGGCCACGGTCGTCATGTACGCCCTGGCGCTGCTCGCCGCGGCGCTCCTGCTGCGGACCGTGGCTGTGAGCCGCCGGCGGCGCGACTAGCATGGCCCGCCCCCTCCTCGGTCGGCTCACCCCGCTCCTGGCCCTGGTGACGGTCCTGGGCGCCCGCATGGACGCCCAGATACCCAACGTCGACTCGATCGTGGAAGGGGCCCTGAGTCACAACGCCCACGGGCGCGGCGGGATGTATGTCGCACGGGTGATGACCGACACCGGCGTCCAGAATGCGATGGAACGCGATCCCCGGGTCGGACGTGAGGTCAATGCGGCGGTCCGTGACTATGCGCACAGCCTTCGTCACGGCAATGCCGACGACACCCAGGCAAAACAAGCGTTTCGGCAGGCCATTCAAAAGGCGACCGGCCGCGACATCCCGGACTCACCGTCCTACACGACGGTGGAGGTGCCGGGGGTCGATGTAGACGTCCCAGGCACGCACGTCCACACCAAGCCAATGCACATCCAAGTGCCCGTAGCACCGGGGGCACCGCCAGCACCCGGGGCACCACCGGCACCACCGGCGCCGCCCGCGCCACCGGCACTACCGGCCGCACCCAGCTCGTCGACCCTCTCCGACTCGCAAAAGTCCCTCGTCGAGCGCGCCCGACAGGACCCCGGAGCGGCATCGCTCCCCAGTCTCGATGCCTTTACCGCAGGCCCACGGACCGTC
This sequence comes from Gemmatimonadaceae bacterium, assembly GCA_035569435.1. GTDB lineage: Bacteria > Gemmatimonadota > Gemmatimonadetes > Gemmatimonadales > Gemmatimonadaceae > DASRDS01. The sequence goes on from DATMNB010000025.1 coordinate 8,134, forward strand.
ACCGGCGAGATCCACGGCAGCGCCGCCACGGTCAGCGGGACGCTCCAGGTTCAGGGGATCGTCGATGGCGACGTCGCCGCCGTTGCCGGCGACGTGGTCCTCCTCCCCGGGTCCATGGTGCACGGCAATGTCACCGCGATCGGCGGCGAGGTCCGCCAGTCCGGCGGCATGGTCACCGGCGAGATTCGCTCCACCAGCGGCAAGATCGGACCAATCGCCAAGACAGCGGCCGCCAGGGCCCGTCAGAGCCCCCACCATGAGTTGCGCCTTTCCTTGGCGTTCATGGCGCTCATGCTCATCATCGGCTTGGGCGTCCTGACCTTCGCCAGCGACCCACTCGACGCGGCCGTCCAAGCGGTCTCCGAGCAGTTCGGCCGCGCACTCGGCTACGGATTCGTGGGCGCCATCGCGGTGGTGCCCCTCCTCGTCGTCGTCCTCATCGCCGTCTGCCTCACCGTCATCGGCATTTTCCTGACGCCGGTCGTGGCCCTCGTCTACGCCCTGGCCGTCCTGGGGATCGCCCTCGTCGGATTCTTCGCGGTCGCCGAGGCGACGGGAAAGGCGGTATACCGCCGCCGTCAGGCCATGGATCCCCTGTCGGAGCGCGGCGCCAAGCTCCGGGCTCTCACCACTGGCATCGCGATCTACGCCGGCCTGTGGGTGGTCGCGGCGATCCTCGGCGGACTCCCCGTGATCGGCGTCGTCCTGCACGTCCTGGCCTCGGCGGTCACGACGATCGTCCTCCTCGTCGGATGCGGCGCCGTGCTCGTGTCGCGACGCGACGCGCGGCCAGGTCCGCTCAGGGGACGGCCAATCCGCGAGACGGCCGCCGACTTCCTCTGGCAAACGCCGACGCCCGTCGGTGGCGTGGCCGCGGCGCGGCGCCCGACACCGCCACCCTCGTCGTCGGGGCCCGCGCAATGATGCGCCACGTCATCGCCGCGTGGGCGTTTGGCCTGTCGCTCGCCTATCCCCTCGGCGCGCAGGAGATGGACATCCGGAGCCTCCGCGTGAGCCGCGCGGTGTCCGGGTCCGACACCTCGCTCATGCACGTCAATATCACATACGGCGTCGGCACGCTCACCGTGGAGCCATCCGCGACACCCGTGCTCTACGACGCCCGCCTCGTCTATCCGGCCGATCGCGCGACACCGGTCGCTACGTTCGATCAGGCGTCGCGCACGTTGGCGCTGGGCATCAAAAAGCGGAACTTCGACGTCCCCGGCAAGGATTCCGAGGGCGTGCTGCACGTGCAGGTCGCGCGGGGCGTGCCCCTCGACCTGTCACTTCAGATCGGCGCCACCGACGCCACGCTGAATCTCGGCGGGCTGGCCGTGCACAGCCTCACGCTCAAAGGCGGCGCAACCGAGGCAACGCTCCGATTCGATTCCGCGAATACCATCCGCATGGAGTCGATGGACCTGAAAGTCGGCGCGGCCGATTTTCACGCGCGCGGCCTCGCCAACGCCCGCGCCAAGCACATCGCCATCAAGGGCGCGGCCGGCGACATCGACCTCTCGTTCGATGGGACGTGGTCCAACGATGTGACGCTCGACAGCCGGGTGTATTTCGGCCACATGCGCATCCACGTTCCGCCCAACATCCAGGTCTACTCGACCGCCAAGGCGATACTCGGCGAGGTCAGCGACGCAGGTGACCATCTGGCGGCCGCGGCCGCCGACACGAGCGACGACAGCGATAACAGTGACAGTAGCGACATGCAGGATATGGGGGATATGGGGGATTCGAGCAAGATGGTGAAGGCCCACCCACACCCCCACCCAGCCCCGATGCCCGTTGTCCACCAGGGTCCGACCTACACCCTCCGGATCAGCGGCTCAGCCACGATCGGGTCGCTCGAGATCATGCACGACGCGCCTTTACAAACCAGCTCACACTGACCGGCGTTTCCACCGGCCCCACCGCCAGAGCCCCATCATCCCGAGCCCGCGCACCGCGGCCGTGACGGAGATGATCGTCCAGATCCCACCCGTGCCAAACCGCGGCGCCACCCACGCCGCCAACGGCACCCGCGATACCGTGCAACTCGTCGACCAGAGCATGGGCGGGACGGTATCGCCCGCACCACCCATGGCCCCCTCGAACACCATCTCCGCCCCCACAAACAACTGCGACACGGCCGCGATCCGCAGATAGTGCGCGGTTTCGGCGATCACCGACGCGTCGTGCGTAAAGATGGTCGCCAGGCGAACGGGCCACACCAACTCGGCGATGACGGCAATGAGTGCCGGCGCCGTGGCATACGCGAACGTGATCCACCCCGCCCGCGTCGCGCGATCAGGCAGCCCCGCGCCCAGATTCTGCCCCACGATCGCCGCCGCCGCGGCGCCAAAGCCCACGCCGACGACGTACATCCAACTCTCGACCCGAAACCCGAGCCCCATCGCCGCCAACGCCGGCGTCCCAAACTGCGCCGCGATCCGCGCGATCACCACGTAGATACCGCTGAACAAAACGCCGGTCGCCGCCGTCGGTAGCCCGATGCGCGTGATCGCGCCCACCGCTGCCGCGAATCCGCGCCGGCCAACTTGCACCATCCGCCGGCGCGTGAGCAGTCCCAGCCCCATCACGAACGCCGCGCCGCGGACCGAGATCGTCGCGATCGCCGCGCCCGTGATCCCCAGCGCGGGTGCCCCAGCCAACCCAAGAATGAGCACGGGGTCCAACACCAGCGTGATCGCGACCGACACCGCCAGTAACAGGAGCGGCGTCCACGTATCACCCGACGCCCGGAACGCCGCGTCCACGGCGAAATACCCAAAGATCCCGGGCGCGCCCAGGAAGTACGTGCCCAGGTAGCGGAGCCCAAGCGCGGTCACCGCCGGCGGCGTGCGCATGGCCGCGAACAGCAGCGGCAAGCACCGAACGCCAATGATGGCGACGGCCACGCCAAGCGCCACGCTGTACACGAGGGCGTGCCCCACCACGCGCGCCGCATCGGCTGGCCGCCCCTCCCCATGTCGTCGCGCCGCCAGCGCGGTCAGCCCCACCCCGACCATCTCGGCGAGCGAGATGAACAACCAGATCCAGAACAGCGACGTCGTCACCGCCGCCAGCGCCGTCGCCCCGATCCGCTGGCCGACCCAGAACGCATCGACCGCCAGAAACAGGATCATGAGGAGGTTGGACGCGACCGCCGGCGCCCCAACGCGCAACACGACGAGCCACAGCGGTTCGTGGATGAGCGTCGGCCCACCCGGCGCGACGGGCGCCGCGCCGTCGTACGGATCGAGCGGCAGCGCACCCGTGGGCGCGCTGCTCGCGCTCACGCTGGCACGAGCGACGGCAACATCTCGGCGACCCGGCCGGCGAGTGTCGTGAGCGCCTTGGCCGCCGACGAATCAGGCGCGGCAACCACGGCCGGCGCCCCAGTGTCGCCGCCAACGACGACCCGCGGGTCGAGCGGGATCTGGGCCAGGAGCGGCAACCCGACCTCGCTGGCCAGCCGCTGCCCGCCCCCGGAGCCAAAGATCGGCGACGGCTTGCCGCAGTGCGGGCACTCAAACCAGCTCATGTTCTCGACAATCCCGAGCACCGGCACCTTGACCGTCTCGAACATCTTCACGCCGCGGAGCGCGTCCCCGACCGACACCTCCTGCGGCGTCGTCACGATGAGCGCGCCATGGACGCGGGTCGCCTGGACCAGAGACAGTTGCGCGTCGCCCGTCCCCGGGGGCATGTCGACGATCAGGTAGTCGAGCGTCCCCCACTCCACGTCCTGGAGGAACTGGTTCACGATCTTCATGACGATCGGCCCACGCCAGATCGCCGGCTGGTCGCGCGGGATCAGCACGCCGAGGCTGATGACCTTGACCCCGTGTGCCTGGAGCGGGATGATGCGGTTGTTGAGCACGGGCGGCGCGCCGGTGAGACCAAGCATGCGCGGAATGTTTGGCCCATAGATGTCGGCATCCATCACGCCGACCTGGTAGCCGGCCTGGGCAAGCGCCACCGCGACGTTGGTCGCCACGGTCGACTTGCCGACCCCGCCCTTCCCGCTCGATACGGCAATGATCCGCCCAAGCTTGGGATACGTCACCGGCGTCTGGGCCGGCGGGCGCGGCGCGGCCTTGGGGCTGGTGTCCATGACAGGCAGCGGCTTTCGCGGGGGTTTTTGCGTGGCGTCCTTGGGATCAACCCGCAGCTCGGTGACCCCGTCGATCGCCGCCACCGCGCGGTAGACCTCCCGCACGAGCGCGGCATCGTCCTCGGGGGCGAGCAGCAACGACAGGCGCACCTTCCCCGTCACGGTCGTGGCCACGTCCCGAATCATGTCCGCCGACAGCACGTCGATCCCGAGGCGAGGGTTGACCACCCCCCCCAGTGCTGCACGAATCTTGTCTTGCAGTGAATCGGCCATCGGTCAGCTCGGGGACACGCAGCGCACGCCGCGCAACTCGGGAATCCGCTGCATGAGATGCGCTTCGATCCCCTTGAGCAGGGTCACCGCCGGCATATCACAGTCAGGGCAATCGCCGGCCACACGCAGCATCGCGAGACCGGACTGGGGATCGAACTCAATGAGCTCGAGGCCGGCCGGCTCGATGTGCAGGAGGGGCCGAAGCCCCACGATCGCCACACGAATCCGGGCCTCGACGGCCTCCTTGGCCGGCGGCCGGCGCAACACGCTCATATCGCAAAGCTAGGCGGCGGTCACCCCGTTTTCCAGGAACGCTCGTGCCGCATCGACCACACGCGTGCGAACCTCGTCGAGTGACCCGGCGATGAGCGCGCCGGCCGCTTTGGCGTGCCCGCCGCCGCCAAACTCGCGCGCGAAGCGGTTGACGTCGACATCGCCCGTGCTCCGAAACGACACCTTGACTTTGCCATGCCCGAGATCGCGAAAGAAGAGCGCCATGCGCGTGCCGGCGATCGACCGCGGGTGCTCGACGATGCCGTCCAGATCCTCGGAGCGGAGCGCGTAGCGTTCCATGGCTCCAGCGGGCACCGAGATCCACGCCAGCGCGCAGTCCGGGTCCACGGTCAACGTGTCGAGCGCGTCGCGCAGGAGTTGGAGGCGACCGAGCGAAACCGAGGCGTAGACGCGCCGGTACATCTCCTCGGGGTCGATGCCAACCGCGAGCAGTTGCCCGGCGATGGCATGGCAGCGTGGCGACGTATTACTGAACCGAAAGCCGCCCGTGTCGGTGAGCAGGGCCGTATACAGCGCCGTCGCCACCGGCAGCGTGATCGGCCAGCCCAGCGTGCTTGCAAAGTCGAACACCAGCTCGCCTGTCGCACAGGCTGCCGTGTCGATCAGCGCGATCGATCCCGGTGGCTCATCGCTCGGCACGTGGTGGTCGATGACCACCTTGGGCACCGTGAGCGCGCGCACGGTATCCGCGAGCACCCCCAAGCGCTTGACGTCGCTAATATCGAGGACCATCAGCGCGTCGATGCCCGCGAGCGCCCCCTTGTCGTCGGCGTCCCGAAGCGTGGCGTGGCCGTTCCGCAGAAAGTCGAACGTCGACGGCCACGGCGTCGGGTTGACGATGCGCACCGTGTGGCCGGCCGCGGCTAACAACCCGGCCATGGCGGCCTCGGAGCCGCAGCCATCGCCGTCGGCATTGATATGCGTCGACAGGACGATGGTGCGCGCGGGCTCCAAGACCTCGGCCATGCGACGGGCCGCCGCTGCGCGCGGCGCCGGCACAGCGAGAAGATCAGGGGCGGGTGGGGGCGGGTTGAGCATACCCGCCGAAAACTACACCACCCGCGAGTTACACGCTTCCGTTCTTGGAGTGCGCCTTCCCGTACGTGAAGTAGATCACGAACCCGACCAGCATCCACAGGATCAGCCGGATCCAGGTGGCCCGTGGCAGGCTGGCCATGAGGCCCAGGCAGCTCAGCATGCCCAGGATGGGGACCAGCGGCACCCATGGCGTCCGAAATGGCCGCGCCAGTTCTGGACGACGGTAGCGCAACACCAACGTGCCAGCGCACACGATCGTGAAGGCGAACAGCGTACCGATCGAGACCAGCTCGCCCAAGATCCCGATGGGGAAAAACCCGGCGACGATTGCCGCGACGGACCCGGTGAGGATCGTCGTCACGTACGGCGTCCGGAACCGCGGGTGCACCTTGCCGAACACCGGCGGGAGGAGACCATCGCGTGCCATGGAGAAAAAGACGCGAGGCTGGCCCATGAGCATGACGAGCACCACCGACGCCAGGCCAGCGATGGCCGCAATGTCCGTCAGCCGCTGCAGCCATGCGAGCGCCGGCGCGGCCGCCAGCGCCACGACGACCGGGTGCGGCACGTTCAACGTCTTGTAGTTGGCCAACCCGGTCATGACGAGGGACATCAGGACATACAGCACCGTACAGATCCCGAGTGACAGGAGCATCCCGATCGGCATGTCTCGCTGCGGATTCTTGGCCTCCTGGGCGGCCGTCGACACGGCGTCAAACCCGATATAGGCGAAGAACACGACCGCCGCCGCCCGGAAGATCCCGCTCGGTCCAAAGCTTCCGAAGTTTCCGGAGGTATTCGGCGGAATGAACGGATGCCAGTTGTTCACGTTCACGTACTTGAAGCCAAAACCAATCACCAACAGCACGATCGCAACTTTCACGTACACGATCACGTTATTGAAGCGCGCCGACTCCTTGATCCCGATGACCAGGAGCGTCGTCATGAGGAGAACCAGGACGACGGCCGGCACGTTGATCACCCCACCCGGCACCTGCTGAATCGACTTGCTCGCCTCATCCCAGCGCAGCGGCGCCCGCATGAACGCTTCGGGTAACGCGATGCCCAGATTGTGCAGGAAGTCGGAGAAGTAGCCCGCCCAGCCGACCGCCACGGTGGCAGCGCCAAACAGATACTCGAGGATCAGGTCCCAGCCGATGACAAAGGCGACGAACTCGCCAAGGGTCGCGTAGGCATAGGTATACGCGCTGCCGGCGATCGGGATCATCGCCGCGAACTCCGCGTAACAGAGTCCGGCGAACAGACAGGCGAAGAAGGCGCCGACGAAGGAGAATACGACGGCGGGGCCGGCGTACGTCGCGGCCGCCTGCCCCGTCAGAACGAAAATCCCGGCCCCGATGATGGCGCCAATGCCCAGAAGGGTGAGATTGGTCGCCGTGAGGACACGTTTGAGACTGCCCGCATCCTCGGCTGCCGCTTCTGCCTGGATGACTGCAATACTTTTAAGGGTGCTGACACCCATTCAGAATTCTCCGGGTCTGTGACCAGGCGCGAAGGTGCCTTGCCACCATTGGACTTGTCAATGGTGCAAGTGGAAACTTAAAGATTTTAACAACAGTTACCGATTGGCCCGGCGCTACGCCGAATAATTAGGCGCTTCCCGGGTGATGGTCACGTCGTGCGGGTGCGACTCGCGCAGACCGGCCGCCGTCGTCCGAACAAACTGGGCCTCCGTGCGGAGCGACTCAATCGTGCCGCACCCGACGTAGCCCATCCCACTGCGCAGCCCACCGACCATCTGGAATAGCACATCTGACACGGGCCCCTTGTACGGCACGCGCCCCTCGATCCCCTCGGGAACGAGCTTCTTGGGGCTCATCTCCCCTTCCTGAAAGTACCGGTCGGCGCTGCCGTCCTGCATTGCGCCGAGGCTGCCCATGCCGCGGATCATCTTGAACCGGCGGCCTTCGAGGAGGAGCGACTCGCCGGGACTCTCTTCGGTGCCGGCGAGCATGGACCCCATCATGACGCTCGACGCCCCGGCGGCGATCGCCTTGACGATGTCGCCCGAGTATTTGATGCCGCCATCGGCGATCACCGGCACATCGCCCGCGCCTTCGACCGCGTCAAAGATCGCGGTGAGCTGGGGCACGCCGACCCCCGTGACCACGCGTGTCGTGCAGATCGAGCCTGGACCCACGCCGACCTTCACGGCATCGACCCCACGCTCGACCAGCGCCGCCGCTCCGTCGCGCGTCGCGACGTTGCCGGCGATGAGCTGCGTGTCCGGAAAGCGCTCGCGGACGATCGCCGTCGCCGACAGCACCGCGTCACTGTGGCCGTGGGCCGTGTCGATCACTAATACATCGACGCCCGCGTCGACGAGCGCGCGGGCGCGGTCCAGGAAGTCCCCACCGGCGCCGATCGCCGCCGCCGCGCGGAGCCGGCCGTGGTGGTCTTTGTTGGCGTCCGGGTACTGCCGGCGCTTGTGGATGTCCTTCACCGTGATGAGGCCACGGAGAATGCCGGCGCCGTCGACCACCGGCAGCTTCTCGATCCGGTGTTCCCCCAGGATCCGCTCGGCATCCTCGAGCGTCGTCCCTTCGGGCGCCGTCACCAGCGGCTCGGCCGTCATCACCTCGCGCAGCGGACGATCGAGGTTCCGCTCGAACTGCAGGTCCCGGTTGGTGATGATCCCGACGAGCCGCCCGTCACGGTCGACGATCGGCACCCCCGAGATCTTGAACCGCATCATGAGGGCAACGGCCTCGCGGAGCCTCGCGTCGGGCGGGAGCGTGATCGGGTTCATGATCATCCCGCTCTCCGATCGTTTGACCCGGTCGACCTCCGCCGCCTGCCGGTCGATCGACATGTTCTTGTGGAGGACGCCGATCCCGCCGGCGCGGGCCATGGCGATCGCCATGTCGGACTCGGTGACCGTGTCCATCGCCGCGGCGATGAGGGGCACGTGCAAGCCGATCGCCCGCGTGAAACGGGAGTCTGTGCGAACGTCTTTGGGGTGAACTATCGAGTGGCGCGGCGTCAGGAGGACATCGTCAAACGTCAGCGCGATGTCCTCGCGCACGCGATTAAGACCGGTAGGAACGTCCGCGAAGAGTACTGCGCCGTTCCGGGATGTGGGTGCCATAGCAAAAACTATGGCACCGCCGGGGCCCAGTCAAATCAGGCGGACCGCCCGATCACGCGCAGCCGCCGGCGTAACCGGCGCGGAAAGAAGAAAGATGCGGTCAGCACGGCCCGCCGCACATTCAGGTGCTCCAACTCGTCGAGATCCCCTGTCCAATGCTCCAGCACGACCTCCGGCTCGGCATTGGCCACCAGATGGTGGATCGCCAACACCAGCACAAACAGGTCGTCGAGCTCCCCGATGATGGGGATAAAGTCGGGAATCAGGTCGATCGGCGCGACCAGGTAGGCCACCGCCGCCCCGACCAGCGCCTTGTCCACCGCCGACACGCGGCCATCGGTCAGAAGCCCAAACACCAGCCGCGCATAGGCCGGCAGCTGCTTGATCGTCCCAAACATCGATTGCCCCGCGCGGCGTTTGTGCTCCGCGCTGGTCCGCGTCCGTGGTCCCCGCCGAATTGGCGGCTCTTCAGTCTCGACGCTCGCGCTCATTCGTACGCTCCCCAGTGGTGCTGTCCACCAAGTCAGTTGCAACAGACTTGCCAGCGGCGGCAACACCGCTGAGCACGCCCATGGCGCGATTCATGAGATTCATCGTCTCGGCGATCGCCGTCGTCGACACCCGTCCCGCCCGCAGGCTGTCCTCGACCGTCTCGGCGAACCGCTGAAACACGTTTGGCGCCGGCGACTGCCGTTCGGCGTACTTGGACGCCAGGAACTCGACGTAATCGAGCACCTGATACAGCCGGTCGTCGCCGAGCGCGTCGAGCTTGCGCACGATCCGTTCCCGCAACAGCTCGTTCATGCGGCCCCGGTCCGCTTGCGTTTTGACCGGTGCAGTCGCTCGCCGGTCGTCACGGTCCACCGCGCGGGTTCGCCGCGACAGTCGACGTGCAGGAATGGCCCGTGCAGGCGCGTGCCCCGGTACACGCCGGCGCCGCCCACCAGCTCCGGGTGTGCCGCCTCGACCCGATCGACCGATTCGAGCAGCACGCGCGCGTCGCGACTGTCCACGCGGCCATCGCCATTCAAGTCGGCCATCTCGCCCGTGCCGTTGTCGACGAAGATATCCGCCGCGTCGCCAAACTGGTGGCGACTGTCGCGGGCCCGCCCACCTCGCCGGCCGACGCCCTGGGCGTTGTACTCCGGCGTCCGGAACCCCGACATCACCACCAACCGGTCGACGCGATGGCCGTGCGACTTGAGGTCATCGAGGATGAGCTCCAGCTTGTCGACGATCGTCTCGCGCAAGACCATGTACTTGGGCCAGACGTCTTCCTGGTCGTGTGTCAGGAAATCCCGCAGCCGGAAATGCTCCGAGACCTGCGTGTCCTGATTCTCGGGCGTGACCTCGATGAACCCGTCCGGGTTCTCATACGTCTCGGCTCGCGGCGCCCGGCGCTCGGCCGGCCAGTAGCCCACGTGGTAGCCGCCAACGCGGGCGCCGGACTTCTGCGTGAATGGCAGGAGCGCGATGAACGCCAACTGTCGCCCGTCGGCGCTGTCCTGATAAATCCCGGGACGCGCCACGACTGAATCGCCGCGCATGGCGGAGAGGATGTGCATGCGCAACTTGCCGCTCCATCCCCAGAACCGCGACACCGTTGTCGGCGTCGGCGTTGGCGTCGAGTCACGCGCCACGGCAAGCGTATCCGTCACGGTCGGCATAGCCTGGGCGGCCAGTCGAAACGGAAGTATCACTGCACTCAACGCCAGACACCGTACACGCACCATATGTATCACAGAGACGACTAGAGAATGTCAGTAGATATACACGACTGTCCCTACGGGAACTATACGGTACAGCGTTTCAATGTCTTCGTTCCGGAGCCGTACGCATCCGTGGCTCGCCGAGCGGCCAATGCTCGCGGGCTCATCCGTGCCGTGCAGTCCATATCCGTCGCCGAGGTACAATCGATTGACGCCCAGTGTGCCAGTGTACTTGCGCTGGTTCGTGCCAAACGGGGGAATGACCATATTGCCGTTGGCCACGATCTCCTTGCCTTCACGCGTCTCAAACGGCTCCACGTGCCCATCGGGAAACTCGGTCACCACGTCGTTCCCGACGACGGCAATCTCAGCGCCCTTGGCGACGGGAATCGTCTGGTTCCGGGCGAGCTTCACCACACCCAGGTGCTTCCTGGTCGCCAGCTCCATGTAGTGCCAGTCCGGCGGGACCCACACGGGGTCGGTCTCCTTGCTCTCGACCACGAGCCGGCCGCGCGGCGTCTCGAACTTCCAGTGCAGCCCACCGTCTTGCACCAGCTCCTTGCCGCTGCCCGTCGCCACACGCGACGTGAACAACGTGTGCGAGCCCTGACGGTACCACAGGCGGTTGTCGTTGATGCTGACGACGATGTACGGCCGATCGCCCGTATCGGGGCTCACCACCGGCTGCGCGTCCACCTTCTTGCTGACCGCGCCAACGCTCCGGCGCACGTTCTCGAGCAGATCGAGATTGTGATTGAACGCCATGCGCATGACGTCGCGGCGATACCGCTCGCGCGTGATGTCGCGAACCAGGACGGCCGTGACGACGCCCGCCACCACCAGGGCCGCAAACAGCCCCCACACCACCCGACTGCCGTGGCGCAGCGCGTCGATCAGATCACGCATCAGTAAAGGTACACATTGGTGCCGGGCCTGAGATTGGGCGCGATCGCCCGCAGGTCCTCGCTGCGCGCCCGGATGCTGCCCGGGAGCACATACGACGAATCCGCGAGTGGACCGACGCGCGGGTCGCCGTAGATCACCGCGCCGCCATTAAGCACGATCGCCGCGTCGCCCAACGCGCCCTTGAGGGCGGGCGTCGAGTCCGCGCGGAAATGGCGATCGGTATAGACCCACCGCGGGACGGTCCACGCGCTGTCGCCCGTCAGAATCTTCTCGACTGTGCGACTCCCGCGCGGGGCCACCATGTGCACCGTATCGGGCGCCACGCCCACGCGCCGCTCGGGCCCCACGCGCACGGGCATCTCGCGGAGCAAGGCCCCCTCGCGCTCGAGGTACATGACGCCGCTGTCGACCGCCACCGCGAGATGTAGCTCCTTGTCCCCCTGGGCTTGGCGCCGGGCGAGCTCGACCAGCACGCGCAGCTGCATCTCGTTGTTGGCGAGCTCCAGGTCAGCGCTCCGGCGCTCGACGACGGACATGCCGTTCCGGAGGCGCGTGATCTCTGTGCTGTATTCATCGCGCTTCCGCACGAGAATGACATCCGTCACGACGAGCACCACCAGCGCCACCCACAGCGTGCCGACCAGCCTCGGATAGGCGCGGCGGAACTCATTCCACCCTCCCGCACGCCGGCGGTTGTCCACGCCGACCGGTGGAAGCGGTCCGCCGGGGACAATCGGCAGCTTCCCGGCCGCCCACCCTTGCGGCCCTTTGGGTGGCCCGGGCGGTCTCGGCCCGCTAGGTGGCTCAGGTCCCCGGGCCTGTGGCCCGGAGACCCGAGCCGTCTCGTTTGAAGGCGACCGCGCCTCTGGCGCGTTCGCCAGCGCGGGGGCGTCACGATGGTCTTCGGGTGCATCCACGGTTAATGCCGACTCACACTCTGGGCGTCCAGGATGGGCACCCCGAGTGGCGCGCTCTTGCCGTTCCGGACCGTGGCCACGATCGTCGCGGTCACTGGCGCCACGGCGACCAGCGTCGTCACCGCGGGCAGGAGCGCTGGCGGAATGGCGACGTAGAGTAAGGCATTCTCCGCCCCCGGCCCCCGCGCGAGCAGATACGGCTCGTCCTGGGTCAGATCCCGGTGCAGCGCATCGGCATGCGCCAGCGCCAACACCTGCACATCCCACCGCACTACCGCGCCACGCGCCGCTTGCGGATTGGCACGCAGATCGGCCGCGCTCATCGCGCCGACGGTCGCCGACGCCGGCGCCAATCCGTCGTCCTTGACCCACCCGTCGACCTGCACCCGCACCCACCCGCGATCGCGCGAGAGCGGCGTGATCGGCGTCGCCGCGCCAACCGTCGCCAACGGCCGCCCGTCGGGCGCATCGCGCAGCGTGAACGGCACGCTCGCTGCCAAGGCACCCGCGGCCGGCACGCCACCAATGGTCGCCGCCGCCGCGGTGACCACCGGCGCGGGCGCACTCGCGGGCGCACGTCCCGCTGCCGCGGCATGCGTCGTCGGGGCCGCATGCGTGGCCGGCGCCGCGCTCTGCGCGTGCTTACCCTTGCTCGCCGGCTTCGTTGGATGGTGCGTGGTCTGCGCCCGCGCCGAAACGGTGCCCATCACCAATCCCAAGCCGATGGCGATGACACACGACGTCGAGCAGCGTGTACGACAGGGGGAGGGCATCGACTACATTTTGAGCGGCACTGTGAGACGACTCAACAGAAACCCGGGCAAAGATGGCTGGTAGACCACAGAAGCCGGTAGTCCTGGTCGTGCTCGACGGGTGGGGCTACCGCGAGGCTCGCGAGGGAAACGCAATCCGTCTCGCGTCCACACCAACCTGGGACGCCCTGTGGCGCCGGCCGTCACGCACGCTCCTCGAGGCCAGTGGACTCCGCGTCGGGCTCCCAGAGGGCCAGATGGGGAACAGCGAGGTCGGACACCTGAACCTGGGCGCCGGACGCGTCGTCCTGCAGGACCTGGTCCGCATCGGCACATCCATCGCCGACCGCTCGTTCTTTCACAACGGCGCCCTCGTCGCCGCCTGCCACGCGGTCTGCCGCCGCGGCGGGACGCTCCACCTGGTCGGCCTCATCGGCAACGGTGGCGTCCACGCCGTCGACCGTCACCTCACCGCGTTGATCGAGCTGGCCGAGCGTGAGCGCGTCCCACGCGTCGCCATCCACGGCTGGCTCGATGGCCGCGACACGCTCCCCCGGTCGGCCATGGGGTTCATGCAGGAGCTGCTCGCCCGCACCAGTCGCGCCACCGTCCCCGTCGTCATCGGCAGCGTGGGTGGACGGTACTACGGCATGGACCGCGACCGCCGCTGGCCGCGCACCGAGCTGGCCTACCGCGCCGCCGTCGACGGCGCCGGCCCGGCGGCCAGCGATCCGCTCGGCGTCATCCGCGCGGCCTATGACCGCGGCCAGAGCGATGAGTTCATCGTGCCGGCCGTCATGGTGGCGCCGGATGACGCGGGCGTCATGCTCCCCGTGGCACCGATGCGCGACGGCGACGCGGTCATCTGCTTCAACTTTCGCTCGGACCGCATGCGCCAGTTCGTGCGCGCCCTCACCGAGCCGGCATTCAAGGGGTTCGACGTCGCGGGCCGCCCCGAGCTGCACGTCGTCACGATGACGTCGTACCACCAGAAGCTCGCGCTCCCCGTCGCCTTCCCGCCGTTCTCCATGGCCCGCATCGTGGCCGAAGTGCTGGCCGACAACGGCATGACACAGTTCCGCACCGCCGAGACGGAGAAGTACCCGCACGTGACCTATTTTTTCAACGGCGGCGAAGAGACGCCCTACCCCGGCGAGGAACGGCTCCTCGTGCCCAGCCAGAAGGTCGCCACGTATGATCTCATGCCGGAGATGAGCGCGCCGGGCGTCACTGACGTGCTGTGTGGGGCGATCGAGAGTGGCCAGCACGAGTTCCTGTTGTGCAATTACGCCAACGGCGACATGGTCGGGCATAGCGGGTCGCTCCCGGCTACAATTCAGGCCGTGGAGACGGTGGACCGCTGCCTGGCACGTGTCCTGGCGGCAGCGGACCGTGCCGGTTGCCGCGTTCTCGTCACCGCCGACCATGGCAACTGCGAGCAGATGATCGATCCCGAGACAGGAGGACCGCATACCGCACATACCACCAGCCCCGTGCCATGCGTCCTGGTGGACGCCGCGGGCGAGCCACCCCTACGCGACGGCGGCGCACTCTCCGATGTCGGCCCGACGGTGCTCGGGCTCCTCGGCGTCGAGACGCCGCCCGAGATGACCGGCGTCGACCTGCGCTGTCCCCTGTCGCCCCGCGTCTCGTGACCCTGTTCAGGACAGTATGCGTCGGGTTGACCGCGGCCCTGGGACTGTACGCCGCAACGCCCAGCGTGGCCCGCGCGCAGCTCGTGGGCTATCAGCCGGGAAACAGCCCGTACCGCGATTTCGACGAGAAGGGCAACTTGGCGCTCGTCGGCGGCTACCTGTTTAGCCCAAGCATCCCGGGGAACGTCGGGCCGCGAAGCGCGCCGATGATCGGGATACGCTACGACTATCACGTGTTCGGTCCGGCCTACCTCGAGGGGCGGTGGTTCCACGCGTTCTCCGAGCGCGACGTCGTGAACCCAGACCTGCCGCTCAACACGCGCACCATCCAACACAACTTGGGCGTCGGCGTGAACCTGATCGACCTCGGGTTCGCCATCAACCTCACGGGGATGCGCACGACGCACAGCCTCGTGCCCGTCGTCAACTTGAACGTCGGCGTGGCTAGTGACCTGGGCGCGCCGCACGACGTGGGCGGCTACCGGTTTGGCACCAACCTCGCCTTGTCGGGGGGGCTGGGGCTCCGCTATATCCCGGCCCACAGTCGGTTCAAGTTCCGGTTCGACGTCGGCGATTATCTGTACTCGACAAAATTCCCGAACTCGTATCGCGACACCAACGGCGGCACGCCGGTCGTCTCGCCATCGCAGTCGCTGACGCCCTGGCGCCAGCACCTGGCTCTGACCGGGGGCGCGTCGATCGCCCTGTTCCGGTAGCGTGCCGACATCGTCGCTCACGCGACGGGTCACCTTCGCCGCGGCGCACCGCTACCGGCGACCGGAGTGGGACGACGCGACCAATCTCGCGATCTTTGGCGCGTGCGCCAACGCCAACTTCCACGGCCACACGTACAGCTGCGATGTGACCGTGCGCGGCCCGATCGATGCGACGACGGGCATGCTGATCGATCTCGCGGTGCTCGACCGTGTGTTGGCGGCCGAGGTGCGCGATCGGTTCGACCATCGCAACATCAATCTCGATGTGCCGGAGTTCGCCGAGGGATGCCTGGTTCCCACCGGTGAGAACCTCGCCCGGTTCATCCTCGAGCGCGTCCAGGCGGCGCTCGGCGACCTGGTCACGGTCAGCGAGGTCAGAGTGGCCGAGGATACCAACCTCTGGGCGACGTTCCGCGTGTGAGCCCGGGCGTGAGCCCGTGTACCGGCGTGATCCTCGCCGGTGGGCAGGCCGCGCGCTACGGTGGTCTCCCGAAAGGACTGGAACGAGTCGGCGGCGCGCGCATCATCGACCGTGTGGCGGACGCCCTTCGCCCGGCGACTGACGCTCTGCTTCTCGTCGCCAACGACCCCGCAGCTCCTACCTGGCTTCCCGATGTACCAGTGGCCACGGATGTCAGGCTGGGCTTGGGAAGCCTCGGCGGGATACACGCCGCACTCGTCCGTGCCGGCCAGCCGGTCCTTGTTGTCGCCTGGGACATGCCGTTCGTCCCCACCGGGCTGCTCGCTGCCCTGCGAGCGGCCGGCGATGACGCCGACGCCGTCGTTCCCGAGAGTGGCTCACCCCGTGGCCTCGAGCCGCTCTGCGCCTACTATACGCCTGCCTGCGTCGAGCCCATCGAACGGCGCCTCGATGTCGGCGACCTGCGGGTCGTCGGCTTCTTCGAGGACGTACGCCTGGCACGCCTACCAGCCGAGACCGTCGCCAGGTTTGGCGACCCCGCCCGCATGTTCATGAACGTCAACACTCCCGATGACCTCGCCCGGGCCCAGCATGCCTAGATTACAGTATGCGCCACCGAACGGGATGCTGAGATCCTGCCTCATCGGCCTCGCGCTCATCACGATCGCCGCGTGCCAGACGAGACCCTCGCTCACGCCCGCGCCCGAGCGTGTTCCTTCCGCGGCGCTCCCCCCGGTGGTCGTGTCGGACACGGCACCCGCGACCCCCGCCACGTCGGCCCGCGCCGCCCTCGCCGCGGCCATCGACTCGCTCACGGGCGACCCGATGTTCCGCAACGCCCAATGGGGGATCCTCATCGTCGACCCCGACGGCGGCGACACGCTGTACTCCCATAACGCCGGCAAGCTGTTCCTCCCCGCGTCGAACATGAAGATCGTGACCAGCGCGGTCGCCCTCGCCCAACTCGGCCCCGACTTCCGCTACCGGACCACGTTCGCCGTGCGCCATCATCCAGTGCACGGCGTGATCGCCGGCGACCTGGTCGTCATCGGCCGCGGCGACCCCACGGTCAGCGATCACATGGAGCGCGATGCGACGCTCCCGCTCCGGGCGATCGCTGATTCGTTGGCTGCCCATGGAGTGCGCCGCATCACGGGCCACGTCGTGGCCGGCGGCGATGCGTTCTCCGATGCGGACGTGGGCTACGGATGGGACTGGGATGATCTGGCCCAGCCGTACGGGGCGGGCATCGATGAGCTCATGTTCAATGAGGGGTTCACGACCGTCACCGTGCACGGCGGCGACCGTCCCGGCGCGCCGGTGCGGCTCACCACCGAGCCGGCCACCAGCTATCCGCTCCTCCGCAATCACGTGCGCACTGTCCGGCCGACGGGCGATGCGCCGCCGCCAACGGTGAACCTGACCTATGACTCCGCCGCGGGCGCCGTCGTCGTCGATGGCACGGTCGCCGTCGGGGATTCGAGCGCGACGCCGATCGCCTACCGCGATCAGGCGGGGGCGTACCTGGCGGCGCTGACCGACGCGATCGCGGCCCACGGCATTCACGTGCGGCCCCACGCCGCGGCGCCGGCGGCGATCGACTCCGGGCCCTGGCTCGACACCCTGTTCACCGTACTGTCGCCGCCGCTCCGCGACATCCTGCCGCCGCTCCTCAAGCCATCGCAGAACCAGATCGCCGAGGCGTTGCTCAAAACGATCGGGCTCGAGCGGACGGGCGTCGGCACGGCGGACAGCGGTGCGCGTGTCGTGCAATCGACGCTCCTGGGCTGGGGCGCGGCGCCCGACGGCTTTGTCATTCGCGACGGCTCGGGGCTCTCGCGTCACGACTATCTGTCGCCCGAGACGATCGTGCACACCCTGATCACTATCCGCCGGGATACCGCGTTCCAGGTGTTCTATGGCGCCCTGCCGGTGGCCGGCGTCGACGGCACGATCGCCGACCGTATGCGGGGGACGGCCGCGGCTGGGAACGTCCGCGCCAAAACGGGATACGTCGACCGGGCGCGGTCGCTGTCGGGGTACGTGTCGACGGCCGACGGCGTGCCGCTCGTGTTCAGCTTTCTCTGCAACAACTGGACGACGTCGGTCCATGAGGTGGAGCGCGTGCAGGATGAAATTGCCGTGAGGTTAGCGAGTCTCGTCGTCGGCAGGCCATGACCGTCACGGTCCCTGAGGCATCGGCCTTCATCCTCGCCGACATCTGCCCGCTCCCCATTGAGCGGGTCCCACTGCTCGATGCCCTCGGCCGCGTCCTCGCCACGCCCGTCGTCGCACCGCTCACACTCCCGCCCTGGGACAACTCGGCCATGGATGGCTACGCCGTCCGGAGCGCCGACGTCGAGGCCGCGACCCCCGAGCACCCGGTGGTGCTCCGCGTCCTCGAGCTCGTGCCCGCGGGTGCGCGTCCCACGCTCGCCATCGGTCCCGGCGAGGCGACCCAGGTCATGACCGGCGCGCCGGTCCCCTCTGGTGCCGACTGCGTCGTCCGCATCGAGGACACCGACGGCGGCGACGCCCGCGTGGCGGTCCGCAACGGCCGCGACGCTCGACGCAATGTGCGCCCGCGCGGCGAAGACATCCATGCGGGCCAGGTCGTCATCCCGGCCCACACGCCGATCGGCGCGGCCCAGATCGGCGTCCTGGCATCGGTCGGCGCGGCCGCGGTCGAGGTCTACCGCCGTCCACGCGTCGCGATCGCGGGCTCGGGCAACGAGATCGTGGACCTCGATCGATTCCACGAGGTGCTGGCGGGCACCAAGATCGTCTCGTCCAACAGCTACGCCCTGCACGCCCTCGTGCGGTCGGCTGGCGGCGTGCCGGTGAACTTGGGCGTGGCCGCTGACTCGCCGGCCGCCATTCGAGCGCTCCTCGAGCGCGCCACCGGATGCGATGTCATCATCACGACGGGCGGCGTATCAGTGGGCGCGTTCGATTACACGCGCGACGTGCTCGCCGAGTTGGGCGCGGAAATGCGATTCTGGAAGGTCCGCATGCGCCCCGGCGCCCCGGTCGGATACGGGCTTCTGCGCGGTACGCCATGGATCGGCCTCCCGGGCAACCCGGTGTCGACCATGGTGACGTTCGAGCTCTTTGTGCGCCCCGCAATCCGTCTCATGCTCGGCCATGAACATCTGTTTCGCCGACCCATACCTGTCGTCCTCGAAGAGCCGGTGACGATCCACGCCGACCTCACACACTTCCTGCGCGCGATCATCCGCACGCGCGAGGACGGCGTCGTGACCGCGCGGCTTACGGGCCCGCAGGGGTCGGGCATATTGACCTCGATGTCACTCGCGAACGCGTTGCTCGTCGTCCCCGGAGAGCGCCCTCGCGTCGAGGCGGGGGAGACGTTGCATGCGTTGGTCCTGACCGACGATGCAGCACTGAGCCCGACCTTCGCCCTGTGACCGCGATCATGACGTCGCAGACCCCTCAACTGCTATTCGCCGCGGGCTCCGCGGTCGTCCTTGGCGGCGCGTTCCTGGTCATTCTGCGCGCCGGCAAGACCCTCCGCAGCCAACTCGGCCTCCCCGATACCTCGCCCAAGCCCGGCACACGCCGTCGCCCCTCAGGCCCCGCGCCGATCACGCGCGATGCCTATTCATTGGGCAAAAAGCTCAAAGCCCAAGGCCTCCCCGGCACCGAGGCCCTCGCCGCCATGAGCCCCGCCGAGCGCCAATTTTTCCTGGAAGCCGTGAGCGCCCGCGTCGGCGACGGCACGGGCCCTCGCCTGGTCCGTGGCAACGCCGAGCCTGCCCCGCAACCCACCCCGTCACCGACGCCCGACGCCATCCCCGAAGCGGCCTTGGTCACGGCCCCCATCCACTGCCCTGTCTGCCGTACCGAGATCGGGCGCCGCACCGACCCAGGTATCACGATGAAGAAGTGCCCGGGTTGCAGCCGGCGCGTGGGGGCGCGGGTGGAGGGCGACCGATTGATCGTGACCGTCAACTACGGATTGCGTTCGTAACTCGGTCTACCACGATCGGACACGCATCGCCACCTCTAGGTGCGAACCGGCACCTCTGCGAGTCGGGATGCGACTACCTCGGCGATATCGAGGACCGGCACAGTCGAGTCGTGCGCCTTCACCCCGTCGCTGAGCATGGTCATGCAGAAGGGACACGCCGATGCAATCGCCTCGGCGCCCGTCGCGAGTAACTCGCGCGTGCGCTCGATGTTGATCCGCGTCCCCTGCGTTTCCTCCATCCACATGCGCCCCCCACCGGCTCCGCAGCAGAGTCCGCGGCTCCGATTCCGGTCGGGCTCCACCACGTGGACGACGGGCAGGACACGCCGCAGCGCCTCTCGCGGGGCGTCATAGACGTCGTTGTACCGCCCGAGGTAGCAGCTATCGTGGTAGGTGATCGACTGCGCCCCGGTATTCGCGTCCGCCAACGGCACCCGACCGTCCGCCAGCAACCGCTCGATATAGACCGAGTGGTGAATCACCTCGTAGTGCCCACCGAGGTCCGGATACTCGTTCCCCATCTGATGGAAGCAGTGGGGACAGATCGTCACCACGGTCTTGATGCCATAGCCGTTCAACTGCTCGATCGTCGACTTGGCGAGCATCTGATAGAGATACTCATTCCCCATGCGCCGCGCGGGATCGCCGTTGCACTTCTCTTCCTGCCCGAGAATGGCAAACTCGATCCCGGCCGCCTGCATGATGCGGGCGAACGCCACGGTGATCTTCTTGGCGCGAGAGTCGAACGACCCCATGCAGCCAACCCAGAAGAGCACCTCGGGTGTCCGCCCCTCCGCCGCCATCTCGGCGACCGTCGGGATCGACATCCCCGCCGCCCACTCCCCGCGATCCGACGCGTTGAACGCCCACGGCGTCCCGTTCCGCTCCATCGATTGGAACACCGGCTGCACCTCCGCCGGAAACCGCGACTCCATGAGCACCAGATGCCGCCTGAGCTCATTGATCGTGTCCAGCTGATCGATCGACACCGGACACTCCTGCACGCACGCCCGGCACGACGTGCACGCCCACAGCTCCTCCTCGGAGATGAACGTGTCGAGCAGCCGCCCCTCAGGCTCGTGCTCGCCCTCGCCATGCACGAGATGCCCCGCCGTCTCAACCACGCCGTCGAACGACGCCCCGATCATCGCCGGCGCCTTCTCCAGCAGCCGCTCCCGCACGTTGATCACGATCTTCCGCGGGCTCAGCACCTTGCCCGTGATATTCGCCGGACACGCCGCCGTACACCGTCCGCACTCCGTGCACGAATACCCATCGAGCAGATTCTTCCACGACAGATGATCGACATCCGACGCCCCGAACTGCTCGACGCCCTCCGCCTCGAGATCCATCGGCCGCATGACCCCGATCCGCCCCGGCCCGCTCGTGTTCGAGAGGAACACGTTGGGCAACGACGTGATCACGTGCAGATGCTTGGAGTACGGCAGATAGTTGAGGAACACCAACACGAGGACGACGTGCACCCACCACGATGCGACCTGCAGCGTGGCCGCCGTGGCCGGCGACACCCCGATCAAGAGGTGACTCACGCCCCACGAGACGAACCGCGTCGCCGGCAGTGACCCCGGTCGGACAACCTCGGCAAACCCGTAGACCAAGAACAACGTGATCATGAGAGCCGCGATCATCGACAGGATCAACAACGCATCGCCCTGCTCGAGCTTGTCGCCCCGCAGCCGTTTGGGCTTGATCACCAAACGGCGATACAGCAGCCACGCGACGGCGACCAGCACGAACAGCGCGAACACCTCCTCCATGACCACGTACGGCGCGTAGAGCGGCCCCAAGAGCCCGGCGTAGGTGAACCCGGGCGCCACACCCTGGATGAAGATCTCGATCGTCCCGACGGTCAGAACGATGAATCCCCAAAAGACCGTCGCATGCATCGCCCCCGCGACCGGATCGCGCAGGATCTTGCTCTGCAGCAGCCCGATCGACACGAGGTTCCGCGTCCGGACCTCGACATCGCCCGTCCGATCATCCGGACGCCCGATGCCAAGGTAGCGAACCAGCCGTTGCGCGTTGTACGAGAAGAACCCCGCCCCAAGGACCACGAGCAGGACAAACATCAGCGTCGCGATGGTCATCCCGTCTTACGGGCCTCGCGCACCGCAGCCGTCAGCGCGGGAACGATCTCGAACAGATCACCAACAATCCCATAATCCGCGATCTTGAAGATCGGCGCGTCCTTGTCCTTGTTGATCGCCACGATCGTCTTGGCCGTGCGCATCCCCGCCAGATGCTGAATCGCCCCCGACACGCCGATCGCGACGTAGAGCGACGGGCTGACCGTCTTCCCCGTCTGCCCGACCTGATCGCCATGCCCACGCCATCCGGCATCCACGACCGCCCGCGACGCCCCGACCGCGGCGTTGCCAAACGCGGCCGCCAGCGCCTCGACGATCGCAAAGTTCTCCGGCCCCTTGAGCCCGCGCCCGCCACTGACCACGATCGGCGCCTCCGCAACGTCGAGCTTGGCCCCACCCCCTGTCCGGAGCTCCGTCACCACCACCCGCCCCGCTGCAGGATCGCCCACCGGCTGGATCGGCTCGACCACCGCGTCGCGCCCATCCTCCGCGGCCACAAACGTCGACGGCCGCACAGAGATCACCGCCGGCGTCCCCTGCACCGTCAGCGTGGCAATCGCTTTCCCCGAGTATACCGGGTGCACGACACTGATCTCGTCCCCCGCCACCGTGATCCCGGTGACATCGGACGCGAGCGCCGCGCCAAGCCTCGCCGCCACCCGCGGGGCCAGATCCCGCCCTTGCGCCGTCGACGCAAAGACCACGGCCCGATACCCACCGCTCTTGGTCCGCTCCGCGGCCAACGCGCGCGCCGCGTCGGCGTTGTATTGCGCGAACGCCGGATGCTCGCTCACGAACACCCGTGTCGCCCCCGCGCGCCCGAGCGCCGCGGCCGTTGCGGCGATCCCCGGCGGTCCGACAAGCAGAGCGTGCACCTCGCCCCCCGCGGCAATGACGCGCGCCGCGGCCACCGCCTCGAACGCGGCCTTGCGGAGCGTCGTGCCCCGCGCTTCTGCGTATGCCAGTACGTTGGGCATCAGAGTACCTTGGCTTCGGTTTGCAGCAAGCGCACGAGCTCCGGCACAGCACCGGCGCCCTCGCCGAGGATCCGGCCGGCCGGCCGCTCCGGCGGCGGCGTCAGCGTTCGCACCACGACCTTCGCGGCACCGAGCGCCGCGGGCTTGCTCTCCATGGGCTTCTTCTTGGCGGCCATGATCCCAGGCAACGTCGGGAGCCGCGGCTTGTTGAGCCCCTTGTCCGCGCTCACCACCGCCGGCAGCGGGAACGTGACCACCTCGACGCCGCCTTCGACCTCACGCTCCGCCGTGGCGCGGCCGTCGGCAATTGTCAGCTTGCTCACCGCGCTCACCGACGGCACATCGAGCAACTCGCCGAGCGCGGGCGCCATGGCGTGGTTGTAGTCATCGATCGCCATCTTGCCGAGCAGGATGAGATCGTACCCCCCACTTTTGAGCTCCGCCGCCAACGCGCTGGCGACGGCGATCGTATCGTACGGGTTCCCGTCGGTCTTGAGCTGGATCGCGCGATCGGCGCCCATCGCCAGCGCCGTCCGCAGCGTCTCCTGGACCACGTCAGGACCCAGCGAGATCGCCACGACCTCGCCGCCCTGCGCCTGCTTGAGTTGCAGTGCCGCCTCGACGGCGAACTCGTCGTACGGGTTGAGAATGAATTTGACCCCGGCGTCGACGATCGACTGGCCGCCAGGGGCAATCGTGATTCGCGTCTCCGTGTCGGGGACGCGCTTGAGGCATACGGCGATTTTCATTAGTTGAAGGCGTTGAGCCCGGTGACGGCTTGGCCGAGGATCAGCGTGTGGATGTCATGCGTCCCCTCGTAGGTGTAGACGCTCTCGAGGTTCTCCATGTGCCGCATGGCCGAGTATTCGGCGAGAATCCCGTTGGCGCCCAGGAGCCGGCGCGCCTCACGGGCGATGTTGGTGGCAATGTCGACGTTGTTGCGCTTGGCCATCGACACCTGCTGCGGCGTGAACGTCCCCGCGTCCTTGAGACGACCCAGGTGCAGCGACAGGAGCTGCGCCTTGGTGATCTCGGTGATCATGTCCGCCAGCCGTTGCTGCTGCAGCTGGAATCCTCCGATCGGCCGGTCAAACATGACGCGCGTCTTGGAGTACGCCAACGCTTCCTCGTAGCACGCCATCGCCGCGCCGATCGCGCCCCAGGAGATGCCATACCGCGCCTGCGTCAGACACATGAGCGGGCTCTTGAGCCCACCGCTCCCCGGGAGCACCGCCGTCTTGGGCACGCACACGTCCTGCAACACGAGCTCGCTCGTGTCGGAGGCGCGGAGCGACAACTTGCCCTTCTGATCTTTCGCCGAAAAGCCCTTGGTATCCGTCGGGACGACGAACCCGCGGATCGACTTGTCATCCGCGCCCGTCTTGGCCCAGATGATCGCCGCCTGGGCGGTCGACCCGTTGGTGATCCACATCTTGGCGCCATTCAGGACGTAGGATCCATCGCCCTGCTCGCGCGCCGTCGTGATCATGCCCGACGGGTTGGAACCATAGTCGGGCTCGGTCAGGCCGAAGCAACCGATGATCTCGCCCGACGCCATCTTGGGCAAGTAGTGGCGCTTCTGCGCCTCGCTGCCAAAGGCATAGATCGGGTACATGACCAGCGCGCCCTGCACCGAGGCAAACGACCGGATCCCGGAGTCACCCCGCTCGAGCTCCTGCATGATGAGCCCGTACGCGACGTTATTGAGGCCGGCGCAGCCGTATTCCTCGGGGAGATTGGCGCCAAAGAGGCCGAGCCCCGCCATCTCCGGTATCAACTCCCGGGGGAAGCGTCCGTCCACGTAGCACTGGCCAATCACCGGCAACACCCGGTCGTCGACGAACCGCCGCACACTATCCCGCACGGCGCGCTCTTCTTCCGTCAGCGCGCCATCAATGTCGAAAAAGTCGGTAGACATAGCCCTAAAAAGTACTATCGCACCACGCGCCGCGCCGCCGGTGTGACCCCCACCGCCCGGGCTTTGGCACGGAATCCAGGCCCGTGATCGACGGGCAGCCCCGACTCGTCCTGCCACTGATGCACCATCTCGTGCAACAGCGTCGCCACCGCCTCGTCCCACCCGTGCCGGCGCAAGTGCCGGCGGCTAATGACGATCTCCGGATCCGTCCCAGCGGCCGCCAGCCGGTAGTACCCGAGCCGACTCCGGAGCCGCCGCGATACCCGCACCGGAACAACACCCAGCGTGTTCCCAAACCGCTCGGCATTGAGGGCGGCGTGATGCTGCGTCAACCGCGCCTCGATTGGCCCATCGTCCGGGACCAGCACCTCTCGGCGACGCCTCGCCAGGCCGCGCTCCGCCCGCGGCACGGCATATCCCAACAAGACCTGCCTCGCCGCCGCCCG